>VGYY01000186.1 GCA_016872815.1 Planctomycetota bacterium
CGCTGCACGCGCTGCGCCCCGCGGCCGGTGCCGGCGGCGGGCCGATCGTGCCGCGGGTGGCGACCGGCCCGCTCGAGCTTTCGCTCGAGGAGTGCGTGCGCGAGGTGCTGCGCTGCAACCTCGGGCTCAAGGTGGCCGAACTCGACCGCGCCAGCCGCGCCGCCGCGATCGCCGAGGCGCTCGGCGCGTTCGATCCGGAGCTCTACGCCAACGCCACCGGCGCCGACTTCGAGCAGCCGACCGCATCGAGCTTCCAGGCGCCGCGCAACGCCTCGCTGAACGGCGGGGCCGGCGTGCGCGGACTGCTGCGCAGCGGCCTGTCGTACGACCTCGGCTACACCTTCTCCTACAACCGGCAGTCGCCGAGCAACCCGTTCTTCGGCTCGAACCCGACCTTCTCGAGCGATCTCGGCGTGAACCTCACCCAGCCGCTGCTGCGCGGCCTCGGCGAGACGGTGACCGAGGCGACGGTGGAGCAGGCGCGCCTCGTCGTCGAGCGCGACGACGCGGATTTCTTCTCCCGCGTGCAGCAGACGTCGTTCGCGGCGGTGCAGGCCTACTGGGACCTGGTGCGGACGCGGCGCGAGCGGGAGACGGCGCAGGGCGCGCTCGACGTCGCGCAGGAGCTGGTGCGCAACAACCGCAAGCGGCTCGAGGCGGGAGTCATGACGCGCCTCGACGTGCTGACGGCGGAGGCCGAGGCGGCCCGGCGCCAGGAGACGCTGATCCGCAGCGGCAACTCGGTCGGGCGCGCGGAGGACGTGTTGAAGGCGCTGATGTCGCCGGGCACCGAGGCCGCGGCATGGCACGGCGAGATCGTGCCGACCAGCGAGCCGCGGCTGCGCGACGAGGAGCTGCCGGACGACGCGAAGGCGGTGGCGATGGCGTTCGCCGCGCGCACCGACCTGAAGGCGCTTGCGATCGACCTGGCGGCGGCGGATCTGGCGTTGCTGGTGGCCGAGGACGGGCGTCGCTCGCGCCTCGACCTGGTCGGCAGCTACGGCTACGCCGGCCTCGATGGCAAGACCGCCGGGGCGGACGACGGCAACGTCGACCTCGCCGGCGAGTCGCTGGCGCAACTGCGCGACCGCGAGTTCCTGCAGTGGTCGCTCGGGTTCACGTTCTCGCGCTCGCTCGGCAACCGGACCGCGGACGCGGCGCTGCGCCGCGCCGAGCTGGCGAAGGAGCGGGCGGTGATGGCGCTGCTCGAGCGCCGGATGGGAGTCGTGGAGGAGCTGCGCGCGACGCTGCGCGACGTCGCCGACGCGCGGGCGGCCTACGCCGCCGCCGAGCAGGCGCGCCTCCTCGCCGAGGAGCAGTACCAGGCCGAGCTGACCCGGCTGGAGAACGAGCACTCGACCACGTTCCAGGTGCGCGAGGCGCAGCGCGACCTGTTCGAGGCGCGCGACCGTGCCACCGCGGCGATCACCCAGTACGAGGTGAGCCGCGCCGCGCTCGATCAGGCGCGCGGCGAGCTGGCGCAGCAGTTCGGCGTGCAATGGCAGCCGGCGGTCGGCAGCGAGGGCGCCATCCGCGACTGAGCGGCCGCCGCGGCGTCGCGTCAGCTGGGTGGCGCCGCCGCGGATTCGTCGCGGTAGAGGCCGCGCGCGGCGATCCACTCGGCGATCGTCCGTGGCACGAGTTCGTCGATCGGCAGCCCGGCGCGACAGCGGGCGCGCACCTGGCTCGAGCTGATCGGCATCGGCTCGACCGGCAGCACGTGGCACAGGAGCCGCTCGGCATGCGCCGGCAGGCGGTCGTGCAGCAGCGCCCGCGCCTCGTCGAGCCGTGCGCCGGCGCGCGGCACCGTGACGAAGGTGGCGAGCTCGACCAGTTCCGCGGCGCGATGCCAACCGGGCAGGTCGAGCAGGCTGTCGGCGCCGATCAGGAACCAGAACTCGACCGCGCGGCCGGCGAATTCGGCGCGCAGCTCGGTCAGGGTGTCGAAGGTGTAGGAGGTGCCGCCGCGGCGCAGCTCGCGCGGATCGACCGCCAGCCAGCTCTCGCAGGCGGCGAGGCGGCGCGTCATCTCGAGGCGGTCGGCGGCGGCGGCCTGCACGCGGCCCTGCTTGTGCGGCGGCGCGGCGGCCGGGATCAGCCGCACGGTGTCGAGCCCGAGCTCGGCATGCGCCGCTCGGGCGACATGGAGATGGCCGAAGTGGGGCGGATCGAAGGAGCCGCCGTAGAGGCCGATGCGTGCCATGCGCGGCTCAGAACAGCCGGTAGATGGCGGGAACGTGGAGATCGCCGCGGGCCATCAGCAGCAGGGCGACGGCGGCGGCGAGGGTCGCGAGCAGCGGCACGAGGAACCATGCCGGATGGGCGGCGAGATCGGCGCGGAACTGCCCGAACGCGCTGCGCGCGAGCGGCGGTGGCGACGGCGTCGGTTCCCAGGCGCTGCCGCCCGCCGATTCGTGGCCATCGGTCGCCACCCCGAGACTCCTTCCGTGGCCGGGCGTGGCCCGCTCAGAACAGCGCGTAGAAGAACGGCGCCACCTGGCCGCCCTGCGCGGCGACCAACAGGAACCCGAGCACCGCGAACACCAGCACGCTCGGCACGATCCACCACCACTTCTCCTCCCACGCGAAGCGGAGGAAGTCGCGGATGAAGCCTCGCGATTCGGGCGCTGCGGCGGCGCTGTCACGGGTGGTGACATTCCAGTCGCTCGGCGGGGTGGCCGGTTCGCTCACGGTGTAACTCCAGCAGTGCCGCTTGGCGCGGCGCACGGTACGCCGCAGAGGATAGCGCGGCGCCTCCAGCGCTGCCGTCGCCCTGCGGGCGTCACTTCCGGCCATGGGGACGCTCTTTCCGCCGCCGCGACGGGTGCGGCGGGTGGAGCCGGCGATGGGGCGACCAGATCCGACGGTGCGGCGGCGGCCGGGCGCAGGCGGGCGGGGGGGCGAGTCGAAGCGCGGCGAGCTCCGCTGCCGGCGTGGTCGCGGCGCGCTGCTGGCGGCGTTCCTGTCCGTGACGGGAGAGCTGCCGCGTTCGATCGAGCTGGCGCAGGTCGGCCACACTGGCGCGAGCGTGAGCGGCGACGACTGGCCGCGGCCGTTCGCGCTGCCGTTGCCGGTCGGTTTCGTCGCCCACGGGGAGCGGCTCGCGTTGCTGGCCGGCGGGCGCGAACGACCGGCGCGGATCGAGGCGTGGACCCGGCATGCCGACGGCTCACCGCATTGGGTGCGGGTGGCCGCGGCGCCGTGGCCGGCGGGCATGCGGCGCGCCGAGCTGCGCCCGCTCACCGGCGTGGCGGAGCGGACGGTGGATGCGTCGCCGGCGCGCGCCGGCCGGGACGATCCGACGATCGCCTTCGACCGCGAGCTCCGCGTTCGCTGCGGCGCGAGCGAACTGCGCCTCGACCTGCTGGGGATGCGGTTGGTCGAGCACGGCACCGTGGTGACGCCGCGCGCCGCGCCGCCGCCGCTGGAGCTCGGGCCGGATGGTCTCGGGCGCGAGTGGCAGTGGCGTGGCCAGCTTGGCGACGAGGGCGGCATCGCGGCGGTGGCGACGGTGCGGGTGGTGGCGGCGGCGGGAACCAGCGTGCGCGCCGAGGTCGAGCTGGCGCTCGAGGCAGCGCGCGAAGTGGTGGTCGAGGCGTGGCGCCTGCACGGCCAGGTGAGCGGCGAGTCGCTCGACTGCCGGCGCGGGACGACGGCGGTGCGGGCGCTCCGGAACGGCCCGCGCGAGTCGCTGGCCTTGCGGGCCACCGACCTGCCGGCCACCGGCGAGAAGAGCGACGATGACGCGAGCGGCTGGAACGTCCGGGTCGGCAGCGGTCGTTCGTCGCTGCGGCTCGACTGGCCCGACTTCGGCTCGGCCCGTCCGGCGGGCGCCACGTTGCAGCCGTCGGGGCGGCTCGAACTCCAGCTGGTCGCGCGACCGCTGCTGCTGCGCGCCGGGCAGGTGGTGCGCAGGCGGCTGCTCTTGGGCAGCGAGCTGCGCGCCGTCGAGTCTGCGCCGCGGCCGTGGCTGGTGATCGCCGAGCGCGACGCGCTCGCACTGCCGGAGCGCGAGGCCGGCGTGATCGACCGCTGGGTGCGCTGGCTCGGTGCGCGGAGTGCACCGGCGCAGCGGCTTGATGACCGCGGCTGCTACCCGCTCGCGGACGGCGACTTCGCCAACGGCGAGTACGACCTCGGCGGCAGCCTGCTCGAACTCGGTCAGGCGGCGCGCGACGCGGCGTGGCTGGCGGTCGGCGCCGAGCTCGCGCGGCACACGCTCGACTGGGATCGGACGCACGAGCCGGGGCGGACGGTGCCGGCGGGGCTGTTCGCGCAGCATGGTCGCGACCACGCCAGCGGGCGGGTCGAGGCGGGGCATCAGTGGATCGGCGGCGCGCTCGGCCTCGCGCGCTGCAGCGGCGATCTGGCGGCCTTCGCCGCGGCGCGGACGACGGTGGCGGCTCTGGCCGGCTGGCGCGTGACCCAGCCGGAGCGCTTCGATGGACCGGAGCGGCGTCTCGCGTGGCCGCTCCACGCGGCGCTCGACCTCGACGCGGCGCTCGGCGAGCCGTCGGCGCGGGCGTTCGCCGCCGAACTGGTGGCGGCGTTCGCGGCGCGGCGCCATCCGGAGGGGTTCATCGACGGCGATCGCCGACCGGTCGCGGGCGGCAGGGCGCTGTGGGTCAACAGCTGGGTGAGCCTCGGCATCAGCGTCACGGCGCTGGAGCGGGCGGCGCGGCGCGGTCACCCCGCTGCCGCGGCGGCGGCGAGCGCGCTCGGCGGCGCCGTGGTGGCGGCGGCGCAACTGCCGGGCGGTGGCCTCGCCGAGGTGGTCACGGTCGATCCCGACGCGGGGCTCTCGACGCGGCGCGGCGCGCCGCTGCGCCGTGGCGAGGCGGTACTGGCGGCGGCCGGCCTGCGGGCGTTGCTGGCGGCGGCGGGGGCGACGGCGCGACCCGAGTGGGCGGCCGGCGCCGATGCGCTGCACGAAGCGGCGTGGACTGCGCTGGCGGAACCGGCGGCGGAACGGGCGATCGACTTCGCGCAGGCACTGCAGGCGCTGCGGCTCGATCGCGAACGGGTCGCCGCGGGTCAGAGCCGGATCGAGCCTTCGAGCTTGCGATAGGGCCTGCCGCCGCGCAGCCGGTAGAGGACGATGTCGGCGTCGTCGCCGCGGTCGATCCGGCGCAGCTGCCCGAAGACCGCCTGCACCGAATCGACCGTCTGGCCGCCGAACTCGATCAGCGCGTCGTTGTCGGCGATGCCGACGGTGGCGGCGGCGCCGCGCGGGTCGACGCGGGAGAAGAGCAGGTAGCCCGACTGGGCGACGATCGTGGCGCCGAAGCGCTCGCGGATGGCGGCGTCGATGTCGACCGCGTCGATGGTCGCCTCGCGGCGGCGGTTCTCGCGCAGGTACGCCAGCGGGATGCGGGTCGAGTCGAGGGTCGAGATCGAGAGGTTGAACTCGGTGCGATCGGCGACGTCGTAGCTGCCGACGCGCACGATGCGGTCGCCGGCGGTGAGCCCGGCCCGGGCCGCCGGACCGTCGCGCTCGACCTGCCGGACGGTGACGCCGTCACCGCCGTCCTCGACGTCGAGGCCGAGCCAGAGATGGAGCAGGTCGAACGGGTTGAACTCCTTGCCGAGCAGCTCGCGCACGCGGTCGACCGGGATGGCGAGCCCCTGCCCCTCGGCGCGGCCGAACTGGCGGTCGCCGGCGATCGCCTGGTTGATGCCGATCAGCTCGCCGAGGATGTTGAACAGCGGACCGCCCGAGTTGCCCTGGTTGAGCGGCGCATCGGTCTGGATCAGGTCGTCAAACTGGGCACCGGTCGGCGATTCGAGCCGGCGGTTGGTGGCGCTGACGATGCCGTGCGTGACCGAGCCTTCGCGCCCGAGCGGATTGCCGACCGCCACCACCGTCTCGCCGATCATCAGGTCGACCGAGGTGCCGAGGCGCGCGTACGGGAACGGGCCGGGCGAGCGCAGCTGCAGCAGCGCGAGGTCGTTGGTGCGGTCGAAGCCGAGCACGCTCGCCTTGTGCTTCTGCATCGGCGCCCTGGCGTCGGCCCAGTCGGCGCGATAGCTGACCGAGACGTCCTTGATGCGCGTGGCGGTCGAGTTGCCGGTGATGACGTGGGCGTTGGTCACGATCAGGCCGGCCGGATGGACGATCACCCCCGACCCGAGCGATCCCGCCTCCTGCGGGCCGAAGAAGCCGCCGCGCACTTCGAGGTCGGCGTAGAGGTTGACGACCGTCGGCCCGACCTTGCGCACCACCTCGACGATCGGGGTGACGCGCTGCGCGCGCTGCTCGGGATCGCGCGCTTCCTGCGCCGCGACCGGTGTGGCGGTCGCGCCGGACACCCCGACACCGCCGAGTCCAACGAGTCCCGCAAGGCCCGGCAGGAGCAGCGTCGCCAGGACGCCCCTGTGCCGCGGACCGGACGCCATCGCCGCCATCGCCAAGCCTCCTCCGCCGTCGCTCCGCAGCGCTCCATCCGGACGGCGCCGCCGATCGTACGCACGCTGGGCGGCGGCGTTGGCGGCTCCAGCGGCGGCCGGCGGCCGCCGCCGACCGGGAGCGGCCGGTGGCGATGGCGCCACGCGCGCGCGTGGAGTGGGTATGAACATCCGTTCATATGATCGGGGCAGTCGCGGCACGAGTGCGGGGGAGGGCGGTTGATGGCGCGTCCGGGCGGGGCGAAGCGGGGCGGCGGCGGGCCGAAGCGCGCCCCTTCGGGCGGACCGAGCCGCTCGTGCGTGGAGAAGCTCAAGTCGCTCGCGGACGCGACCCGGCTCGAGGTGCTCCACCTCCTTGCCGAGGGGGCGAAGAGCGTGAGCGGCCTGCAGGAGCGGTTGCGCATCGACCAGAGCCTCCTGTCGCACCACCTCGCGGTGTTGCGTGAAGCGGGACTGGTCCGCGGGCGCCGCGCGGGGAAGTCGGTGGTCTACCGGCTCGCCGAGGGCGTCGCCGTCGAAGGCGCGTCGACCGGCATCGACCTCGGCTGCTGCCAGCTCCACTTCGTGAAGCCGCTGGCGCGCGCGCTCCTGCTGCTCCTCTCGCTGCTGTTCACGCTGCCGCTCGCCGCCTGCGGCGGCGACGGCGCGGCCACGCGCAAGCTGACCCTCTCCGGTTCGAGCACGATGGCGCCGGCGTGCGCCGAGCTCGGCAAGGCGTTCACGGCGCACCACCCGGACGTGCGCGTCGAGGTGCAGGCCGGCGGCTCGAGCCGCGGCGTCGCCGACGCGCAGGCCGGTCTGGTCGACCTCGGCATGGCGTCGCGGGCGCTCAAGCCGGAGGAGCGGGCGGCCGGGCTGTTCGGCTCGACGCTCGCGCTCGATGGCATCTGCCTGATCGTCCATCGCGACAATCCGGTCACCGCGCTCTCCGCCGACCAGGTGGTGGCGATCTACCGCGGCGCCGTGCGGCGCTGGAGCGACGTCGGCGGCATCGCCGCGCCGATCACCGTGGTGAACAAGGCCGACGGACGCTCGACGCTCGAACTGTTCCTCGCCCACTTCAAGCTGCAGGCGGAGGCGGTGCGCGCCGACGTCGTCATCGGCGACAACGCGCATGGGATCAAGACGGTCGCCGGCAATCGCGCGGCGATCGGCTACGTCTCGATCGGCAGCGCCGAGCTCGAGCTGCAGCATGGCACGGCGATCCGGATGGTCGCGCTCGACGGCGTGGCGGCCAGTCGCGACGCCGTGCGCGCCGGCCGGTTTCCGCTGCAGCGTCCGCTCACGCTGGTGACGCGCGGCGAGCCGGCCGGCCTCGCCGCCGAGTTCATCCGGTTCACGCGCAGCCCCGAGGGCGCGGCGCTGCTCGAAGCGCAGGCGTTCGTTCCGCTCCTCCATGCCGAGTGACACGCGGCACGAGGAAGCGCGGAGCCAGGAACTGCGGCGCCGTGCAGCGCGGCGCAGCGACGCGCTGCTGCGCGGCGCGAGCGTGTTCGGCGCGCTGATCGCCGCGGCGCTGGCGTGGTGGATCGCGGCGTGGCTGGTGCGCGAGAGCGCGCCGTCGCTGGCCGCGGTCGGCATCGGCGGCTTCCTCGGGGACGCGCGCTGGAATCCCGCGGGCGGCGAGTTCGGGCTGCTGCCGATGGTGGCGACCAGCGTCACCGTGGCCGTGGGGGCGTTGCTGCTGGCCCTGCCGCTCGCGCTGGCGACGGCGCTGTTCCTGCTCGGCTACGCGCCGCCGGCGCTCGGGTCGGCGATGCGGCTGCTGCTCGACCTGCTGGCGGCGGTCCCCTCGGTCGTGGTCGGCTTCTTCGGGTTGATCGTGCTGGTGCCGTGGCTCGCGCGGATCGCGCCGCCCGGAGCGTCGCTGCTGGCCGGCATCCTGGTGCTGGCCCTGATGGTGTTGCCGACGCTCGCGGTGATGGTCGAGGCGGCGCTGGCCGCGATGCCGGCGGCGGAGCGGTCGGCGGCGGCGGCGCTCGGGCTGTCGCGAGCGACTGTGCTGCTGGCGCTCGCGCTGCCGCGGGC
>VGYY01000187.1 GCA_016872815.1 Planctomycetota bacterium
CGCGGGCGCCGGCGCGGCGGAGCCGGGCAGTGCGGCGAACCCGGCTGCCGCGCTGATCGACTGCACGGCGTTGCCGGCCGCCCGCGCGCTTCCTGCGGCGCTCTGGGCGATGGTGGCCGCCGCGGTGCTGGCGCTCCTGCTCTATGCGCCACTGCTCGCCGATCTGCAGGCGGCGTTCACCGCGCGCGCGACCGGCGCCGGCGTGAAGGTGGCCAAGGTCGAGCCGTGGACCGACCCGCGCTGGCTGGTCACGCAGGTCTTCTCGAGCCTCGGGGGCTCCCTCCCGGCGCTGCTCGCGGTCGCGGCCGCCGCGGCGCTGGTCGCCGCCGGCATCGTCTCGCTGTGGCGCAACGGCCGCCGCCGCTTCGTGCTGATGCACCTGCTGGCGCCGCCGCTGGCGCTGCTCGTGCTGCTCGCGTTGCGCCGTCATCTCTACCCGCGCTTCTTCTTCTTCGAGGCCGGCTTCGCCGCCATCGCGCTGGTGCGCGGCGCGAGGATCAGCGGCGGCTTCCTCTCCTGCAGCCTGCCGGGGTGCAAGGTTGGGCGCACGCAGCGCTGGGGGATCGCCGTGGCGCTGCTGGTCGCGGCCGGATCCGCCTGGTCGCTCGAGCGCGTCTACGCCCATCCGAAGCAGGACTTCGTCGGCGCCCGCGATTTCGTCGTGGCGCGCGCCGCGCCGGGCGATGCCTTCGTCGCCGTCGGGCCGGCGAAGCTGGCGTTGCCGGGTTGGTACGCACCCGACTGGAAGATCGCCGACAGCGCCGCGGAGCTGGCGGCGATCCGTGCGGCCGCGGCGACGACGTGGCTGGTCTACACCCTGCCCGAGCAGCTGGCGGCGGCGCGACCCGACGTCTGGGCGGTGGTGCAGGCCGAGTTCGAGCCGGTCGCCGAGTTCGCCGGCTCGATGGGCGGCGGGATCGTCTTCGTGGTGCGGGCGCGGGCGCGCTGAGCGGCGCGTCGCGCGGCCATCCGGAACGCGTTTCCGCTCGTACGCCCGCATACGGGATCGACCGCCCATCGGCCTACAATCCGCCGTCAAGCGCAGGGGCGAGGGCCTCCGAAGAGGCGCCCGGCGGCGCAGCCTGCGGCGACCGAGGGGAGACGGCACTTGATCGAGGAGGTCGGCGAGCCGGCGATCGGCGCCAAGGAACGCGCCGTCAGCGTGGTGATCCCGGCGTACAACGAGGGCCCCCACGTGGGTGCCCAGGTGCGCGCGGTCGCCGCTTCCCTGCAGCAGACCGGCTTCGAGTGGGAGCTGATCGTCGTCGACGACGGCTCCGTCGACGCCACCGCCGCCGAGGCGTCGGCCGCCGGGGCGCGGGTGCTGCGCAAGGTCCGCAACGAGGGCTACGGCGCGGCGCTCAAGACCGGCATCGCCGCGGCGAAGCACGGCTGGATCCTCATCACCGACGCCGACGGCACCTATCCGACCGCCGCCATCCCCGAACTGCTCGCGCGCGCGGCGCGCAACGAGATGGTGGTCGGCGCGCGCGTCGGCCGGAACGTCCACATCCCGCTGGTGCGCCGGCCGGCCAAGTGGTTCCTCACCCGGCTGGCGAGCTACCTCGCCGGGCTGCGCATCCCCGACCTCAATTCGGGCATGCGGCTGATGCGCAAGTCGCTGGTGAAGCGCTACGAGCACCTGCTGCCGCAGGGCTTCTCCTTCACCACCACCATCACGCTGTCGTGTGCCTGCAACGGCCACCCGATGGAGTTCGTTCCGATCGACTACGCGCGGCGGCTCGGCGCCAGCAAGATCCGGCCGCGCCACGCCTGGGACTTCCTGCTGCTGATCCTGCGCACGGTGGTGCTGTTCCACCCGCTCAAGTTCTTCCTTCCGGTCGGCTTCACGCTGTTCGTCGCCGGGGCCGCCAAGTTCGCCTACGACCTCGTGCAGGACAACCTCTCCGAGAGCGCCGTGCTGGCGCTGCTCGGCGCGCTGATCGTCTGGTGCGTGGGCCTGCTGGCCGACCAGAACGCGCGGATGGCGATGAAGCGCTGACGCCATGGGCGCGGCGACGATGACGACGAGGCCCGGGCGGACGAACGGGCGGAAGCTCGCGCTGAAACTCGCGTTCAGCGCGGTCGTCGTGGCGGCGCTGGTGGCGCTGGTGCCGTGGGCCGCGCTGACGGCCGCGCTCGCCGGTTTCCCGCCGCTGACCTTCGCGCTGGTGGTGGCGCTGTTCCTCGCCTGCCACCTGTTCGGCGCGTTCAAGTGGCGGATGGTCATCGCGCAGGCGGGCGCGCGCCTGCCGGCCCGGACCGCCATCGAGTGCTACGGCGCCGGCCTGTTCGCCAACTTGTTCCTGCCGAGCATCGTCGGCGGCGACGCGCTGCGGGCGCTGCTGGCGGGGCGGCGCAGCGGGCGGATGGAAGGGGCGATCCTCGGCGGCACGGCCGACCGGCTGCTCGACCTGGTGGCGCTCGGCGTGCTGGCGTTGACGGCGAGTGCATTCGTCGGCAGCGGCCGCGACGGCATGGGCGGAACGCTGCTGGTCGTCGGCGTATCGCTGGCTGCCATCGGCGCGCTGGTGGCCGGCGTCGTGGCGCTGCGACTGCCGCTGCGGCGCTGGCCGGCGCGCCTAAGGCGGCGCATCGCGCAGGTGCTGGTGGCGTTGCGTCGGCAGGGCCGGCGGCCGAGCGTGCTGGTGCGGTCGCTGCTCGGCGGCGTGGTGATGCAGGGGGCCCTGGTCGCGCTGAACGCGCTGCTCGGGCGCGCGCTCGGCCTCGAGGCGCCGCCGTCGGCCTGGGTCTTCGCCTGGGCGCTGGCCAAGCTGGCCGGGCTGCTCCCCGCCAGCTTCAACGGCATCGGCGTCCGCGACGGCGTCTTCGCCGTGCTGTTCGCGCCGCTGGTCGTCGCCGTGGCGGGAACGCCCGCGGCGTCGCTGCCGCTAGCGGACGTCCGGGCGCGCGCACTGGCCGTCTCGTTCCTGTGGCAGGGGGTCCTGATCGTCGGCAGCCTGCTGTGCGGCGCCGTCTGGGTCGCGTTGCGGCGCGGCGCGCCGCAGCTGCGCGAACTCGAGGTTCGGCATGGGTGAGGCAGGTGGCGGCGTTCCGCGCGTGGTGGTGCTGGGCGGCGGCCCCGCCGGACTCGGCGCGGCGTGGCAGCTCGCGGCGCGCGGGCGCGCGCGGGTCACGCTGGTCGAGCAGAACTCCTGGTTCGGCGGCAACGCGGCGAGCTTCGAGTGGGAGGGGCAGCGACTCGACTTCGGCAGCCACCGCCTCCACCCCGCCTGCGATCCGGCGATCCTCGCCGAGCTGAAGCAGCTGCTCCGCGCCGACCTGATCGACCGGCCGCGCCACGGCCGCATCCGCCTGCTCGGCCGCTTCATCCATTTCCCGCTGAAGCCGCTCGACCTCGCGCTGCGGCTGCCGCCCTCGTTCGGGCTCGGGCTGGCGAAGGACGGGCTGCTCAAGCCGCTGCGGCGCGGCGTTGGCGGCGACACCTTCGCGGCGGTGCTGCAGGAGAACCTCGGGCCGGTGATGTGCCGGCGCTTCTACTTCCCGTACGCGCGCAAGCTCTGGGGCCGCGATCCGGCCGAGCTGTCGGGCATCCAGGCGCGCCGGCGCGTGGCCGCGGGCACGGTGTGGAAGCTGGTGCGCAAGGTGCTCAGCATGGTCCCGGGGCTGAAGAAGCCGGGAGCCGGCCGCTTCTGGTATCCGCGGCTCGGCTTCGGGCAGATCAGCGACGCCATCGCGGCGGCCGCGCAACGCTCCGGCGCGGAACTGCTGCTCGAGCACCGCGTGAAGCTGCTCGAGTCGCCGCGCGGCGCCGCGCCATGGCGCGTCTGGATCGATCGCGGCGGGAAGGAGAGCGTGCTCGAAGCCGACTTCGTCTGGTCGACGCTGCCGGTCACGCTGGTGCCGAAACTGCTGGCGGAACCGCCGCCGGCCGCCATCGCGGCGGCCACGTCGGCCGTCCGCTATCGCGCGATGCTGCTGATCTACCTCAAGCTGCCGATCGAGCGTTTCACCGAGTTCGACGCCCACTACTTCCCCGAGGCCGAGATCGCCATCACGCGCCTCTCGGAGCCGAAGAACTACCCCGGGCTCGGCGTGCCGCACGGCTCGACGACGCTGTGCGCCGAGCTGCCCTGCGAGCTCGGCGACGACCGCTGGAAGGCCGACGACCGCGCGCTCGGCGACCTCGTCGCCGCCGACCTCGCCCGCGCCGGGATCCCGCTGCCGGTGGCGCCGTCGGCGGTGCGCGTGATGCGCCTGCCGCAGGCCTACCCGACCTACCTCAACGGCTACGAGCAGCCGCTCGCCGAGCTCGACCGCTTCTGCGATGCGCTGCCGCGCTTCCTCACCTTCGGCCGGCAGGGCCTGTTCCAGCACGACAACACCCACCACGCGCTGGCGATGGCGTGGGGTGCGGTCGACTGCCTCGACGGCGGTCGCTTCGACGCGGCGAAGTGGGGCGAGTACCGCAAGGTGTTCGCGACCCACGTCGTCGAGGACTGATCGCTGCCGATGCGCATCGCCGTCGAAGCCGCCTGCTGCTTCAACCGCCGCGGTTTCGGCCGTTTCGCCCGCGAGTTGCTCTCTGCGCTGGCGCGCCGCCGCGACGGCTTCGACTGGCTGCTCCTGGTCGATCGCGAGGCGGTGCCGGGCGACCTGCCCGAGGCGCTCGCGGCGTGGCCGCGCTGGAACGCGCACCCCGGCCGGACCGTGACCGACGCGGCGGTGGCCGGCGACGCGCGCCGCCCGGCCGAGCTGCTCGCCTTCACCCGGGCCGCGCGCCGCTGCGGCGCCGACCTGGTCTTCCTGCCGGCGGTCTACAGCGCGTTTCCGTTGTGGCCCGGGACCCGCGCGGTCACCTGCTTCCACGATGCGATCGCCGAGACCTTCCCGCGGCTGGTCTTCCCCGACCGCCGGAGCGAGTGGTTCTGGCGGGCCAAGTCGTGGCTGGCGGCGCGGCAGTCGACGCGCGTGATGACGGTGAGCGAGGCGTCGCGACGCGACGTGGGGCGGGTCTATCGCGTCCCGGCCGACCGCATCGACGTGGTGAGCGAGGGCGCCGACCCGAGCTTCCGTCCGGCGGCCGATCGCGCCGCGCTCGCGGCGGCGCTGGCGCGGCTGCGCATCCCGGCCGGTCGGCCCTACTTCCTCTTCGTCGGCGGGATCAGCCCGCACAAGAACCTTGCCACGCTGCTCGACGCATTCGCGCGCCTGACCGCCGAGGCGACGCTGGTGCTGGTGGGCGATCCGCAGGCTGACGGCTTCCTCGCCGCAGCGGCGCCGCTGCGCGCGCGGATCGCGGCGGAGCCGCGACTCGCCGCACGCATCCACTGGACCGGCTTCGTCGCCGATGCCGACCTCGTGCCGCTCTACCAGGGGGCGGCGGCGCTGGTGCTGCCGTCGTTGCTCGAGGGGTTCGGCCTGCCGGCGCTCGAGGCGATGAGCTGCGCGACACCCGTCGTCGCCAGCGACACCGGTTCGCTGCCCGAGGTGGTGGGGGAGGGCGGGCTGCTGGTGGCTCCACGCGACGTCGACGGGCTGGCGGGTGCGCTGGCGATGCTGCTGCGCGAACCGGAACGGCGAGCGACGCTCTCCGCGCTTGCGTTGGCGCGCTCGCAGCGGTTCACGTGGGAGCGGGGCGCCGCCGAGGCGGCCGCCTGCTTGCGCCGCGCGCTCGGGTCGGAGGCGGCGTGATGGACGCGCTGCTCGCCTTCCACGGCATCGACGACAGCGGCTCGGTGCTGTCGTACCCACCCGACCAGTTCGACCGCCTGCTCGACCTGCTGCAGGAGGCGGGCGTGAGCTTCGTCTCGCTCGACCAGTTGCTGGCGCCGCCGGTGGCCGGCGCAGCCGCCGCGGCCGCGCGCCATCGCGTGGCGCTCACCTTCGACGACGGGCTGCGCTCGGTGCACGCCGCGGCCCTGCCGCGCCTCGCCCGCCGCCGGCTGCCCTTCACCGTCTACGTCGTCGCCGACTGGATCGGGCGCGACAACCGCTGGCCGGGCCAGCCCGCGGCGATCACCCGCTTCGAGCTCATGGGCGAGACGGAGCTGCGCGAGCTGCAGGCGGCGGGAGCGACGCTCGGCGGCCACACCGCCAACCACGTCGACTGCCGCGGTCTCGCGCCGGACGTCGCGCAGCGCGAGCTGCAGGAATCGCGCACCCGCCTCGAGCAGCGCTTCGGCGCGCCGTTCCGGCATTTCGCCTGGCCGTACGGCCGGTTCGATGCCGCCGCCCGAGCGCGCGTCGTCGCCACGTGGGAGAGCGCAGCGACCACGCTGCTCGACTACCTGCCGGCGGACGTGCCGGCGGCGCGCCACGACCTGCCGCGGCTCGACAGCTGGTACCTGCGCGATCCGGCCCGGCGCCTGCCGCTGTTCGCGCCGAGGACGCGGGCGTGGATCGCCTGGCGCCGGTGGCTGCGGCGCGTGAGGGGCGCGGCGTACGGCTCATGAGCGCGCCTGCTTCGCCGCCACCGACGCTCAGCGTCGTGATGCCGATGTACAACGCCGAGGGGCACCTCGACCTGGTGGTGCCGCCGCTCGCCCGCGCGCTGCGCGACGGGCGGCTGCTCGAAGTGCTGGTCGTCGACGACGGCGGCAGCGACGGCGGGCCGGCGCGCTGCCGGGCTGCGGGATTCACCGTGATCCCGTCGGGCGGCCGCCTCGGCCCGGGCGCCTGCCGCAACCAGGGCGCGCTGGCGGCGCGCGGCGACCTGCTGCTGTTCATCGATGCCGACGTGGTCATGCACGACGACGTCCCGGAGAAGGTGCAGGCATGGTTCGCGCGACGGGCCGACGTCGTCGCGCTGTTCGGCGCCTACGACGAACGACCGCACGCCCCGGGCGTCGTCTCGCGCTACCGCAACCTGCTCCACCACCACACCCATGCGAGCCACGCCGGCGAGGCGTCGACGTTCTGGGCCGGCTGCGGCGCGGTCCGCCGGGCGGCGTTCCTCGCCGTCGGCGGCTTCGACGCGCTCCACTACTCCCGCCCGTCGATCGAGGACATCGAGCTCGGCTACCGCCTGCGCCGCGCCGGCGGCGCGATCGTGCTGGCGCCCGAGGTGCAGGGCACGCACCTCAAGCGCTGGACGCTGCGCAGCATGGTGCACACCGACATCTTCTGCCGCGCGCTGCCGTGGGGGCGGCTGCTGCAGCATCCGGAACTCGCCGGCGCGGTGCTCAACGTCAGCAACGCCGAGCGGCTCAAGGCGCTCATCGGCGGCGCCTTCTACGCCACGCTCGCCCTGGCGCTGCTGCATCGGCCGTTCCTCGGCTCGGCCTGCGGACTGCTGCTGGTCGCGGCCCTGGTGAGCGCGCCGTTCTACGCGCTGCTGTGGCGGGCGGCCGGCCCGCGGACGGCGCTGGCCGGGCTCCTGCTCCACCAGTTCTATTTCGTCTACGGCGCCGCCACCTACGTCTGGTGCGTGCTCGAGAAGCGGCTCGGCCTCGCGCCGCGACCGCCGCGCGGAAAGCTGCCGCCGCTCGCCTAGCGTCCGGTGACGGAAATTCACTTCCACGTCGCCAGGGTCTCATCGCTCCAGGCTTCGTCACGCCTCCTCACCGACTGCTCTCGAAGTCGCTTCGTCGGCACTCCTCGCCTGGAGCGAAGATCCCCCTCGGCCCGCGTTCGCGAACTTCCGTTGCAGGGCCCAAGGCGCCGCGCGCCCGGCTCACCGGCGGATCCGCACCTCGTATTCGCCCCAGCGCCCCACCGGCCGCCAATCGCGGGCGAGCGTCTCGTCGAGCAGCGTGGCGCCGGTGCCGGGCAGCGCGACCATCCGCTGCGCGCGGATCGTGTCGAACCGCGCCGGCTCGAGGCCGACGTGCCACAGCACCACCACGCGCACGCCGTGACGATCGAGGTCGGCGAGGATCTCGCGCTGCGCGGGCTCGCGGTCGACCACCGCCGGATGGAGCTCGCCGTAACGGGTGGCGTTGCGGCGGTCGAGCAGCAGGTAGAGCCGCGGCGCGGAGATGAGGAGGGCGTCGTGGCGGCCGACGCCGATCCAGATCGGCTCGTCCGTCGCCGTCAGCGCGGCGACTTTGGCGGCGAGCGGCTCGAGCGCTGCGGCCACCGCCGGCGCCACCCGGACGCCGGCGGCGGCCGGCAGCGCGAGCGGTACGCCATGGCGCAGGCGATCGCCGGCGCGCAGCGCCATGCGCGCCGGCTCGACCAGCAGCGCGGCCGGGAAGGCGAGCGACGCGAGCGTCAGCAGGACCCGCTTGGTCCGGGTCGGGCGGCTGCCGGCGGTGGCATCGGCGCGCGCCTGCCAGGCGGCGGCGAGGAGGCCGAGCGTCACCAGCGCCATCGAGTCGACGTGCGTGTTGATCTGCACGTGGGCGGCCGCGAACCACGCGAACGTCGCGAGCGGCGCCGCGATCAGCAGCAGCCGCGGCGCCG
>VGYY01000188.1 GCA_016872815.1 Planctomycetota bacterium
GGCCCGGAGGAGCACCCGCGGCAGCGAGCCGAACGGCACCCGCCCGCTCCGTCGCCGGAGCGTCGCCCCCGCTGTCATCGTGGTGTCTTCCCGGCCGGTCGGCGCGCCGCCGGCGGCGCCTCCACGCGCCAAGCCACCACCCCGCCGCCTGCGTCGAGCGCCACCAGCGCTTCACCGTCGGGATGCCAGTGGAGCCCGGCAATCGCATGCTGCAGCTGCACCACGCCGATCGGCTTGCCGCGACCGCTCTTCTCCAGAGCCCAGACCACCACGGCACCGTCGCGGGCGCCGGAGGCGAGGCGCATCGAGCGGGGCGCGAAAGTGAGCGACATGATCGGCAGCACGTGCATCTCGAGCTCGCCAGGCCGCGTCCCTTCCGGCCCGCGGCCGGCGAAGCTCCACACCGTGACCGCAACGCCGCCCCCGGTCGCGAGGAGCGTCCCTGAGTCGTCGAAGGCGAGCGCGGCGGGCTTCCCCTCGTAGCCCGACATCATCGAGTCCTTGCCCGTGGTGCGTCGCCAGAAGTGGACCGAGTTGTCCTGACTGCCGCACGCGATGACGTCGCCATCGGGACTATGGACCATCGACACCAGCGAGCCCTTCCACTCGAAGCGCCGCGCTTCACTGCCGTTCGGGATGCGGAACATCGTCACGCGGCCGTAGCAGGCGCTCGCCAGCGTGCGAGGATCCAACCACTGCAGCGCGCTGACCGTGCTCGGGTGAGGTGGAGAGCGCCAGACCTCCTCGCCAGCGGCGCTGAACACCCGCACCTCGCGCCGGCAACTGGCGGCGAGGTAGTCGCCGTTCGGCGACCATTCCAACCGTTCGACCCATCCGTCGGCGATGGGCAGCGACCGACGCGGCTCGCCGTCCTCGATCGACCAGAGTCGCACGCACCCGTCCTGTCCGGCCGTCGCGAGAGTCACCGTGTCCGAACGGATCGCGATCGCCAGCAAGCCACCGGGATGAGTGTCGCGCCGGGACCAGCGCGACCGACCCGTCGTCCCATCGAAGGCGTGGACACCTCCCGCGCTATCGGCCACGACGATCGCATCGCCGCGAAGCGCCCACCCGCCGGCGATGGCGTAGTCATCGACGCTCGCGCTCCAACGGCTGCGCAACACCCCCTGCGGCTCCTTGATGGTCACACCCGACATGCCGCGAACTCCCGGGTCATCGCCGCGCGATCGAGGTTGCGGCCGATGAAGACGAGCTGGTTACGACGCGGCGAATCGCCCCACGGGCGATCGGGCTGGCCGTCGAACAGCATGTGCACCCCCTGGAACACGAAGCGGCGGGGATCGCCGGCGATGCTGATGAAGCCCTTCATCCGGAAGATGTCGGAGCCTCGCTCGCGCAGCAGCCGGCCGATCCACGCGTTCAGCTTCTCGCCGTCGATGTCACCGACGAGCTCGATCCCGACCGATCCCACCTGGTCGTCGTGCTCGTGCTGCGCGACCCAGGTGCGCTCGCACTTCGGCGGGAGCGGGCGCCCCGCGCCGGCGCGCCCGACCGGCGCGACCGCGAGGTCGAACTCGGCGGCCGTGTGCTGAGTGAACAGGCCGACCGAGGCGGCGCGCTCGACTTCGAGCACGAACGACTTGCGCCCCTGCGTCTCGAGCTTGAGCCGCACGTGGCGCCCGCACGGGATCCGCGCGCCGGGCGCAAGCTCGAGCGGCGGCTCCGACCAGTTCCGCACGCACCGCTCCGCCCCTCCGCGCAGATCGATGTCGTCGCACCCCTGATCGACGATCGCAACGAGCGACATGGTCGGGTCGGGGCCGTCGGCGAGACTCACCTCGTAGCGGCCCGCTTCCAGCGCGTAGACGCCGGTCCACTCGAACGGGTACTCGGGCTCGAGGAACGTCGGCTTCTTCACGAGCGCCGTTTCGAGGTCGAACGCCTCCAAGCCGAGCACGACCTCGACCGGCACCGCCGCGCGCTTGGCGCGGTAGATCTTCGCCATGCGATTCATCCCGCGCACGCGCGCCTCGATCTCGTCGAGTTCCTCGGGGGTCACGAGATCCGTCTTGTTGAGCACCAGCACGTCAGCGAACGCGATCTGCTCGGTGCTCTCCTTGCTGCGGCCGAGCTGCTGCGGGATGTGGCGCGCGTCGACCAGCGTGATGATCCCGTCGAGGGAGAACTCGGCGCGGATCTCGTCATCCATGAAGAAGGTCTGCGCAACCGGGCCCGGATCGGCCATCCCGGTGGTCTCGACGACGACGTAGTCGAACTTGTCGCGGCGCTTCATCAGGTTGCCGAGCACGCGGATCAGGTCGCCGCGCACGGTGCAGCAGATGCAGCCGTTGGACATCTCGAAGATCTCTTCGTCGGCGTTGATGATCAGCGCCTGGTCGATCCCGATCTCGCCGAACTCGTTCTCGATGACGGCGATGCGCTTGCCGTGCTGCTCGCTGAGGATGCGGTTCAGCAGGGTCGTCTTCCCCGAGCCAAGGAACCCGGTGAGGATCGTGACTGGGATTCGCTTCATGGTTGCTCCGTGCTCCTTTGATCAGGGCGGTTCGAGGGCGATCGAGAGGGCGACGACTGGTTCGACTCGAGCTCGCGCCGCCAGGCTCTGCAGGTCTCCGCGAGGTCCTCGTCCGTCACCGCCGAGGTCGCCTTGTGGAGCCTGCGCTGGAGCTGGGGCGCGCCTGGCCGCAGCAGCCCGAGCACGGTCTCGACCGGCGCGCAGCTCGACTCGAGGCAAGCGAGCTCCGCCACCGTGACCGTGTCGACGTCGGTCAGCTGGAGCTGCGCGCGCAACGCTTCCTTGATGGCGCGCACGCGAGCAAGGTCGGGTTTCGAACGGCCTGGGCCGACTTGCATGGGTTCTCCTCGCGTCAATCGACCGTGAGTGCGCAGCGTCGCAGCCACGGCACCGAGAGTCCTTCGCCGCGCGGCCCCTCGAAGAGGAGGCGCTGATCGTGCAGGAGCACGACGCGCTCGATCTCGCGCGGCAGCCCGGCGAGGTCGTGGGTCGCCCAGACGCAGGCACAGGCGGTGCGCGCCACGACTTCGCGGATCTGCGCGCAGAGCGCCTGCGCCGCCACCGGGTCGAGACCGGCGGTCGGCTCATCGAGGAGAAGTAGCGCCGGGTCGAGCACCAGGAGCCCGGCGAGCGCGACTCGCCGTTGCTCGCCGAAGCTCAGCTCGTGGCACGGCCGCTCCAGGAGGAGCTCCAATTCGAGCGACTGCGCCATCGACCGCGTGCGCCGCTGCGTCTCCGCCGCAGCCACGCCGCGCTTGCGCAGTCCCCATGCGATGTCCTCCGCCACCGTGCTGGCGATGAAGTGGTGCTCGGGGTTCTGGGAAAGCAGCGCGACGCGGCGATCGAGCCGCTCGCGCAAAGGGGACTCCGCGCCGAAGCGGGCGCCGAAGCGCGTCACGCTGCCGCGGAGCGGACGCTCGAGGCCGGCGAGCAGGCGCAGCAGCGTCGACTTGCCTGAACCGCTCGGTCCACAGACCGCCACCCACTCGCCGGGAACCAGCCGCAACGACACGTCGCGCAATGCGACCACGCGGTTGCGCTCGACGTCCACCTGCTCGACGTGCACGCCAGAGGCGAGGTCGGGCGCACTCGCGTCCGCGCCGCGCAGCTGCGAGTTCTCCGCGGTGGCCTCGAGCCGAACGTAGGCGCGCAGCGCCCCCTCGCCGAGCAGGGGACCCCACGTCGCGAGCGGCAGGTGCGCCCGGCCGAGCCGCGCGCGCGCGGCGTCGCGCTGCACGCCCCATTCGCGCACGGTGAGGAACCCATGCAAGAGCGCCTGATCGAGCGTCTCCACGACGGGTTCGGGGACGCGCAAACGCAGCAGGAGATCGCGCAGCGACGGCCAGTCGATCTGCGATCCGATCCAGACCGTCCAGATCACTCCGCACGCCATGCGCGCCGCCGCGGCGAGCAGCGCTTCTCGCTCGCCGACGCCGACCGCCGCGACGACAATCGCTGCGCCGCCGAGCAGCGCGATCCACAGCACGGCACCGATGGCACGACGACGACCGGCTCCCGGCGCCGCGACGAACAGGACGGCGCCCGCCACCGCACCCGCCACGGAGACGAGCCGATCGTCAGCCGCCGCGTTCAACAGGAGGACGCCGATGGCGAGCAGAAGTGCCGTCGCCACGCGCCGGTGCGACGGCCGCAGCTCGAGGAAAAGCGCATCCTCAGCGGGCCGGGCCATCTCGGCCTCTGCCCGCCAACATCTGCTCCCACACCCGACCGGCAACAAACCCGAGGGAGAAGAGCACCACGATCGTCATGGCGAGCCCAACCTCGCCCTGGCTCCAATTGAGCAAGCTGTCCGACGGCGGCCGGCCCGCCGCCTCCGCGGTGGCGCCGAAGACCGTGCCGTCGATTCCGGCGATGTCGCAACCGGTCAGCAGTTGGAGGCTGAGCAGCGCAAGAAGCGCGGTTGCCCCCGCGGAGTACGCCGGGGGAGTCGCGGCGCGAAGCGCGTCGGGAAGCAAGTCGGGCCGGCGCGCCAGCAGCACGCGGATGAGCCCCGCCGACGCGACCCCCTCGAGCACCGCCAGCGGCACCTGCACCGGCGCGAAGCCGAGGAGGACGCTGGCGAAGGTCGTCGCGACTGGCACCGCGTCGTGCAGCGCAAGCGCGAGCGCGACCGCATCCGCGACGTAGACCGCGAGCCCGCCAAGCGCGCACGCCAGCCCGATGCCGAAGATCCCGAGAGGCCGGAACAAGCGGCGCAATGCGATCGTCGCCAACGGTCCGAAGACGCCGAGGGTGACGGTGTTGACTCCCAGCGTCGTGATCCCGCCGTGCGCGAAGAACAGCGCCTGCAGCAAGAGCACGAAGCAGGTGGGCCAGACCACGCGACGCCACCCAAGCACGAGCGTGAGCACCGGCGTGAGGCAGATGTGGCTGGTCGCGCCGACGACCGGAACCGGCAGCGGCAGCAGAGTGACCGCGAACAACAGACTCGTCGCGCCGGCCGAAAGCAGCCCCGCCGTCGGCTCACGACGCCGCGCCGCGCGCTCGCCGGCCACGCTCCACGCCACCACCGGAGCAGCGAGCGCACACCACGCCAGCGCTTGCCCGAGGGGCAGCGTCCCTTCCGCTAGATGCATGCGCCGACTCCCGCCCGGACTCGCGATCGCGCGCCGGGCGGAGAGCAGGAGTGCCGCCGGGCGGCCCAGAGTTCCCGCCAGTCCAAGGCAACCGTCGGCACCGCGACGACCACGCGCTCCGGACCGCGATCAGGCAGGCACCCGCTTTGCTCACGAGTCGGGTTTCGGAAGAACGGTTGTCGCGGGGAAGTGGCACGTCGTCCGCGACGGGGTCGATGGCCGGTTCCTGTTCGAGGACGATCTTCGCGTCAGCGGGCGGTTCGCGCACGGCGCCAACTGGCATGCTCCAGCATGAACCGCGGAGGATTCCAGGAGCCCGATCAAGTCCACCACGACGGGGGACACTACGATCCAACGGCCTGCGAGCACACCCGGGCGGCCGTGCTACCAACGTGTCCTGTCGGTGGAGTAGCTCATGCTGCGTTCGCTTCTGCTCCTTTTCGCGTTGGGATGTCAACCCAGGCACGGCGCGACGGGTACGACTCCGACGACCGCAAGCCGTCACGACGTCATCGTCGTCGGTGCGGGTAGCGCAGGCCTGTATGCCGCGAAGACCCTGATCGCCGATGGGTATGGGGTCCTGATCATCGAGGCGACCGATCGCATCGGCGGGCGCGTGAAGAGCGCGACCTTGGGTGACATGCGCGTCGAGCTCGGCGCAGAGGAGCACTATCTTCAGAGGGGCGACAACCCCGTCTTCCCAGCCGTGACCAAGGAGTACGGTGAGTCGGTCTATGTACCCGGGTACCGGGGAGCAACCGTCTACTCCATGGACGGCGGCACCAACACGTGCTGGACGCTCCCTGGCGCAACGCAATCGTGCGCCGACGATCCCGACGTGACAGAGGTCTCCTCCATGGACGGCGGCACCAACACGTGCTGGACGCTCCGTGGCGCAACGCGATCGTGCGAGGACGATCCCGACGTGGTGGAATTCTGGGAAATCGACGACTGGTACGGGAATCCGGACCTTCACCTCGATCCCACGACTTCCCTAGCGGACGACGTGCTCGCCGAGTACGGCGTGGGCTTCGGTCACCGGGCGTACCACCTCTACGATGCAGGGTTCGCCGGCGCCGAGTTCGCGACCAATCTCGATCGGCTCGGCGCGCAGAGCCTGGCCATCCAGGACTCCGGCTGGGATCTGTCGGACGGCATCCGGGTGCTCGGCGACAAGGACCTCGGCTACTCCGACGTCCTTCAGACGGTGTGGTGGGACGACGTTGTCGCCAACAGCGACCTCCTGTTGAACAGTCCGGTGGTAACCATCGACACGAGCGGTGAGGACGTGTCTGTCACCGACGCATCCGGTGCCGTTCACCTCGCCCACCAGGTCATCGTCACCGTGTCGATCGGCGTCTTGCAGGCGGAGAAGATCGACTTCGTGCCGGACCTGCCGACCACCACGGTGGATGCGTACAACGGCATCGGCATTGATCAGGGGATGAAGGTGGCGTTGCGTTTCGCCGCCCCCTGGTGGGAGACCGAGGGTGTGCCGGTGGGCTGGATGGTGACCGAAAGCCTGGCCGGCAGCTGCTGGATCCCGAGCGACTACAAGGCCGGGACAACGTCGTACGTGATGATGTGCTACCCGATGGGCGACAACGCGGCGGCGCTGACCTGGCTGGCCAACAAAGCAGGAGGAGGGGCAGCCGGCGACGAAGCAATCGTGAATGCCATCCTCGCTTCTCTCGACGCGACCTTCCCCGACGAGGCGAACCCGGCCACTGCGAACTACGTCGAAGGGATCGTCCAGAACTGGGGGGCCGCGCCCTACACGCTCGGGGCCTATTCCTATCCGAAGGTGGGGACCTACGACTCCGCCGACCAGAACAGGAGGAAGGACCTTCAAGCTCCGGTTGCCGACGACCGGATCTTTTTCGCTGGAGAGGCCACCCACGTCACCCACCCGTCCACCGTGGTCGGAGCGCTGCACGAGGGCGAGCGCGCCGCTCTGGCCGTCAAGGCGGTCAACGGGAACCCCGGCAACCCGCCCTGAGGGGGGCGGCCGGCGCGTGGTCGAGTACGTGCGGCCCGGCGGGCCCGAGGGTTCAGGGTGACCTTGCCTCGGTTCGACGGCGAATGGTGCAGCCGAACGAACGCGGCTGAGTTCCAACCTGGAGCGGGTTCGGACGCCTCGCTTGGCGGATTCGCACGCTGCGAGCTCGTCGCGCCGGTCCGGACGAAGCTGCGCCTCCATCGCGACGACGGGGCGCCAATCGGTGTCGTGGTGCTGCGCGTCACGGATCGCGACGGCGTGCCGTTCATCGAGGACCTGGAGGCCGAGCGCATCCTCTATCGCACCGGCGACGCGCACGAGCTGCTGCTCGCGCCGGGGGCATGAGCAGCAGCCACGTCATCACGATCCGGCCGCTGCCGTGCACGGTGCCACCCATCGCGAGCTCCTCGCCGTCACGTTCCGATCGGGGCGAGCCGCGAGGATGGCACACCGCGTTTCCGGTCGCCGGCCGCGCGCCGCTCCCGCGCGACGCCGACCATCGCCGCGAGGTTCTGCGCCGCGCACGCCGGGCGTGTCGATCAGGTGGCCGCCGAAGGCGAGGCGGTGCATCGCGGCCGCCGTCGTCGTGTGGGCGCCGCTGCCTTCACTCGTCCCGGGGAGTACAACTTGAGGCGTGGTACAACGATCGGGGGCAGGTCAGTCGAGCTGCTCGACGCGCGCGGCGTGCTCGGCGTGATCGGCAACGTCGGGACGCCGACCGCGGTGGCGGCGATCCCGGTCGCCCTCGAGCGCAACGCCCTCTTCTGGGGTGCGTTCACCGGCGCCGGCACGCTGCGCAAATCGCCGCCCGATCGCTGCGTCTTCAACTACCGCGCGAGCTACGCGCAGGAGACCGCCGCGATGGTCGATGCGCTGATCGACCAGGCCTGCCTCGCGCCGGCGGAGATCGCCTTCTTCACGCAGCGCGACGCCTAAGGCGATGCCGGATTCGCGGGCGGCGCCGCGGCACTGAAGTGCCATGGTCTCGCTATGCTCGGTGAGCTGCTGCGTCTGCTCGAGTCGCCGGGGGCGGCGCCGAAGTGAAGCCAGCGCGATGAGACGGGAGCGATGAGGCGAGGCGGCCGCGCGCTGCTGGTGGTGGCCGGCGTCGCGCTGGCCGTCGCGCTGACCGGCGCGGCCGAACTCGCGTTGCGCTTCGCGCGCGCCGACGAGCTGGCGCTGCTGCGCCGCGTCGAGCGCGCTGGCGA
>VGYY01000189.1 GCA_016872815.1 Planctomycetota bacterium
GCACCGCGACCGCCTCCGCCCGATGCCGCGCCGACGCGGACCCGACCGCCGGCGCCGGCGGCGCCGACTTGAGCGCGGACGCCGCCGGGTCAGGCGGTGGCTGCATGCGACCGCGTCTGCCCCTGGTCGAAGCGCATGGCGATCGGCCGCGAGATGCCGTTGCCCTCCATGGTCACGCCGTAGAGCGTGTCGGCGATGGCCATGGTGCGCTTGTGATGGGTCACGATCAGGAACTGCGTGCGGCCGAGGAAGTCCTTCACCATCAGGCCGAAGCGCTCGACGTTGGCTTCGTCGAGCGCCGCATCGACCTCGTCCAGCACGCAGATCGGCGATGGCCGGGTCGAGAACAGGCCGAACAGCAGCGCCGCCGCCGTCAGCGTCCGCTCGCCGCCGGACAGCATGGCGATCGAGCGCGGATCCTTGCCCGGCGGCGCGGCGATGATCTCGACGCCCATCTCGGCCGGATCCTCGGTCTCGACCAGCGTGAGATCGGCGCGACCGCCGCCGAACAGTCGCCGGAACAGCGCCTTGAAGTGCTCGCGCACGGCGTCGTAGGTCGCCGAGAAGCGCGTCTCGCACTCGCGATCGATCTCCTCGATCATCTGCCGCAGCCGGAGCTTCGCCTCGCCCAGGTCCTGCTTCTGCTTCTGCAGGAAGGTCGACCGGCCCTCGACCGCCTGCAGTTCCTCGATCGCGACGACGTTGACCGGGCCGAGCCGCGCCAGCGTGCCGCGCAGCTTGTCCGCCTCGGTCTCCAGCACCGGCAGCGGCTCATGGAACAGGTTGAGGTCGATCACCACCTCGATCGGGGCGGGCGCGACCGCCGGCGGCAGCGCGGGCGCGGCGACGCCGTCGCCGCTTTGTTGCACCGGCGCCGCGGCGGCGGCGGCGTCCACGGGTGCCGCCGGCTCGAGCGGCGGCGGCGCCGGCAGCAGCACCGTGGTGCCGCGGCCCTCCTCCACGCGCTCCATCTGCGCCACCAGCGCGTCCGGCTCGATCAGGAGCTCCTCGCGCACCTTCTGCTCCAGCATCGAGCCGTGCAGGCGCTGCTCCTGCTCGCGCAGCTCGCACGACTGCGCGTCGCGCGAGGCCGCCTCGACGACGCCGCGCAGATCGTGCACCCGCCGGCGCAGTTCGGCCGACGCGGCCCGGTGGCGCTCGAGCTCGCCCTGGCGCGCCGCCAGTTCCTGCTGCTGCGTGTCGATCTCCTCCTGCACGCGCGCGCGCTCGGCGGCCGCCTGCGCCTGCGCCTCCGCCAGGCGCACCTCCTCCTCGCCGAGCTCGACCAGCCGGCGGTCGGCGCGCTTCAGCTCCTCGTGGCGCTCGCGCACGCGCTGGCGCGCCGCCTCGCGCGCCTCGTGCGCCGCCTTCGCCCGCTCCGCCAGCTTCGCCACCTCGACGTCGAGCGTCGCGGCGATCTCCTCGGCCGCGCGCCGCTCGTCGGCGCCGCCGTGCAGCGTCTCCGCCACCTGGGCGCGCTCTGCGCGCGCGTCGAGCCGCTTCCGCTCGAGCGCCTCGCGCCGCGCCTTGAGCTCGCGCGCGTCGCTCTTCAGCGCGATGCTGCGCCGCTCGAGGTCGACCAGTTCGCGCGCGTCGAGCCCGAGCTCCTCGCGCAGCAGTTCGAGCCGGCTCGCGCCGGTCTGCAGCTCCTTCTGCGCCATCCCCTCGAGCTGCGACGCCTCCGCCCGACGCCGCGCCCGCACCTCGCGGTCGCGCTCGCGCAGCGCGATCTCCTCCTGCTTCAGGTCGAGCTCGGCGCGCCAGCCGGTGCATTCGGCCTCGCCGCGCGCGACCGCCGCCTTGAGCCGCTCGCGCTCGTTGCGCCGGGTGATCAGCCCGAGGAACTCGCCGCGGCCGCGACTGATGCTCTCGAACGAGGAGAGCATCACCTCGCCGTCGGCCGACACCAGCGCCCGCCCCTCGACCGGCGAGCAGAGCGTCATCGGCACGTCGGCCGGCAGCAGGTCGAAGCGCGACAGCAGCGCGGCGAGCAACTCGCCGTCCTTCGCATCGAAGCTGCTCTGCCGCAGCAGCTCGTTCCACATCAGCGGCGAACCGCCCTCCGACGCACGTGCGCCGATCTCGGCGCGCGAGAGGATGCGGATGCGCTCGAGTCCCTCGCGCCGCAGCACCTTGAGCAGGCGGTCGGCGGTGGCGCGGTCGCGGACCACCAGCGCCTCGGACAGCGGCCCGAGCGCCGCCTCGAGCGCGCGCGCGGTGTCGGTCGGCGCGGTGACCAGGTCGGCGACGATGCCCTCGATCCCGGCGAGCTCGGGATCGCCTTCGGCGGCGCGATCGAGCAGTCCGCGCACCACCTCGCTCACCCCTTCGTGGCGGGCGATCGCCTCCTCGACGACGGCCAGCTTGCTCTTCTCGCCCTCGACCTTCGCCTCGCGATGGCGCAGCCGGTCGGAGAGCACCTGGCGCTCGGAATAGAAGCGCGCCAGCACATCGTCGTCGGCCGAGAGCTCGGCCTCGAGCGCAGTGCGGTCGCCGGTGAGGCCGTCGACCTTGCGTTGCAGCGCCCGCACCGTCGTCGCGGTGTCGGCGATGGCGCGCGACCGCTCGGCGCTGCGCTCCTCGAGCTTGCGTCGCGACGACGAGAGCGCCTTCCAGTGCGACTCGACGTCGGCCAGCGCGCTGCGGGCGCGCTGCTCCGATTCGACCAAGTCGAGCTCGTCGCGCTCGAGCTCGATCAGCTCGCGCTCGAGCTCCTGCGCCTGCCGCAGCAGCTCCTGCACGCGCCGTTGCGCCAGCACCTTCTCCTCGCGCCGGTCGTGCTCCTGCTCCATCACCTCGGCGACGCGCGCCTCGGCATCGCGCGCCGCGCGATCGAGCTCCTCGATCTGGTCGTGGAGCTCGCTGCGGCGCGCGCCGCCCTCCTCGCGCTCGAGCGCGTTGGCGCCGGACCGCTCGCCGAGCTCGGCCATCCGCGCCGCCAGATGCTCGCTGCGGGCGCGGCGGTCGGCCAGCGTCGTGCGCAGGTCGGAGATCGCCGCCGACAGCGCCGCCTGCTCGTCCTCGCGGGTCGAGTGCGCCGCCTCGGCCAGGCCGAGCTCCGCCCGCCCCGAATCGAGTGCGGCGAGCGCCGCCGCCTTGCGCGCCTCGATCTCGGCGAGGATCGCGTTCAGTTCGCGCCGCCGCCGCGCCAGCAGCACCGCCAGCACGCAGCGCAGCCGGTCGCGCTTCTCGACCCAGGTGCGCGCGCGGCCGGCCTGCACCTTGAGCGAGCGCACCTGCCGCTCGAGCTCGACCAGCAGGTCGTTGGCGCGCGCCAGGTCCTGGTCGGTGCGGTCGAGCCGGCGCACCGCCTCCTTGCGCCGCACGCGGTAGCGGCTGGTGCCGGCCGCCTCTTCGAGCAGCACCCGCCGCTCGGCCGGGCTGGCGCGCAGGATGGCGTCGATCTGCCCCTGCGCCATGAACGAGTAGCCGCCGACGCCGAGCCCGGTGTCGAGGAAGAGGTCCTTGATCTCCTTCAGCTTCGCCGGCGCGTCGTTGATGCGGTACTCGCCGTCGCCGTCCTTCGACAGCTTGCGGGTGACGCGGACCTCGGCCGTCGGGCACGGCAGGCGCTGGTCGGCGTTGTCGAACGTCAGCGACACCTCGGCGCCGTCGACCGAGGCCGAGTCGCCGCGATAGACGACGTCGGCCATGCCGGAGCTGCGCAGCCGCGTCGGGCGCGTCTCGCCGAGCGCCCACTGGATGGCGTCGACGAGGTTGCTCTTGCCGCAGCCGTTCGGACCGACCACCGCGGTGATGCCGTCGCCGATCTGGAATTCCGTCCGCTGCGCGAAGCTCTTGAACCCGTACATCTCGACTTTGGTGAGTTTCATCGGTGGCTTCAGCTGTGCGGCGCCCCGGCGCCCGGTCGCGCGGAACCCGTGCGCGCGGCGGGGTGCGGGGTCGGTCGCGGAACGCGAACGGAGGGGCCGGCGACTGCCGCGGCCATCGCCTGGCCGTGCGGCAGCGGATCGAAGGCATACCGGAACGCGGCACCGTCATGGGCGAGGCCGAGCACGTCGCGTCCGCGCGGGAAGCGGAGGAAGTCGGCGCGGCCGAAGCGCTGCTCGGCCTCGGGGAACGCCGCCTCGCGCAGCTCGAAGCGGGTGCCGGCGGCGGCATTCGCCGGGAGCGCCGCCGCGAGCCGCGCCAGCAGCTCCGTGCGCAGTCGCGCCGCGTCCTGGCACTCGTCGGGGTCGCGCTCGGTGACGGCGCGGATGGCGGCGTCGATGCCGACCGGGACCAGCACCAGCGCGTAGGCGTGGCTGCCCGGCAACTCGAGCGGCAGGTCGCGCGCGATCTCGCGCAGCAGCTCGCGCAGACGCCGCAGGAAGCCGACGCCCTGCTCGTCGCGCTGCAACAGCACGCGCAGCTGATTGGCACCGGCCGACAGCCCGCGCTCGACCAGCTCCGGCAGCGCGTCGAGCAGCGCCGACTCGCGCCGCCGACCGGCGGCGAGCCCGAGCCGCGCGATGTTCAGCGCCACCCGCGCGCCGACCACGCGCACGGTCGAGCCGGACTGCGCCGAATGGGCGACGTCGGCCGCGCCGAGCGCCAGCGCCGGCTGCAGCGGCGCCGCCAGCTGGAGCAGCTCCCGTTCCTCGTCGCCCGGGTCGACCAGCACGCGCACGCGCGGAACGCGCAGGTGCGGTGCCGCCGCGACCGCCTGCTCGAGCAGTTCGACGACGAAGGCGTGCAGCCGCTCCCGCACCGCCGCCGGCGCCCCACCGCGGCGAAACAGGCTCTCGGCCACGTCGGTCGGCAGGTCGGCACCGACGCCGAGCACCCGTCGCGGCGGCTCCGCATGGCTGCGCGGGCTCGGAGCATCCGCCAGCGCCAGCAGCAGCGTGCGCGCCGCATCGCCCGCGCGGGCATCGTCGGCGAAGGCAGGCGCCAGCGCGCGCTCGACGTGCCAGAGCTCGAGCGGTCCGTGCAGCGCCGCCTCGAGGCCGTGGACCAGGTGCAGCAGGCCGGCCAGCGCACCCGGCCAGCTGGCGCGACGGACCTGCGACAGGTCGAGCGTCGCCGCCAGCGCCTGGCCCGGTGCCGCCAGTCCGTCGACGTGCAGGTCGCCGTTCAGGTGGGCCTGCGCGACCACCGGTTCGAGCAGCCGCGCCAGCGCGAAGCGGCGCAGCAGCTCGCCGCCGAGGCGCAGCGGCGCCGGCTCGAGCGCCATCCCGCGCTGGAACGCGATCGCCTCGACTTCCGCCGCCGGCAGGCCGAGTCCCTGTTCCCCGGCGAGGCGATCGGTGCAGCCGCGCGCCAGCAGCTCCGCCGCGACCAGCTGGCGCACCGTCGCCGCGCTCACCACCTCACGGCCGAACGCGCGCGCCTGGCGCTCGACCGCCGCCGCGATCGCCGCCGCTTCGGCGCGCTTCAGCCCGCCGTCGACCAGCAGCGCCGTCGCGATCTTCGCGGCATCGAACGGCTCGATGCACTCGCGACCGGGCGAGGCGACGCGCAGCGGCGCATCCCGGCTGCCGTCGCGCGCGGTCGCGCCGGGCGCCGCCGTCGCCGGCGCGGCGTGCAGCAGGATGTAGGAGCGCGCCACGTCGTGGTGGCCGGTCTCCATCAGCACCCGTTCGGTGGTCTCGCGCACGACGCGCGTCGCCGGCGCCACCGCTCCGTGCTCCTCCTCGAGCACCAGCGCCACCAGCGCCGCGAGTTCCTCGGCCAGCAGCAGCTCGCCCTGCCCGACCGCGACCGCGGCCCGGTGGATCGAGCGGGCGAGGCGCGCCGGATCGAACCCCTCGCGCCCGCCGTCCCCGCGGACCACCTCGCGGATCGGGAGCCGTCCCGGCACCGCGGCACCGTCGGCGTCGCGGCCGCCCCCCTCCCGGCCATTCCCGTCGCGGCCGTCAACCACGCCGCGCTCCCTCACTGTGGCCGTGGCCGTCACCACGCCCCTCGCCGCGCGACGGTTTTGTCCCCGGCCGGTCGTTCAACAGCGGCGAGAGCTCCTCGAGGAACTGCTCGACGTCCTTGAACTCGCGATAGACCGAGGCGAAGCGGACGTAGGCGACCGGGTCGAGCTTGCGCAGCTCGTTCATGACGAGGTTGCCGACGAACTGCGACGAGACGTCCTTGTCGAACATCTCGTTCAGCTGCGCCTCGATGCGGCGGCACAGCTCCTCGATCTGCTCCTGCGACACCGGTCGCTTCTCGCACGCCTTCAGGATCCCGGCGCGCAGCTTGTTGCGATCGAAGGGGACGCGGGTGCCGTCCTTCTTGATGACGCGGAGCTCGAGCTCCTCGATCGTCTCGTAGGTGGTGAAGCGGCGATTGCAGTCGAGGCACTCGCGGCGGCGACGGATCACCGCCGCATCACCCGAGGTGCGCGAGTCGATCACCTTGTCGTTGTTCGCCTTGCAGTACGGACACCGCATCGCGACGCGCTTCCCCCCGGCGAGACTGGGACGGGCGGCGATTGTCGCGCCCTACCGGTGGGGTGTCAAAGCGCGTGAGCCACGAGCACTCGTACCGGACGGCCGGTCGCCGGTCGATTCACGGCTTGCGCACGAGGCGTCCGTCGCGCCACTCGACGCCCGCCGCCGCAATCGCCGCCGCCAGTCGCGGCAACTGAGGCAACTGTTCGGCCAGCTTCTGCAGTGATTGCGGGTCGCTTCGCCACAACTTGTCCGCACGCAGCAACGACTCGTCCAACGCGCCCGTCACCAGCCCGGTCGCGATGCCGCCAAGTTCCGCCTCGAGCTGGGTCGGCGCGATCTGCAGCGCCTGACCGAAGCCGGAGCGCGCCAGGCGCCAGCGTTCCGCCGGCGCCGCCGTCGCCTCCGCCGCGCCGAGCATCAGCAGGGCCGCCTCCACCAACCCGCCGGCCAGCGCGCCGCGCGTCAGCGCCAGCGCCGCGAGCCACTCCTCCGCCGGTGCCTGCAGCCAGCGCTGCGCCGCCGCGCCATCGATCGCACGCGGCACCAACCCCTCCGCCAGCAGCGCGGCGAGCAGCTCCGCCGCCAGCGCCGCGGTGCCCTCGAGGTTCGGGTGGCAGTAGTCGAGGAAGAGCTCCCGGCCGGGCGCGGCGCCGCCTCGCCGCAGCCACGCAGCCTCGGGATCGACCAGCCGCACACCGGCCTCCCGCGCGAACTCGCGGATCGTCTCGTTCAGCCGGCCGCCGCCGCGGTTGGGGTAGCCGTCGAGCAGCAGCGCGGCGCGATAGCGACCCCGCGCACCCTCCGCGTCGCCCGCCGCCTCACGGCAGCGCGCCGCCACGAATTGCGCCAGCGCGACCCCCGGATCCTGCGCCAGCAGGGCTTCCGCCCGCGCGCTTGCCGCCGCCAACGCCGGCGCGGCGGCGCTCTCCACGAGGGCGACCAGCGTGGCGAGCTCGCGGCGAAACTCGGCGCGGGCCGCTGCGGCGAGCGGCTGACGGAACGCCGAGGCGCAGGGCGCGACGTCGAGGTTCGCGACCTGCGTCATCACGACCAGCGGCACCGCCGCGGCATCCGCCGCCACGGCGATGCGGAACAGGTTGTCGCGGAAGCGCGCGACGCCGCGCTCGAACTCGCTCTCGGCAAGGAACGGCGCGTCGGCCACCGCCTCGCCCGGCAGCTGCTCCTCCTCGGCGGCTGCCGCCCGCCAGTCGCGCTGCTGTCCGGCGCGCACCAGCGCGAGACGACGCAGCTGCGTGCGCAGGCGCGGCCAGACGCCGTCGCGCAACGCGCCGACGTAGGACGACTGGAACTCGTTATGGCCGCTCGCCACCACCAGCAGGTCGGGCGCGAGCGCGAGCGCCGCGACCGCTGCATCGGCGACGTCGTCGCTCGAGTCGGCGGCGCGGCCGAAATTGACCACCTCGACGTCGCCGCCACCGGCCCGCAGCGCGTGCTCGAGCAGGCGCGCGAACGAGAGCTGGCCGAAGAACGGGAAGCCGGCCACCGTCGACTCGCCGACGACGATGATCCGCAACCGGCCGGGCGGCTTTTCCGGTGCGCAGGCGAGCCGATCGGCCGCCGCCGCGATCGCGACCGGATCGACGCCGGGTGCCGACGGTGCGCGCAACAGCCGCGGACCGGCGGCGGTGTCGACCCGCAGCAGGATCGGCGCGAGTCCGGCACCGCTCGCGCGCAGCCCGATCTCGGCGGCCGCGAGCAGCGCCAGCGCCGCGGCGAAGCCGCACAGCGCGAGGCGCAGGCGCGGCACGCGGCGGCGGGAACCGTCCGCCGCGCTCATCCGTCCCCCTCGCTGAAACGACCGTCGCCGTGCAGCTCGATGCCGAC
>VGYY01000190.1 GCA_016872815.1 Planctomycetota bacterium
AGCGGCGCGACCGCGGAGCGCGCGGCGGCGGGGGCGGCAGCGGTCGTCGCGCCGGCGCCGCTCATCGGCGGAGGAGCTCGTAGCGCTGGTTGCGCCGCACCGGCTCGTAGCCGGCGGCGCGGATGCAGTGCTCGATCTGCTCGATGGTGATCAGGCACTGCGTCCCGGCCGCCGAGACGACGTTCTCCTCCAGCATCGTGCCGCCGAAGTCGTCGCAGCCGAAGAACAGCGCCAGCTGGCCGAGCTTGTCGCCCTGGGTGACGAAGCTGGTCTGCTGGTGCGGGAAGTTGTCGAGCAGCAGGCGCGCAACCGCGTTCATGCGCAGGAACTCGTTGGCGCCGCTCTTCACGCAGTCGAGTTCGCTGCCGCCCGGCTGGAACGGCCAGCAGATGAACGCCGTGAACGAGCCGCGGCCGGCCCGCAGCGACTCGTCCTGGAGCGCGCGCAGCTCGAGCAGGTGGTCGATCCGTTCCTCGGGTCGTTCGACGTGGCCGTACATCATCGTCGCGGTGGTCATCATCCCGTGCCGATGCGCCACCCGCATGACCTCGAGCCATTCGGCGGTCATCGCCTTGCCGGGCGCGATCTCCCGGCGCACGCGGTCGACGAGGATCTCGCCGCCGCCGCCCGGGATGCTGTCGAGCCCCGCGCGCTGCAGGCGGCCGACCACCGCGTCGATCGACAGGTGCGAGAGCTTGCCGACGTGGACGATCTCCGACGGCGACAGGCCGTGGATGTGGAGCTTCGGGTAGCGCGCGCGCAGCGCGCGGAAGAGCGCCTCGTACCACTCGATGCCGAGCTTCGGGTGGTGGCCCCCCTGCAGCAGCACCTGCACGCCGCCGCGCTCGATCAGGGCGGCATCGACGCCTGGGACCGCGAGCAGCTCGTCGACCTTCGCGAACACCTGTTCGTGCGAGAGGACATAGCCCTCCGGGTCGCCGGGCAGGCGGTCGAAGGCGCAGAAGCTGCAGCGGGCGACGCAGACGTTGGTGGGGTTGATGTTGCGGTCGATGATGTAGCTGACCGTCCGCTCGGGACGCAGGCGTTCGCGCACCAGCGTCGCGAGGTCGCCGAGGAAGGCGAGTTCCTCGCAGCGCAGCAGCGCGAGCCCCTCGGCGCGGTCGAGCCGCATCCCGTCCTGCACCTTGGCGGCGATGGCGTCGAGGTCGGTCGCGGCGGCGGCGGGCGCTTTTGCGATCGTGGAAGTCAAGGCGACGTGGTCGATCCGCTGACGGGGGGCGACGACGGTCGTCGGCTGGCGGCGGCAGGGCTGTCGCGAGCGTCGGAAGTCGTGGTGGGAGGCACGGATAGGATAGGTCGGGAGGCGCGCCTCGCCAAGCCACGCCGGCCGCCGGCCGGTGCCGCTGTGAGATGGAACCCGCGTCCGCAGGGCGCTTGAATGCCCGCCCTTTCGTGCGGTCGGCAACGCCGCGCCGCCTGCAGTCGACGTGCTGTGACCGCGCTCGCGGCGCCGCCCATCCCCGGGGGAGTCCGATGGCCGAGGACCTGATGTCCAAGCTCGTGTCGCTGGCCAAGCGGCGCGGCTTCGTCTTCCAGGCGAGCGAGATCTACGGCGGCATCGGCTCGAGCTGGGACTACGGGCCGCTCGGCGTCGAGCTGAAGCGCAACGTCAAGGACGCGTGGTGGCGCGCCATGGTCCACGAGCGCGACGACATCGTCGGGCTCGACTCCGCGATCATCCAGCATCCGAAGGTCTGGGAAGCCTCGGGCCACATCGAGAACTTCACCGACCCCCTGGTCGACTGCCTGAAGTGCAAGGGACGCTTCCGCGCCGACAAGCTCGACGACGCGCGCTGCCTCGAGAAGCCGTCGAAGAAGCCGGGCGAGTGCGGCGGCGAACTCACCGCGCCGCGCCGGTTCAACCTGATGTTCAAGACCTTCCTCGGCCCGGTCGAGGAGGGGGCGGCCACCGCCTACCTGCGGCCGGAGACGGCGCAGGGGATCTTCACCAACTTCGTCAACGTGCAGCAGGCGGCGCGCAAGAAGCCGCCGTTCGGCATCGCCCAGATCGGGAAGTCGTTCCGCAACGAGATCACGCCGGGCAACTTCATCTTCCGCACGCGCGAGTTCGAGCAGATGGAGATGGAGTTCTTCGTGCCGCCCGCGCAGTGGGAGCAGTGGTACGGCGAGTGGCGCAAGCTGCGCCAGCAGTGGTACGTGGACCTCGGCATGGATCCGGCGAAGCTGCGGCTGCGCGACCACGCCAAGGACGAGCTCGCCCACTACTCGAACGGCTGCACCGACGTCGAGTACCTGTTCCCGTTCGGCTGGTCGGAGCTCGAGGGCATCGCCTCGCGCACCGACTTCGATCTCAAGCGCCACAGCCAGTTCAGCGGCAAGGACCTCCAGTACTTCGACGAGCAGACCAAGGAGCACTACGTCCCCTACGTGATCGAGCCGGCCGCCGGCTGCGACCGCGCGACGCTCGCCTTCCTGGTCGACGCCTACACCGAGGAGCTGGTCGAGGGCGAGGTGCGCGTGGTGATGAAGCTCCACCCGCGCCTCGCGCCGCTCAAGGTGGCGATCCTGCCGCTGGTGAAGAAGGACGGCATGCCCGAGCGGGCGCGCGCGCTGGAGAAATCGCTGCGGCAGCGCTTCACGACCTTCTACGACGAGGCCGGCGCCATCGGCCGCCGCTACCGCCGGATGGACGAGGTCGGCACGCCGTTCTGCGTGACCATCGACGGGCAGACCGCCGCCGACGGCACGGTGACGGTGCGCCACCGCGATTCGATGCAGCAGGAGCGGGTCGCCGAGAAGGCGCTCGAGTCCCACCTCTCGGCGGCGATGGCCGCCTGGAGTCGCGGCGCCCGGTGAATCCGCAGCGTCGCGCGCGCGGAGCCCGCGGGCTCGGTCTGTCGCCGGGAGCGGCGATCGGCCCGGTCTGGTACCTGAAGGACGACGTCGGCGAGGTGCCGCGCCTGGTGCTGGCGGCCGCGCAGGTCGACGCCGAGGTGGCGCGACTCGAGGAGGCGTTCCGCGACGCCGCTCGCGAGTTCCGCCGCCTGCGCGACCAGAACGCCGCGGCGCTGCCGGAGGCGGAGCGCCGGATCTTCGACGCGCAGCTCGCGCTGTACGACGACGAGCTCCTGCGCCAGTCGGTCGCGGCGCGGGTGCGCAGCGGGCCGCTGAATGCGGAGGCGGCGCTGAAGGACGAGATCGACCATCTGGCGCAGCTGTTCGGCCGGATGGACGAGCTCTATCGCGAGCGGGCGGCCGACGTCCGCGACGTCGGCAACCGCATCCAGCGCCTGCTGCTGCGCCGGAAGCAGGAAGCGCTCGCCGGCAGCGGACCGGTGATCCTCTGGGCGCGCGAGCTGCTCCCGTCCGACACGCTCACCCTGGATCGCGGCCGGCTGCTCGGCATCGTGACCGAGGTCGGCGGCGAGGCGAGCCACGTCGCGATCCTCGCGCGCGCCTCGGGCGTGCCGGCCGTCAGCGGAGTGCAGCGCTTCGAGGCGCTGGCGCCGCCGGGCAGCACGCTGGCGATCGATGGGCGCAAGGGGCGGCTGTGGGTCGACCCGCCGCCACGCCTCGCCCGCGCCATCGAACGCGCTCGCGCCAGCCACGTCGCCGAGCGGCGCCGGCTGCAGGACGGCGTCGACGTCGGCGTCGCGCGCAGCCGCGGCCTGTCGCTGCTGCTCAACAGCGAGAACTTCGACAACCTCGATCCGACGGTGCTGCGCTCCGCCGACGGGGTCGGCCTCTATCGCACCGAGTTCCTGTTCATGGGGCGCTCGACCTTCCCGTCGGAAGAGGAGCAGCTCGCGTTCTACAAGGACGTGCTGCGCCACGTCGACGGGCGCGAGGTGACGTTCCGGACCATCGACGTCGGCGGCGACAAGCCGCTGCCCTATCTGGTCACGCCGCGCGAGCAGAATCCGGCGCTCGGCTGGCGCGGCATCCGCCTCACGTTCGAGTGGCTCGACCTGCTGATCCCGCAGCTGCGCGCGCTGCTGCGCGCCGCCGCGCACGGGCCGCTCAAGATCCTGCTGCCGATGGTCACCACCGTCGAGGAGGTCCGGCGCGCGCGTGCGCTGCTGCACGAGCTCGCCGCTGACCTGCGGCGGCAGGGTCTCCCGCACGGTGATGCGGTGCAGCTCGGCGCGATGATCGAGGTGCCGGTGGCGGCGCTCGCGGCATCCGATCTGCTGCGCGAGGCCGACTTCGTCTCGATCGGCACCAACGACCTGCTGCAGTACCTCTTCGCCGTCGACCGCAACGACCTCCAGGTGGCGCACCTCTATCAGCCGCTGCATCCGGCCGCGCTGCGCCTGATCCGCGAGGTGATCCGCGCCGGCGTCGCGGCCCGGCGACCGGTCACTGTCTGCGGCGAGATGGCGGGCGAGCTGCTGTCGACGCTGGCGCTCTACGGGCTCGGCCTGCGCCGCTTCTCGATGTCCCCGGCGCACCTGCCCGAGGCGCGACTGGTCTTCCGCTGCTTCGCGCCGGAGGAGGCGGCGGCGCTGGTCGAGGGCGTGCTCGGCCTGCCGACGGCGGCGGACGTCGGCGCGATCCTGCGCGCCGCCGCGGTCGAGCGCTGCGGAGTCGACGCGCAGCCGTTCCTGCCGCGCTGACCGGCCGGTCGCGGCGCGCCGCGCCGGCGGGAACGCTTTTCAGGTTGGAGCCGGGGAGCCGGCGGCCGAAGAGTACGCCGGGAGACGCACTGTCATGCCGGAACGGGTGGTCATCGTCGACGACGAGGAGGGGATCCTCGCCCTCCTGCGTCGCGTGCTGCGCGCTCCGGACCGCGAGATCGAGGTGTTCCCCTCGCCGCTGCCGGCGTTGCCGGCGATTCGGCAGCGGCGCCCCGACCTGGTGATCTCCGACCTGCACATGCCGGGCATGCCGGGGCAGGAGTTCGTGCGCACGCTGCGCGGCGAATTCGGCGGCGGCCTCGGCATCATCCTGATCACCGCGTTCCCGGCGCTCATCGCCGATGCCGACGCGGTCGCCGACGGCGTCGGGGCCTGGCTGCGCAAGCCGTTCACCGATCTCGAGCTGCTGCGCACGACGGTGGCCGAGGTGATCGAGGCCGGTCGCCGCGGTGGCGCCGACGAGGTGCCGCTCGAGCGCCGCCTGGCCGCCGCGCGCGCGGCGCGCCTGCGCCATCGCGCGAACCTCTCGCGCGCCGACGCGATGATGCAGTCGATCGGCGATGCGGTGCTGCTGCTCGATCCGGACGGGCGCATCCACCAGCTGAATCCGCCGGCGGCGGCGCTGTTCGGGCAGAAGGTCGAGGAGTGCCTCGGGCGCGACCTGTCGTGCCTGCCGATCGAACCGGCGCTGCTGCAGGCGCTGCTGGACGCGGTCGCGACCGGGGCGGCGACTTCGTCGCGTCGGCGCGTGACGCTGGCGCGCGGCGCGCGCGTGGTCGACGTCAGCGGCGTTCCCCTGGTGGCCGCCGGCGGCGGCGCCGCGGGCGCCTTCGCCGTGGTGCGCGACGTCACCGCCGAGGTGCGCGTGCAGGAGCTGAAGCACCACTACCTCGGCGCGATCGCCCACGAGCTGCGCACGCCGCTCACCGCGCTGCAGAGCTTCGCCGCCTGTCTGGCGCGCAAGCCGGTCGAGGACGGCCGGCGCGACCTGCTGCTCGAGGCCATGCAGGGACAGCTGACGCGGCTCGAGCGGCAGATCGACAAGCTGCTGCTGCTGGCCGAGTTCGACCGCGGCGAGGCAGCCGATCCGGCGGCCCGTCCGGCGGCGCCATTCCGCGTCGCCGGCCCGGTCGGCGAGGCGGTGGCGCTCTGCCGCGCCGGAGCCCGCGAGAAGGGCGTCACGCTCGCTGCTCCGGCGATCGACGACGCGCTCGAGGCGCTCGGCCACCCTGACGACCTGCGTCGCGCGGTGGTGGAGCTGGCCGAGAATGCGGTGAAGTTCACGCCGCCGGGCGGCCGGATCGACGTGGTGGCGGCGGCCGGCGCGGGCCAGGTCGAGGTCCGGGTGCGCGACACCGGGATCGGCATCGCCGGCGAGCACCACGACGCGATCTTCGCCGGCTTCCGTCAGCTCGAGGATCCGCTGACGCGCGTGCACGCCGGTGCGGGGCTCGGGCTCTCGCTGGCCGCGCGCATGGTGGCGGTGAACGGCGGGCGGATCACCGTCGACAGCGCGCCGGGCAGCGGATCGACCTTCACCGTCCGGCTGCCCGCAGCGCCGGTTGCCGTCGTCTCCTGAGGAGCGCCGCCATGGCCCATCGCGTGCTGATCATCGACGACGACCGCTGGATCGCCATGTCGACGGCGATGGTGCTGGAGGCCGAAGGGTTCGCGGTCGACTCCGCGCTCTCCGGGCCGGAGGGGATCGAGAAAGTACGGGCAGCGCCGCCCGGCATCGTGCTGCTCGACATCATGATGCCGGGGATGGACGGCTGGGAGACGCTCGAGCGGCTCAAGGCCGATCCGGTGTGCCGGCCGGTGCCGGTGGTGGTCTTCACCGCGCGCGAGCAGCGCGAGGGGCGCAGCCGGGCGCGCGAGCTCGGCGCCGTCGAGTACTTCCGCAAGCCGTTCCGGCCGGATGCGCTGGTGCAGGCGCTGCGCCACCACCTCGGCGACACGGTCGCCGCGGCGAGCGCGCCGCAACCGCCGATCGTCGGCGACCGCGCGAGCTGAACGCGCCGCGGCGCTTGCCCGGCCCGCCGCGTCGCCCATGATGCGGCGCGTGACCGCCGCCGCTCCCGATCGCCGCAGGGCCGTGCTGGCCTGGTCGCTCTACGACCTGGCCAACACCGTCTTCTTCCTGCTGGTCGCGACGCGCTACTTCCCCGAGCACCTCGCGGAGCAGAGCGGCGGCGAGACGGCGCTGGCGTGGGCATCGATCCCGGCGATGCTCGCGGCGGCGCTCCTGTCGCCCGCGCTCGGCGCGATCGTCGACCGCGCCGGCGGAGCACGCCGGCTCGCGCTCGCCTTCACCGTCGTCTGCTGCGCGGCGACGCTGCTGCTCAGTGCCATCGACTCGCCGGCGTTGCTGATCGCCTGCTTCGCGGTCGGCCGCTTCGCCTACGAGATGGCGGCGGTCCCCTACAACGCGCTGCTGCCCGCGCTGGCCGGGGCGGACGGGGTCGGGCGCGTCTCCGGACTCGGCGTCGGGCTCGGCTACCTCGGCAACCTGTTCGCGTTCGGGGCGCTGGCCCTCCTCGGCCTCGATCCGAAGCGCGACGGCTACGGCGTGGTCTACGGCTTCGCGACGCTGCTGTTCGTGCTGTTCTCGCTGCCGCTGCGCATCTGCGTGCCGGAGCTCGCGGCGCCGGCGGGAGCGCCGCGCGGCGTCGCCCTGCTGCGGGACGCGTTCCGCGACGGCTTCGCGGCGTTGCGCCGGCAGCTCGCGCCGCGCGATCGGCGTCTCTTCTTCCTCGGCGTCTTCTTCGCGTGCGACGCGGTCAACACCGTGCTGATGCAGGTGGCGCGCTACGCCGCGCAGCCGGCGGGGCTCGGGTTCGACGGCGCCGGCGTCAATTCGTTCCTGATCGGCGTGCAGCTGTCGTGCATCGTCGGCGGAATCGCTTTCGGCCGCCTCTCCGATCGCCGCGGCGGCCGCTGCGCCTCGCTGCTGGCGGTGCTGTTCCTGTTCGTCGCCTTCGCGCTGGCGCAATTCGCGCCGTGGAGTCCGCTGCGCGTCGGCGCGATCGCGACGCTCGGCGGCGCCGGGCTCGCCGGCATCTGGGCCGCCACCCGCCACTGGTTGATCGAGCTGGTGCCGGCGCGCGAGCAGGGCGAGGCGTTCGGCGTCTACGGACTGGTGCAGCGAGCCTCGATGCTGACGCTGTGGCCGTTCACGGCGCTGTTCGATCGCAGCGTCGCCGCCGGCGCTCCGAGCTACGCCGGATCGGTCGCGCTGCTGCTGCTGGCGCTGCTCCTCGGCGGCGCCTGCTTCATGCGCGCGTCGCCGCGCGCCGCGTAGGCCGCGGCAGCGCTCGCAGCGAACGGCGCGAACTGGGCCGGCGCCAGCGCGCGAGCTTCCGGCAGCTGGAAGGCGCCGTCGTGCTGCAGCGCCCATTCGCGCGCCAGCGCCGCGCGCGCGTGGCCGCGCTGCTCGAGCGCGG
>VGYY01000191.1 GCA_016872815.1 Planctomycetota bacterium
TCTTCAGCGCGGCGTCGAACGCGCCGGCAGCCTCGGCCACGTGCGTCGGCCCGCCGGCCAGCGCGAACAGGCCGAGCTGTTCGTGCAGCGGCGCGCTGGCGGGATCGGCAGCGATCGCCGCCCGCAGCGCGACCAGCGTCGCCTCGACCCCCTGCTGCGCGGCGGCGGCGAGCGCGGCGTTCATCTGCTCGTAGGCGGCGATCTTCAGGTAGGGGTCGGGGAGCTGCGTCCAGTCGTCGGGAAGTTCGACGCCGGTGCCGCCGCCCGTCGCGTAACCGAGCGCCTCGAGCTGCCGCTTCTCCGCCTCCGACAGCGTCGCGGTGGCGCGCGCCAGCGGCCGCGCCTGCGCCAGGTGGTCGGCGACGCGGCGGGCGAGCCCCTGCGCGCGCGCCTCGCCCGGCACGAAGAGGTTGACGGACTCGGTGGGATCGGCGGCGCGGTCGTAGAGCTCCTCGCGCGTCGAGCGCAGGTACTTGAGCGGCCCCTGGCAGCAGCCGAACTGCGGCGCCCAGCCGAAGTTGAGCCACGCGTAGAGCGTCTCGATCTGCAGCGCGCGCTCAGGTGGCGCCAGCCCGGGATCGGCCAGCCACGGCACGAGGTCGATGCCGTCGAAGGTCTCCGCGCCGTGGTCGATCCCGAGCGTCGTCAGCAGGGTCGGCGCGACGTCGATCAGCGACACCGGCAAGTCGACCTGCTGCGGCGGCAGCGCCGGATGGCGCAGGATCAGCGGCACCTTGACCGTGGTGTCGAACAGGAAGAAGCCGTGCGCCTGCTCGATCGAGTCGCCGAGGCTCTCGCCGTGGTCGGCGGCGATGACGACGACGAGCTGGTCCATCACCTTCTTGTCGGCGAGCCCGCGGAACAGGCGCCCGAGCTCGGTGTCGAGCTCGGCGAGCTCCTGCTCGTAGAGCGCCTTCTGCAGCACGACCGGATCGGCGGCCTGCTCGGGGGTGAGTTGCGGCGGTCGCTTCGGGGCGTAGGGAAGGTGCGGGTCGTAGAAGTGCGCCCAGACGAAGAACGGCTTGCGCACGCCATCGGGCGGCCCGCCGCCCGGCACCAGCTCGTCGACGTCCTGGAGCACGCGGTCGACGATGGTGGCGGCCGGCAGCTCGCCCTCCTTCGCCGGCTGGCCCGGCTTCGACAGCTCGCGCGGCGGCGCGCGGTAGCGGTCGAACCCCTGCGCCAGCCCGAACAGCGGATCGAGCACGAACGCCGCGACTTCGGCGCGCGTCGCGTAGCCGGCGTCGCGCAGCATCTCGGCCAGCGTCCGCGCCTCGTCGGGGAGGCGGAAGCCCGAGTTGTAGCGGACGCCGTGCGTCGTCGGGTAGAGGCCGGTGAACAGCGAGGCGTGGGCCGGCAGCGTGACCGGCACCGTCGTGATCGCGTCGGCGAAGACCACCGAGCGCGCGGCGAGGTAGTCGAGCACCAGCGTGCGCGACGGCTCGCGGCCGTAGCAGCCAAGGTAGTCGCGCCGCGTGGTGTCGAGCGTCAGCACCAGCACGTCGCGGCGGATCCGCGGCGGCGGCGCGGCCGGCGCCGTCTCCTGTGCGGCGACGAGGGCGAGCGCGGCGATCAGCATCGGAGGTGCCCTCGAACGGGTCAGGCGGCGAACGCGCGCGGGAGCGGGGCGAGGACGGTGCCAGCAACGTAGCACGGGCGCCGCCGCGGCGGCGGCGCGGCCGCCAACGGAAAGGCGTTCCCGCGCGGAGGCGCCGGCGGCAGCCGAGGTAGGCTCCCGCCCCATGGCGCTCCCCTCCCTTTCCGTCGTCATCGCCTCCGGCGCCGGCGGCGAGTTCCTGTTCCGGTTGCTCGACGCGCTGCGCGAGCAGGCGCAGGCCGAGCAGGCGCAAGTGCTGGTGGCCGATCGCGTCGGCGGCGCCACTGCGGCGCGACTCGATCGCGACTATCCGTGGGTGCGCCGCATCGCCGTGGCGCCCGGCGCGGATGGCCGCAAGCCGTCCGTGCCGCTCCTGCGCGCGACCGCGGTGGCGCAGGCGACCGGCGACGTGGTCGCGGTCATGGAGGAGCACTGCCGGCCGACGCCGCACTGGTTGCGCGCGGTGCGCGAGGAGTGGCGAGCGGACGATGCGGCGATCGGCGGCCCGATCCTGCATGACGCCTACGAGAACCGCTGCGACTGGGTCGTGCTGTTCAGCGAGTACCAGGCCTACCTGCCGCCGTGGCGGGACGGCGAGCGCTGGCTGCTGAACGGCGCCAACATCGCCTACCGGCGCACGCTGCTGCAGAAGCACGCCGGGCGCCTGACCACCGGCTACTGGGAAGCGGTGCTCCATCCGCTGCTGCCGGCCGACGGGAAGCTGCGCGGACTGAACCGCCTCGGCAACCCCACCACCGGCCCGTTCGAGTACCCCTACTACCTGCGGCAGCGCTACCTGCTGGCGCGCGTCTGGGGCGCGATGCAACGACAGTCGGGCAGCGCGCTGAAGCGGCTGATCTACCTGCTCGCGGCACCGCTCTTCCCGTTCCTCTGGCTGGCGCGCACCAGCGCGCGCGCATTGCGGACCCCGTACAAGGGGCAGTACCTGCTGACCCTGCCGATGCTGCTGCCGGTCGCCTTCGTCTACGTCTTTGGTGAGTGGTGCGGCTACGCATTCGGGTTCGGGAACGCGCTCGAGGAGGTGGAGTAGCGTGGCTTCGTTCGTCTCTGCGAGCGCCGCCGCGCCGGAACTTTCGGTCGTCGTCGGCCTGATCTCCGGCAAGGTCGCCGATCTGGAGCGCTGCCTCGTCGCGCTGGCGGCACAACAGGGTGCGCCGCCCTTCGAGGCCATCGTGCCGTTCGACGCGCCGTGCGCCGGCGTGCGCACGCTGGCCGCCCGCTTCCCCGACGTGCAGTTCGTGCCGCTCGAGGGCGTCGACACGGCCGCCGCCCGGGCCGGCGGCAGCCGCGAGCATCACGACACGCTGCGCACCCTCGGCCTGCGCCGCGCCCGCGGCCGTGTCGTGATCCTGACCGAGGACCACGCCCACGCCGAGCCGCGCTGGTGCGCCGGACTGTTGCAGGGGCTGGCCGACCATCCGCGCGCCGGCTGCATCGGCGGCGCGGTCGAATGCGGCGGGCAGGGGATGCTGGCCTTCGCCGTCTGGCTGTGCGACTTCGGCCGCTACATGAACCCGCTCGCCGACGGCCCCGCCTGGTACGTGAGTGACAGCAACGTCGCCTACCGCCGGGAGGTGCTCGAAGAGGTCGCCGACGCCTGGCGCGGCGACTACCACGAGACGCTGGTGCATGGCGCCATCGCCGCGCGGGGGCACGAACTGCGGCTCACCTCGAAGGTCGTCGTCTGGCAGACGCGCTCCGGGCTGACGCTCGGCGAGGCGCTGCGCGAGCGGCGGGTCTGGGGCCGCAGTTACGCCGGCAGCCGCGTCGCCGGCGCCGGGGCTGGCAAGCGCCTGGTGCTGGCGGCGCTGACGCCGCTGCTGCCGTTCGTGCTGACCTGGCGACTGCTGCGCGGCGTGCTGCAGAAGCGGCGCCTGGTCGGCCGCACCGTCGCGGCGCTGCCGCTCCTGCTCCTGCTGTCGACGACGTGGGCGATCGGCGAGTTCGCGGGATACGTCACCGGGAGGCCGCGATGAGGCGCGCGCGGAGCGGAACGATCGCGGCGATCGGCGGCATCGCCGCGCTGGCGGCGCTGGCCGGCCTCGCGCCGCCCCGTGCGGCGGCGGAGCCGGCGACGCGTCGTACCGCCGACGAACCGCGTCCTGACGTCCTGCTGATCACGCTCGACACGGTGCGGCGCGACTTCCTCGGCTGCCACGGCCGCACGCCCTCGCCGACGCCCGCGCTCGACCTGCTGGCGGGGCAGTCCATGGTGTTCGACGACGCCTACACCGTGGCGCCGCTGACGCTGCCGGCGCACGCATCGCTCCTGACCGGCCTCTATCCGACCCGCCACGGCATCCACGACAACTCGCTCTACTCGCTGGCCGCGCCGATCCCGACGCTGGCCGAGCAACTCAAGTCCGCCGGCTATGCCACCGGCGCTGCGGTGGCGGCGTTCGTGCTCGACCCGGTCTTCGGCCTGGAGCAGGGCTTCGACGTCTACCGCGCGCCGCCGCGCGGCGTGTCGAGCAACCGCTCGCTCCATTTCACCGAGCTGCCGGCGGCGAAGATGGTCGACGTCGCGCTCTCCGACCTGTCGAAGCTGGCGCGCGCCGGCGAGCGGCCGCCGTTCTTCTACTGGCTCCATCTCTACGACTGCCACGCGCCCTACGAGCCGCGCAGCCGGCCCGAGATCCACGCCAGCGCCGCGCTGCAGCGCACCGCGGTGCTGAAGGCGCTGTACGAGCAGGAACTGCGCGAGACCGACGCCGAGATCGGCCGGCTGTTCGGCGAACTGCAGCGGCACGGCGGACTGCAGCGCACCATCATCGTCGTCACGTCGGACCACGGCGAGGGGCTCGGCGACGGGCGCGAGGAGACGCACGGGCAGTTCCTGTTCGACCCGACCATGCGCGTGCCGCTGCTGTGGCGCGAGCCCGGCGTGGCACCGGGTCGCTCCGCGGTGCCGGCCTCGCTGGTCGACGTGATGCCCACCCTGCTCGCGCGCTGCGGCGTGACCGGCGGCGGCGCGGCCGGCGCCGCGGCCGGCTCGTTCGACGGCCTCGACCTCTCGCCCTGGCTCGCCGAGCCGGGACTGGCGCCGCCCGACCGCGTGCTGGCGCTCGAGAGCTGGTACGTCTGGCTCAACTTCGGCTTCGCGCCGTTCGAAGGCGTCGCCGCCGGACCGCTCAAGTACGTGCGCTCCGCGCGCGAGGAGCTCTACGACCGCAACGCCGATCCGGGCGAGACGACCAACCTGTTCGGCAGCGGCGAGCCGCGCGCGCAGGCGCTGCGCCGGCGGCTCGAGGCGCTGCAGGAGGCCGCGCAGACCGGCGAGCGGGTGGCGCCGGCGCTGTCGGAGGCCGACCGTGCCGCGCTGGCGGCGCTCGGCTACGCCCAGGGCGGATCGGTGGCCGACCGGCCCGACGTCGACTGGTCGACGCTGCCCGACGCCTACGACAAGACCGCCGTGCTGGCGGCCTTCGACGAGCTCTCCACGCGGATCGATGCCGCCGACTGGGACGGTGCGCTGAAGCACCTGCGCGAGTGGGTCGTGCGCGAGCCGGGCTGCGTGCTGTTCCGCGAGCAGCTCGGGATGCTGCTGATCAACCTGTCGCCGCGCAACGCCGCGGAGGCCGTGACCGAGCTGCAGAAGACGCTCGAACTCGATCCGCGCCGCGCGCGGGTCTGGTTCGCGCTGGCGCGCGCGTTCGATGCGCAGGCACAGGACGCGAAGTCGCGCAAGGAAGATGCGCGGGCGCGCCAGAAGGGGCGCGAGGCCAAGCGCGCCGCCGAGGAGGAGAAGGCGCTGCTCGCGAAGTCGGCGCAAGCGTGTCGCGAGTGCCTGCGGCTCGAGCCGACCTACCCCGACGCGCTGATGTTCCTCTGCCGCGCGCGGCTGCTCGACGCCGAGCGAGCCTTCGCGACGCAGGAGTACGCCGTGGCGAAGCCGATCTACCGCGAGGTGGCGGAGCTGATCGAGCGCTTCTTCGCCTCGGTCGGCACCGCCGGTGCCGATGACGCCGCAGCCGGCGCCGTGCGCGAGCTGGCGAGTCGGCGGCTCGAAGAGATCGGATCCGCCGGCCGCTGATCGCCGCCCTCCGCCTTCACTGCGGACGCCGCACGCCGGCTTCAGCTGCGGACGGCGCGCGCCCCCGCGCGCCCGTCCGTCAGCTGCAAGCCCCGCGCCGCCTCGCGCCCCGCCCGCTCTCCCCCCTGTCCCCCTCGCTCCCTCCGCCGCCGCCCCCGCTTCAGCTGCGGACGGCGCGCGTCCTCGCGCGCCCGTCCGTCAGCTGCAAGCCCCGCGAGGACCGCCGCGCCCCGCGCGGTCGGTCCGGCGCGAAGTTCTGCTGCGGGCCGCAGGCCCGTCAGCAGCAACGCCTATTCGTGCCGCAACGCCTCCACCGGATCCATCGTCGCCGCCCGCCACGCCGGATACAGCCCGAACACGATCCCCACCACCACCGAGATCACGAACGAGAGCACGTAGCTCTCCTGGGTCGGCATCGGGTGGAGCTTCTCGTTCAGCTTCGGCACCAGCACGCAGATCAGCCAGCCGAGCGCCATGCCGAGCACGCCGCCGCCGCCCGCCAGCACCACCGTCTCCACCAGGAACTGCCAGACGATGTGCCTCCGCTTGGCGCCGAGCGCGCGCCGGATGCCGATCTCGCGCGTCCGCTCGGTCACCGTGGCGAGCATCACGTTGGTGATGCCGATCCCGCCGATCAGCAGCGAGATGCCGGCGATGGCGCCGAGCACCCGGTTGAAGTCCTTCTTGGTCTCCTCGGCATCGCGCAGCAGCGACAGCGGCACCACCACCTCGTAGTCGGACTTGTTCTTGTGCGTGCGCTCGAGCATCTCGCGCAGCACGTGCGCCGTGATCTCGACCCGCTTCAGGTCGGCGATGCGCACCTGCAACTGGTGCAGCTCGACCTGCTCCATCTCCCGGCTGCCCGACGACACCTTGACGATGATCTCGCCCCAGTAGGAGCGGACCGTGGTCAGCGGCGCGTAGACGTCGCGCGAGAGGTCCTCGATCGTCCCCTGATCGTCGCCGGTCAGCACCTGCCGCGGCTTCATCACACCGACGACGCGGAACGACTGCGTGCCGAGCTTGACCAGCTTCCCGAGCGACTCCTCCAGCGGGAACAGCTCGCGCGAGACGGTGGCGCCCAGCACGCAGACCGGCGCGCGCGCATCGAGGTCGACCTCGGTGACGAAGCGCCCCGACTCGAGCTCGAACTGGTTGGTGTCGCCGAACCACGGCACCGTGCCGACGATGCGCGCATCGGAGCGGCGGTCGAGGAACCGCGCGTCCTGGTAGATGGCGCGCACCGGCACCACCACCTGCGCGTTCGGCAGCGTCTGCCGGATGCGCTCGGCGTCGTCGTAGGTGAGGCCGTAGACCGACATCCGGCTGCGCTCGGCGGACGCGGCATTGCTCTCCGGCGGCTTCAGGCTGCGCACCAGGATGTTGTTCGAGCCCATCGCCTGGATGCGCGCCTGCACGTCGTGCGAGAGCCCCTCGCCGATGGCGAGCATCGCGATGACGCTGGCCACGCCGAACAGCACGCCGAGGCTGGTCAGGAGCGAGCGCAGCCCGTGGCGGGCGACGCCGCGGAGACCGAGGTGAAACGTGCGCAGCGCCGTCGTGATCACGCCCGCGCCCCCGTCGTCCCGGCGCGATTGCGGCCGCCGGCGTCGACCCGGTCGACCTTGCCGTCCAGCACGCGCAGGACCCACTCGGCGCGCGAGGCGACGCCGGGGTCATGGGTGACGAGGATGATCGTGCTGCCCTGCGCGTGGAGCTGGTCGAACAGGTCGAGGATCTCCTTCGCCGTCTTGCTGTCGAGGTTGCCGGTCGGCTCGTCGGCTAGCAGCACGATCGGCTGGTTCACCAGCGCGCGCGCCACCGCCGCGCGCTGCTGCTGCCCGCCCGACAGCTCGTTCGGCCGATGATCGAGCCGATCGCCGAGCCCGACCCGCTGGAGCGCCTCCTTCGCGCGCACCTTCGACAGCGCGGGCGCGACCCCCTGGTAGAAGAGCGGCACCTCGACGTTCTCGAGCACCGACAGCTGCTGGATCAGCTGGAACGACTGGAAGACGAAGCCGAGCTTGACGCTGCGCTCTTCGGAGAGCTGGTCGTCGGTGAGCCGCGAGACGTCCTCGCCCCCCAGCAGGTAGGCGCCGGCGGTCGGGCGGTCGAGGCAGCCGAGCAGGTTGAGCAGCGTCGACTTGCCCGATCCCGACGGGCCCATGATCGCCCAGTACGAGCCGCGCTCGATCTCGAAGGTGACGCCGTCCAGCGCGCGCACCACGCTGTCGCCCATCCGGTAGTGGCGATGGACGTCGCGCATGGCGACGACGATCTCGCGCCCGCCGCTTGCGGGTCCGCCAGCGCGCCCTGCGGACGGTCCGGTCGCGGCCCCCGCGTCGGTCACTGATTCGGGCCCTGGCTCGCCGCCCCGCCGGCGGGTG
>VGYY01000192.1 GCA_016872815.1 Planctomycetota bacterium
ACGCCGCCGGCCAAGCCGGCCGACGCGGCCACGCCGGCCGACGCGGCCACGCCGGCCGACGCGGCCACGCCGGCCGACGCGGCCACGCCGGCCGACGCGGCCACGCCGGCCGACGCGGCCACGCCGTCCGCGGACGCTGCGGCGTCCACCGAGGACGCTGCCGCCGACAGCGGCGCGGCGGCGGCCGACGGCGATGGAGCGAAGGGCAAAGACGCTCCCGCTCCGGCCGGTGAGGCCGCGACCGACGATGGCGGCAGCGCGACGGATGGCGCCGCTCCCGCGAGCGACGCAGGCTCGCCGGAAGCCGCTGGCGGCGACGACCGCTGAGCCGACGTCCGCCAGGAGCGGCGACCGTCCGCCGGAAGCGGTGACGCGAAGCGGCTGGTCGCCGCCCCTGACGACGGCCAGTCGTTGCCTCTGGCGTCGCACTTGCGTCGGCCCGCCCGGTTCCCGAACCTCTCGGGAGCAGTTCCCCGCGGAGCCCAGCGATGCGTGTTCGCCGTGTCACCCCGTCACCGGCGGGTGTCGGTCCGGTCGCTCCCATGCGCCAGCGTTGCGCGAGCGTCGCCCGGGTGCTGGCGGCGCTGCTGGTGCCGTTCCTCGCGCTGGCCGGGCCGGTCGGCTGCGCGCCGGAGCGCGCCAACGAGGTGGTCGTCTACTGCGCGCTCGACCTCGAATTCGCCGAGTCGATCCTCGCCGACTTCACCCGTGAGACCGGCATCCATGTCCGGCTCAACTCCGACAACGAGATCACCAAGACGGTCGGTCTCTCGAACCAGATCAAGCTCGAGAAGGAGCATCCGAAGGCCGACGTCTTCTGGAACAACGAGATCGTGAATACGATCCGGCTGAAGCAGTTCGGCTGTCTCGAGCCGTATGTGAGCGCCGCCGCCGCCGACATCCCGCCGCAGTTCCGCGACGCGGAGGGCTACTGGACCGGCTTCGCCGCGCGCGCCCGCGTCTTCATCGTCAACCGCGACCGCTGCCCGGCCGGGCAGGAGCCGCAGTCGTGGCGCGACTACCTCGATCCCGCGCGCAAGGGGCAGTGGGCGATCGCCAAGCCGATCGCCGGCACCACCGCGAGTCATCTCGCCGTGCTGTTCGACACTCAGGGCGAGGCGGCAGCGAAGGAGTGGTGGCTCGGACTGCGGCGGAACGACGCGGCGCTGCTGACCGGCAACGGCCACGTGATGAAGGCGGTGCGGGCGGGGGAGTTCGCCTACGGCTTCACCGACACCGACGACTACCGCGTGGCGGAGCTCGACGGTTACAAGGTCGCCTGCGTCTACCCCGACCAGGGCGAGGGCGAGATCGGCTGCCTCGTCATCCCCAACACCATCTCGCGGGTGAAGGGCGGCCCGAACGCCGAGAACGCGCGCCGCTTCATCGACTACGTCCTGTCGAAGGAGACCGAGCGCAAGCTCGCGCACTGCCCGTCGGCCCAGATCCCGGTGCGTGCCGACGTCCCGGCGCCGCCGCATGTGCGCCGTCTCGACTCGCTCAAGGTGATGACGGTCGATTTCGAGCGGGCGGCGGCGCGCTTCGATGCGGCGCAGGAGTGGCTGACGACGCCGGGCGTGCTGACGGGCGCCGCCCCCGCCGGGAACTGACTCGGCGCGACGCGGCTTACCCGGCCGGCGCGCTCAATCGCCTTCGCGGCCGTGCGCGATCGTGGGACGCTGTTCGTCCTTGATCCGCCCCTCCCAGTACGCCTTCAGCTCGAAGTGGGGCGAGTTGTCGGGGTCGTGGCACTCCATGCACAGCGCTTCGGCGGCGCCGGTCGCGACCTTCGCGACCGGGCCGGACGGCCAGCGCGGATCGCCGGCCGCTGCCCGCTCCGCATGGTCGCCGGCCGGACCGTGGCACGCCTCGCAGCCGACGTCGATCAGGCGCGCGCTCGCGCGCTCCGCCTCGCGCTCGGGGCCGGCGTAGCCGCCGACGTAGCCGAACCCGGTCACGTGGCAGCGCACGCAGTCGGGATCCCAGATCGCGTGAGCCTGGCGCCCCTTCTTGTACGCCGGGTCGGGCGGCAGGTCCTGGTCGACCAGCGTCTGCCATGCGCGGGCATGCTTGCTGGCCGCCCAGATCTCCCATGCCTTCGGGTGGCAGCTGGCGCAGCTCCCCTCCTCGGCGCCGGCATAGGCCGCGCCGTTCGGCGGCGGCTTCTGCTCGAAGTACTCGCGGATCGGCTGCTCGGCCGGCAGCCACTCGCGGTAGTTCATCCGGAGCATGTCGACGACGCTCGGGTCCTTGTCCAGCGTGTCGACGATCGGGTGGCGTCCGTACTCCGCCAGCTCGCCCGCGGCGGGGAAGCGCAGCGAGCCGAGGAACTTGCCCTTGCGGCCGGTGGTCACGATCAGCGTCTCGCCGACGGCGAGCGGCTCCTCGCGCGGGAAGTCCTCCTGCACGTCGCCGGGGATCACGATCCAGTCGATCACCGGTAGCGCCTGCGCGAGGCGCGTCGCCTCGGCGTCGCTCATCTGCGCCAGCACGATGACGTTCTCGACACCCGGCGCCTGATCGAGCGCCGCTTGCACGGCGCGCGCCGGATCGGCGAGCTCCACGTTCGAGTCGGCGCGTCGATACCGTTCCGCGCGCGAGGTCGCGACGGCGGAGACGATCGCCACCCGTTCGCCGCGCACCGACCGCACCGCCAGCGGGCGGGTCGGCAGCGGGAGCCCCGCGTCGTCCGCGCCGCGATCGACCAGATTGGTCCCGAGCAGCACGCCGTCATCGCCGAGATTGAGCGCGATCGCCTCGAGTGCCGCGCGGCCGAGCGCGAGCTCGTGGTCGGTCACCGCCAGCACGCTGTAGCGCATGAAGTGCATCGCCTGCACCATCACGTCGACCTTCATCCGATCGATCGGCGTCGTGCCGGTCACCAGGCCGCCGTTCGAGAGGATCACCGCGTCGTCGCCGCCGGCACCGAGGCTGAAAAGCAGCGTCCGCCGCCGCGGCAGCCCGCCGAGCAAGCCGTCGTCGCAGCCGCAGGCATCGAGGTAGCCGTCGTCGCTGCCGGTGACGAACACCTCGATCGCACCACCCGGACGATCGGCCGCGGCCGGCGCCGCGTCGGGCGACGCAGTCGCCGCGGCGGCGGACCGCGGCGGAGGTCCTCCGGGCGCGAGCGGCGGCGGCGGCGCTTCGACGCAGCACCAGAGCGCCGCGCCGAGCCCGACGGCGGCCGCTCCCGCCAGGCGGTTCACGGCTGGTTCCCGGGGCTGCCCTGCTTGTCGTCCTTGTACCAGCCGCGGAAGCGCACCTTGCGCAGCGGCAGGTCGGGGTGCTCGGCGTTCAGCACGAGGTCGCCCTGGAAGTACTTCGCGGCGCCGATCTCCGGTGGAGCGGTCAGCTTCACCGTGTACTTCATCCCCTTCTCGACCTCGACCATCTCGACCGCGAAGCCGTTCGGGCTCGGGCGGCAGCTGCCGATGGCGACGTCCTTGAGCACGTAGGGAATCGACCGGTCGCCGTTCTCGATGGTCAGCTCGATGGTCTTCGCGTGGCCGAGGCTCATCACCTCGAAGTCGAGCAGCTCGACCTTGTCGGGCCGGTTGTCGGTGATGAAGACGTTTGGCTCGATGTTGAGGTGGACCGGGATCACGATCGCCTTCACCCGGTCGTGCGACAGGGCGAGCTCGACGTGGCTGGCGAAGCTGCCGAGCGGCGCCGCGGCGGAGACCTCGACGTCGATGCGGAACGCGCGCTCCGCGGCGGTCGTGGCGGCGATCGGTTCGAACCGGACCTGCATCAGCTCCGGATTGGGCGAGGTCGCCTGCGTGACCGTGAAGTCGCCGAGCTGGTCGGAGCGGAGCGTCGCCGACAGCGTCGCGCCGGCACCCTTGCGCAGCACGCCGAAGTCGAAGCGCTCGGGCTCGACCGTGAACGGCGAGATCATCGTCGCCTCGAGGGTCAGCACGGTGACGGCGCGCGCCGGATCGTTGGTGTAGATGCGCACCGGCTTGCTGAGCGGCGCGTCCTTGCCCGGCGTCGGCGCGACGGCGGTCTTGAGCTCGACGTCGAGTTCCGCCTCCTCGCCGGGCGCGAGGACGCCGAGCCGCTTGCTCTCCTTGAGCTCCTTCTCCTCGATCGTCCGGCCATCGATGCGCAGCCGCGACGCCGCGCACGCGCACGAGTTGCGGATCTCGTTCACCGTGAGGTCGGAATGGCCGGAGTTCCTGAGCTTGAAGGTGTGCTTCAGGTTCTCGCCGCGGTAGACGGTCTTGAAATCGACCTTGTAGCTGTCGACCTCGAGCCGCGGCGCCACGGCCGGATCGATCGGCGGCGCGGCCGGCGTCTCCTTGCTCACGATCGGCGTCTTGCTGGCGCCCATCGAGTCGTGCTCGTGCGGAGCGTGGCCGTGCTCGTCGACGTCCGCGGCGGTGGTCTTCGGCGCCACCGGGAGCTCGATCTGCAGCTTGAACGGCAGCGACAGCGCGCCGTTCTTCGGGTCGCTGCAGACGACCAGGAGCCGCTTCTCGAACGGGCCGGCGGCGAGCTTGCTGGTGTCGATGGTCAGCTTCAGCGTCGCGCGATCGCCCGGCGGCAGCGTCAGCGCGACCCGCCCCTCGTCGTCGGTGGCGATCGGCACGTTCGGCCGCGTCGGCGTCGACAGGCGAAGCGTGGCGCACTCGCAGGTGACGCCAACTCGGCGCACTTCGAGCGGCGCGTCGCCGACGTTCTCGATCACCAGCTCGCGCGCCGGGGAGGTGCCGACCAGCACCTTCCCGAAGTCGAGGCTGTCAGCCGAGAACTTCGCGCGCGGTCCCTTCGCCGCCGGGTCCTGGAGCGGGCCGTGCGCGGAGCGGGGCGCGGCGCCGGCGCGCGCGGCCGCCACCGGTGCGACCAGCGCGAAGAGGCCGATGGTCACGGCGAGCAGGCGAAGAGGCATGGGGCGGGAACTCCGGCAAAGCGCCGCGGCCGGGGGCGGGGGGCGCACGTTCAAGCCATTCAACCACCGCCGCCGGGAGGAGCAACCATCGCGCCGCCCGGCGGCGCCGCCCTTTCCCGTCCAGTCCCGATCCGCGCGCTCAGCCATCGAGTTCGGCGAGGAGCCGGCGAGCGCCGGCGTGCGCCGGATCGAGCGCCAGCGCGCGCAGCGCAGCGGTTCGGGCCGCCTTCAGGTCGCCGCGGTTTCGTTCCGCCAGCGCGAGGTGGTGCTGGAGCGATGCGCTCTCCGGCCCGCGCGTCAGCGCCTCGCGGTGGAGCGCGGCGGCGCCCTCGGCATCGCCCTGCAGGTCGCGCGCGATGCCGAGCGCTTCGAGCAGGCGCGGCTCGCGGCCGAACCAGCCGATCCCTTCGCGCGCGAAGGTCTCCGCCAGCGCCGGATCGCCCTGCTGGCGCGCGCGGTTGGCCAGCCCGACGAAGACGAGGTGGAGTTCCGGGGCGAGGCCGCGCGCGTGGCCGCGCCGCGCCAGCCCGGCGCGGACCTCGTCGAACCATGCCGCCATCGCCTCCGGCCGTCCTTCCGCCACCTCGAGCTGGCCGAGCCGCAGTCGCGCCAGCCAACCGCGCGGATCGTCGGCTGCCGTGGCGGCGATGAGGCGGCGCGCGAACGTCCTGGCGCCGGCGTCATCGCCCTGCAGCGAGGCCGCGTGCAGCAGCCCGAGCAGCGCCTGCCGCGACGTCGGATGGTGGGCCAGCTCGGCGCGCCACAGCGTGGCGTCGTCGCGGAACTGGCCGGTGCGGACGAACGCGGCCGCGGCCAGCGGCAGCGCCACCAGCAGGAGCAGTCCCGCCGCGAGTCGCGGGCGCGGCGGCGCCCCGTCGGGTCGGCGGTCGATCGCCCGGGCCGCGAGCCACGTCGCCGCCGCGACGACTCCAGCCAGCGGCAGCAGCAGGAAGCGCTCGGCCGTCGGGCTCTTCAGCGCCACCAGCAGTCCGGCGGTCGGCAAGTGGAACAGCGCGGCGAACGCCAGTGGCGGCAGCAGCCGCGCGCACCGCTCGCGATCGCGGGCGAGGAGCGCGACCAGCGCGGCCGCGGCGAGGGCCGCGGTCGCCAGCAGCAGTCCGCCCGACGAGAAGAACGCCGCGGGTCGGTACGTCGCCGCATCGTGGTCGATCGACAGCGGCCACGGCCATGCCATCAGGCGCAGGGCGAAGAGCAGCGTGCGCAGCGACTCGGCCAGCCGCTCGAAGAGGGGGGCGCTGCGCTGGGCGAGACCATCGCCGGAGAGGTCGAAGCTGCGCGCCAGCAGCTGCTGGCGCAGCACCAGCCAGCCGAGGGTCAGCAGCGCCGCCGCGATGGCCAATCGACCGTCGACCCGGCCGGTCGCGCCAGGTCCGTCCGGGGCGCCGGCGGTCGCCGCGCGGCGATCCCGCCACCAGAGCGCCGCCAGTGCGGCCGCCAACGGCAGCGCCGATTCCTTCCCGAGCAACGCCAGCAGCGCCAGCGCGAGGCACGCCAGCGGACGGCGGCGCGCCGTCAGCAACGCCGCCACCACGCCGCATCCCGCCAGCAGATCGCCCTGCGACGACGCCCACGCCACCGACTCGACCGCAATCGGATGGACGCCGAAGAGGAGCGCCGCAGCGGCGGCGACGCCGGCCGGGAACCCGGCGACGCGGCGCCAGAGCGCCGCGACGAGCCGCACCAGCAGCGCGAAGAGGGCGAGGCTCGTCGCATGGAACAGCCACGGCGCGCCGCCGCCCAGCGCGTGCTGCAGCGCGAATCCGGCCGTGCGCAGCGGTCGCCAGATGTCGGGGTCGACCGGCTGCGCCGTCCGCGCCGGGTCGAACAGGAGATCGGCCGGAGCCGCCAGCGTCGCCACTCCCGGGTTCTCGGCGATGAACCGGAAGTCGTCGTAGACGAAGCCGTTCGCCAGGCCGCGCAGGTGGGGGAGCAGCGCCAGCAGCGCTGCCGCCCACGCCATCAGCGCGGTGCGGCGATCGTCTTCAGCGTCAGGTCGAGCTCGCGGTGGCAGTTCCACCAGCACGCGCGGCAGATCTCCTCGCGCTCGGTCGGACCGGGCGGCGCCGGTGGACCCGGGGCATCCGCGTCCCGGCCGCCCCGCTCGAGCGTCATCAGCGGGACGCAAGGGTAGCGCCGCCCGTCGGGCGCCACGGCGACGTGGGTGCGCGGCGCGCTGCAGGCGAGCGGCGTGGTCGCGCCGGCAAGGAAGCGCGGCACTGCGGCGAGGTAGGCCGCGGAGTTGTCGAGGCGCGCGCCGGCAATGCGCTGCGCCTCCCGCAGCCGTCGCGCGAGCTCCGCCGCGTCCGGCTCGCTCAGTCGCGCGCGCGTCTCGACGAACTCGTGGTGCGGCAGGAAGCCGGCCGCGTCGACCTGCCAGCGCACGGCGAGGCGGGCGAAGTCGGCGACCTCGCGCCAGTTCCGGGGCGTGACCGCCATCACCAGCCCGAGCCGCGGCCGCCGGGCGCCGCGCGCCGCACGCCCGGCACGCAGCGCCGCCAGCGTCGCCTCGATCTGGACGAAGGATCCGGGCACTTGCCGGAGTTCGTCGTGCGTCGCGGCGATCGCGCCGTCGAGGCTGAGGTGCAGCGAATGGAGCCCGCTCGCGAGCAGCGGTGCAACGGCCGCCTCGGTCAGGCGCGAGCCGTTGCTGTTCAGGTGGACCAGCAGGCCGCGCGCGCGCGCCGCCGCGATGACCTCGAACAGCTGCGGATGGAGCAGCGGCTCGCCGCCGGTGAGACCGACCGCCCGCGCGCCATCGGCGACGACGCGGTCGAGCCGGGCGACGAGCGCCGCGAGCGGCGGATCGCCGCGCGCGCGATCGGGCAGGTCGCAGAAGGTGCAGCGGTAGTTGCAGCGGAAGGTCACCGCCAGCGTCGCGAACAGCGGTCCGACCGGCAGCCCGAGTCGCGCCGCCAGCGTGCGGCCGGCCGCTCGCACCAGCCAGCCCCACTCGCCGTGCGCGAGCGCCTCGGCCACCACGGCGCGATGGGAGCGTCGCATCCGCCGCCGCCCGTCAGCTGCGCGCCAGCGCCGTGGCGAGCGGTCGCGCCGCCAGCGCCGGCAGCGCCTCGCACGGGCTGAAGCAGCCGGGGCACGCGCGCCGCTCGATGGTGGCG
>VGYY01000193.1 GCA_016872815.1 Planctomycetota bacterium
GGCGGCGACCGCCACCGTCGCGGGCGCGGCGGCAGCGGTCGGGGCCGCCGTCGGCGGCGCTGACGGCGGCGTCTGCTCGCGCGAGGGTGCGGCAGCGGCCGGAGACTTCGTCCCGGCACCGTCGCCCCACAGCCGCTCGAGCAGCGCCTCGACGCTGTCATCGGGATCGGGTGCGTCGGTGATCTCGACCGGCGCGCGGTCGAGGATCGGCAGTTCGAGCGCGAGGCGGGTCCCGCCGTCTTCGCGCGTCTGCAGCGCCACGTCGCCGCGGTGTTCGCGGACGATCGCCACCGCCACCGGCAGGTCGACATGGTGCTCGCTCTGCAGCAGCCGCAGATCGACGTTGGGATCGAGCAGGGGCGCGGTGAGGCGGGCGAGGTCGGCGCGACCGGGGAAGTCGAACTGCACGCGCAGCACGCCGGCATCGGGGACCGTCCGCACGCGGATGTCGCGACCCGGTCCCTCGCGCACGGCGTCGCGCAGGAAGGTGAGCAGGCTCAGCATGGCCTGGCGCAACCGCGTGGCGTCGGCCACCGTCCACGGCAGCCCCGCGTGCGCGTCGTAGCGCAGCGCGATGCCGCGCGCGCGCAGCGGCTCGGCCTGCAGCGCCACCGCGGTCTCGACGATGCGGTTCAAGTCGACCGGCCCATACTCGCGGCGCCACGTCTCGGTGAAGTTCACCACCGCCTGCAACCGGGTCTTGAGCTCGTGCGTCTCGCGCCGCAGGCCCTCGCGCGCGCTCTTCAGCGTCAGCGCGTCGCCGGCGGAGGTCATCGCCACGTCGACGAAGCCCGAGATCGCGGTGAGCGGCCCCGACAGCCCGTGGGCCAGGCTCTTCGCCACGCGACCCATGGTCGCCACCGCGTCGATCTCGGCCAGCTCGCGCTGGTGGTCGCACAGGAGCTGGCGCGCGCGCAAGAGCTCGTCGTTGCGACGGGCGATCGCCTGGTAGAGCCGCAGGTTGCGCAGCACGCCGGCGGCGAAGCCGGCGAACACCTCGAGCAGCTCGAGCGGGGACGTCTCGCCGGTCGTCTCGGCCGCGGAGTCGGACAGCAGCAGGACGCCGACCGGCTTGCGGTCGAGCAGCAGGGGCGCCGCCACCAGCCGCGCCGCGACGCCGCGCGGGCGGACCGCGGCGATGCCGATCTGCGCGAGGTTGGTCGCCTCGTCGATGCGCAGCGTCGCCCCGGATGCCAGCACCGCGCGCGCGATCTCGTCCTCGAAGGCGAGTAGCAGCGGATCGGCGGCGGCCGTCGCCGACGGGAACACCGCCTCGCGCTCGGGCGGACGGCCATCGGCGCGCTGGCGCCACAACACGCCGCGGCGCGCCTGCAGCGCCTCGGTCACGCAGCGCAGGATCGAGCGCAGCGAGGCGCCCGCGTCGCCGTCGATCTCGAGCTGCGCGGAGGCCTGCAGGACCGCGCGCGCCTGCTGCAGGCGCTCCTCGAGCGCGGCGCCGCGGTCGCGTTCGGACAGCAGCTGGCGCACCAGCCGCTCGATGCGGCCCGCCTTGCGCCAGAGGTGGATGAGGTAGAGCGCGACCAGCAGCAGCAGTTCGCCGAGCAGGAAGCGCGACGAGAAGTAGGGACCGAAGCGCTCGATCACGCGGTCCTGGACCGCCGGCCAGAGCAACGCCATGCCGCCGGCGAGCGCCGCGGTGACCAGCGTGGTCACCAGCCGAATGTCGCGGTGGCGTACATCGAGCAGTTGTTCGGTGGCGCGATCGAGTTGCTTCAAAGGGACCCTGCTCCAGCGCCGTCTCGCCGACTCCTCGATCGGCGAACCGACGGCGTGATGCATGGCGAACGTTTTTCCGCTCGACCGCCCCTGCGCGCGGGTTCCGTACAATCCGCGCCGTTTCCCGGCGCCAGGTGTCTCGCCCGCCATGACCGATTGCGATCTCCTGATCGTCCACGCCGAGGAGCTGGCCACTCCGGCCGGGCGCGGGCCGCGCCGCGGCGCGGCCCAGGACGAGCTCCTCGTCCTCCGCGACGCCGCCCTCGCGGTGCAGCGCGGGCGGATCGCGGCGGTCGGGCCGACCGCCGAGATCGAGGCGGCGTGGCGCGCGCGGGTGCGCCATGACGCGCGCGGCAGTTTCGTGGTCCCCGGGTTCGTCGACGCCCACACCCATCCGGCGTTCGTGGCGACGCGCGAGCGCGAATACGACCTGCGGCTGCGCGGCGTCGGCTACGAGGAGATCACCCGGCGCGGCGGCGGGATCTTCCGCTCGGTCGACGATCTGCGCGCGGCGCCCGACGACGTGCTGGCGGCCTGCCTGCGCGGCCACCTGCGCGGCTTCCTCGCGGCGGGCACCACCACCGTCGAGTGCAAGAGCGGCTACGGCCTCACCTGGCGCGACGAGCGCCGCTCGCTGGAACTGCTCGCGCGCGAGGCGGCGGCGCTGCCGCTGCGCGTCGTGCCGACCTTCCTCGGCGCCCACCAGATGCCGCGCGAGTTCCGCGAGCGGCGCGCCGACTACGTGCGCGAGCTGGCCAAGGAGATGCTGCCCGAGGTGAAGCGACTCGGGCTGGCGCGCTACTGCGACGTCTTCTGCGACGTCGGGGCGTTCACGGTCGAGGAGGCGCGCGCGGTGCTCCAGGCGGCGCGTGACCTCGGGCTCGGGTTGCGGATCCACGCAGAGGAGCTCGGCCCGAGCGGCGGCGCGCGCCTCGCGGCCGAACTCGGCGCCGCCAGCGCCGACCACCTGATCCATGCCGACGACGCCGCGATCGACGCGATGGGGGCGGCGGGCGTCACGCCGGTGCTGCTGCCCGGCACCGTCTTCGCCCTGGCGAAGAGCGCGCCGCCGGCGCGGAAGATGATCGCGCGCGGCCTGCCGGTGGCGCTGGCGACCGATTTCAATCCGGGCACGAGCTACCTGCAGTCGCCGCTGCTGCTGCTCTCGCTGGCCTGCGCGGTGCTGCGGCTCACCATCGCCGAGGCGCTGACCGCGGCGACGGCGAACGCCGCGGCGTCGCTCGGTCTCGCCGACGAGTGCGGTGCGCTGCTGCCCGGCCTCTCGGCCGACGCGGTGCTGATCCGCGGGACGAGTCATCAGCTGCTCGGCTACCGTCTCGCCGAGGGGCCGATTGAACGGGTGCTCTGCCGCGGGCAGTTGCTCGATCCGCGCGCGTTCGGACCCTTCGCGAGCGCCGCCTGACGCGCGGCGCCGGACCGCCGTCGCGGGTTGCCACCGCCACTGCCGCCGATCCCACGCCTCCCGCAAGGAACCTGACCGATGAGACCTGCCGACGCGCTGCCGCCGCCGCCCGCTCCCGAGATCGTCGAGTGCGTGCCGAACTTCTCCGAGGGCAAGCGGCCCGAGGTGATCGACGCGATCGTCGCGGCGGCGACGGCGGCCGGGAAGGTGAAGGTGCTCGATCGCGAGCTGGACGCCAACCACCATCGCGCGGTGCTGACCTTCGCCGGCACCATCAAGGAGGTGGAGGCGGCGGCGTTCGCCTGCGTGGCGGCGGCGCGCGAACGGATCGACCTGAACGGCCACAAGGGCGAGCATCCGCGGATGGGCGCGACCGACGTGGTGCCGTTCGTGCCGGTGCGCGGGACGACGATGGAGGCGTGCATCGCGCTGGCGCGCCGCGTCGGGCGGCGGGTCGGCGAGGAGCTCGCGATCCCGGTCTTCTTCTACGAGGAGGCGGCGACGCGGCCGGAGCGGCGCAACCTCGCCGACGTGCGCTCCGGCCAGTTCGAGGGGCTGCGCGAGCTGATCGGCAAGGATCCGGCGCGCCACCCCGACTTCGGGCCGCCGCGGATCCATCCGACCGCCGGCGCCGTCGCGATCGGCGCCCGCTTCTTCCTGGTCGCCTACAACGTGAACCTCGCCAGCCCCGACGTGAAGCTGGCCAAGGCGATCGCCAAGCAGATCCGCGAGAAGGACGGTGGCTTCAAGTGCGTCAAGGCGATGGGCTTCGAGCTCGCCGACCGGAAGCTCGCCCAGGTCTCGATGAACCTCACCAACTACACGGTGACCTCGATCGAGAAGGTCTACGCCGAGATCGAGCGGCTGGCGAAGGCCGCCGGCGTCGACCTCCTCGAGAGCGAACTGATCGGCCTGGCCCCGCGCGCCGCCCTGCCCGACGGAGTGGCGCAGCGAGTGAAGCTCGCCGGCTTCGACCCGAAGAAGCAGCTCCTCGAAGAGCTGCTGGCGACCTGAACCGGAACAACTGTTCCAGGAACAGTTGTTCCGGCAGGCGCGGGGGGCGGGGCCCCGGGGGGGCGGCCCGCGGTCAAGCTCTGATTCCGCCGCGGTGCGCAGCTCGCGAGCTTCCTTTTTCCTCCCAGTGCACAAGTCCGGGGCAACCGCCGATAGGTGGGGTAGAGGACCCGCGTCGCGAACCCGCGGGGCTTCTGGTGCGCTGCGCGAGCGAGGGGGAACCGCTCGTGCGAACGAGCTGGCGGCCCTGCCGGTGCCGTCGCTCGCGTGGCGTGCCCTTGATGCAGCGGCGAAATCGAGGGGGCGGTCGTCGGCGGCGCACGTCCGGTCACGATCCCGGCCGGGCGGGTGTCGGTCGTTGACCTCCATCCACCTATCCACTGTCCCGGCTGATCGCCCCTCTTTTCGCTTCGTCGTGGGTCACGAGCCGGCAGCGCGATCGACGCCGCCCGCTCCGCCGAACCGCTCGACCAGCCGCCACTTCTGCACCTTGCCGCTCGCGGTCATCGGGAAGGCGTCGAGCGCGTGGAAGCGGCTCGGGATCTTGACGCCGGCGAGGCGCGGCTCGAGGAAGGCGCGCAGCTCCGCCTCGCCCGGCGGCGGCGCGGTGGCCGGCAGGAACGCCGCCTGCACCTGCTCCCCATAGACCGGGTCGGGCACGCCGAAGACGGCGACGTCGCGGATGCCGGGATGCCGGCGCAGCGCCTCCTCGACCTCGACCGGGTAGACGTTCTCCCCGCCGCGGATCACCATCTCCTTCAGGCGGCCGACGATGCGCACGTAGCCCTCGCCGTCGAGGGTCGCGAGGTCGCCGGTGCGCAGCCATCCGTCGGGCAGCAGCACCTCGGCCGTCGCGTCGGGCTTGTTCCAGTAGCCCTTCATCGTGCAGGGGCCGCGCACCTGCAGCTCGCCGGTGGCGCCGGTCGGCAGCGGCAGGAGCGTGGCCGGATCGACGACGCGCACGGAGATGCCTGCCAGCGCCTTGCCGCATGTCGTCGCGCGGCGCTCGGCGGAGTCGCGCGGATCGTTCATGGTCACGCCGGGGCTGCACTCGGTCAGGCCGTAGGCCGCCACCGCCTCGGGCAGGTGGAGCACGCTGCCGAGCTGCCGCACCAGCGCCTCGGGGCAGGGCGCACCGCCCATGATCCCGGCGCGCAGCGACGCGAGTTCGCGCGGCGCGCGCAGCTGCTCTTCGACCAGCAACCGGAACATCGTCGGCACGCCATAGAGCAACGTGCAGCGCTCGCGCGCCACCAGGTCGAGCGCCCGCGCCGCGTCGAAGCGCTCGAGCAACGCCAGCGCCGCGCCTGAGACGTAGGCGCCGAGCACGCCGACCACGCAGCCGAAGCAGTGGAAGAGCGGCACCGTCAGCGCGAGGCGATCGGCGGGGCAGAAGCCGAGCACGCTGCCGATCGCCGCCGCGTTGTGGAGCAGGTTGGCGTGCGTCAGCGTCACGCCCTTCGGGAAGCCGGTGGTGCCCGACGTGTACTGCATGTTGATCACGTCGTCCGGCGCCAGCGCCGCCTCGATCGTCGCGAGCCGATCGGGCCGAACCTCCGCCGCCCGCTCCAGCAGCGCCGCCCAGCCGAGCGCCCACGGCGCAGTCGCCGCCGCCGCGTCGCCGGCCCCATCCGCGAGCTGCACCGCGTGCCGCAGTCGCGGCAGCCGCGGCCGCACCGCCGCGAGGCTCGCGACGTACGGCGCATTCGTGCCGCCGCTGCTGAACACCACGGCGCACGACTCCGACTGCGCCAGCAGGTACTCGATCTCCGGCGGCTTGAGCGCGGTGTTGGCCGTCACGAGGATCGCGCCGAGCCGCGCCAGCCCGAGCTCGAGCAGCACCCACTCCGCGCGGTTCTCCGCCCACACCGCGACCCGCTCGCCGCGAGCGACGCCGAGCGCCGCGAACGCGCGGGCGACCCGCGCCGACTCGCGCTCGAGCTCCGCGAAGCCAAGCCGCACGCCGCGCAACGGGTCGATCAACGCCGGGCGATCCGGCAGCTCCTGCGCGAGGCGAGCGACCAGCGCACCGATCGTCCCGGAATCGGAACGCTGCCAGTTCGAACCCGCCCGGTCGCCCGCTCCACCCATCGGATCGCCTCCTGACTGCGAGGTTATTCTCGCGGCGTGTTCTTCGCCGCTCCGCTCCTGTGGACGCTCGCCCTCCCGCCGGTGCAGTCGGCCGACGCCGCCGCCACCCCGGCGCCCGACCGCAAGGAGGCGCTGTTGCGCGACTTCGCGGCGCGGATCGAGCGCAGCAATGCGCCCTTCTTCGGGCGCGTGCCGCTCGAGAAGCTCGAGAAGCAGGTGGCGGCGTTCCGGCCGAAGGAGGATCCGCGCATCGAGCTGCCGGCGCGCCGGCTGCTGGCCGAGCACCTGATGTCGTTCGGGCGCTACGAGGAGGCGATCGCGCAGCTCGACCGCGCGCTGGCCATCGCCGACGGCAAGGTCGACGGACGCAAGGACGGGCGCGGTGCGCAGGGCGTGCTGAAGCTGCTCGGGCTCGCCTGGCTGCGCGTGGCCGAGCGGGCGAACTGCATCGCGCTGCACGGGCCCGACAGCTGCCTCTGGCCGCTGCGCGGCGGCGCGATCCACGTCGATCGCACCGGCGGCGAGCAGGCACTGGCCTGTTTCCGCCGCGCGGTCGAGCTCGACCCGAACGACGCGGCGGCGATGTGGCTGCTGAACGTCGCGGCGATGACGCTCGGAGTGCAGCAGGAGGCGGTGCCGGAGACGTGGCGCATCCCGGCCGCGCGGCTGGCCGCCGAGCAGGAACTGCCGCGCCATCGCGACGTCGCGACGGCGCTCGGCCTGTCGGGACCGAACCTGGCCGGCGGCTCGGCGATGGACGATTTCGACGGCGACGGCCGCCTCGACCTGGCGATCTCGGCGATGGCGCCGCTGGCGCCGCTCCGGCTGTTCCTGCAGCGCGAGCCGGGCATCTTCACCGACGCCAGCGAGGCGGCGGGGATCACCGGCCAGCTCGGCGGCCTGAACCTCCAGCATTTCGACGCGGACGGCGACGGCCGGCTCGACCTGCTGGTGCTGCGCGGCGGCTGGATGGGAGCCGCCGGCGCGATCCCGTGCTCGCTCCTGCTCCAGCAACCGGACGGACGGTTCCTCGACCGGACGCTCGAGGCGGGCATCGAGGTCGCCGGTCCGACGCAGGCGGCCTGCGTCGCCGACATCGACGGCGACGGCGACCTCGACCTCTTCGTCGGTTACGAGAACGGCGGCGACGACCGCTGGCCGAGCCGGTTGTGGCGCAATCGCGGCGATGGCACCTTCGACGACATCGCGCCGGCCGCGGGCGTCGTGCGCTGCGGGTTCGTCAAGGGCTGCGCGTTCGGCGACATCGATCGCGACGGCCGCCCCGATCTCTACGTCGCCACCATGCGCGGCCCGAACCGGCTCTATCGCAACGTGGACGGCGCGCGCTTCGAGGAGTGCGCCGCCGCGCGCGGCGTGGCCGCTCCAGCCGACGCGTTCAGCTGCTTCTTCCTCGACCACGACCAGGACGGCGCGCTCGACCTCTGGGTGAGCGCCTATCCCGAGTGCGACCGCACGGCGGCGATGGGCGCCTTCGCGGTGCAGGGCGCGAAGCGGTGCGACACGCAGCGGCTCTACCGCAACGACGGCAGGGGCACCTTCGTCGATGTGACGGCGGCGGTCGGCCTCGACCGGATCGCCTTCCCGATGGGCAGCAACTTCGGCGACGTCGACAACGACGGCTTCCCCGACCTCTATCTCGCCACCGGCGCCCCCGACTACTCGGCGCTCTACCCCAACGTCCT
>VGYY01000194.1 GCA_016872815.1 Planctomycetota bacterium
CGCGCATGCCGCCGCCGGCTGGATCGCCCAGGGTGCCCGCATCGTCGGCGGCTGCTGCGGCACGACCGCCGACCACGTGGCGGCGCTGGCCGCGTTGCTCCGGCCGACCGACGCCTGATCGACTCGAGGGCGGGTCGTCCCGGCGGCGCGCCCCGCGCCTACCCCCGCTCCCCCGCCCGCGCCAGCACCTCGGCCGGCTTGCCGTCGTCGACGATCCGTCCGTCCATCAGGCGGATGATCCGCTGCGTGCGCGCCGCGAGACGCGGGTCGTGGGTGACGACGACGATGGTCTGACCCTGCTCGCGGACGAGTCGCTCGAACAGCTCGAAGACGAGGTCGCCGTTCCGGGTGTCGAGGTTGCCGGTCGGCTCGTCGCCCAGCACGACGAGCGGCTGGTTGGCGAGGCTGCGGGCGATGGCGACGCGCTGCTGCTCGCCGCCAGAGAGGCGCGCGGGGAGGCGACGCTCCTTGCCGGCGAGACCGAGCAGACCGAGCAGCTCGGTGGCGCGCGCGGCCGCTTCGCGCGCCGGCACGCCCTGCTTCGCCATCGGCAGGGTCACGTTCTCGAGCGCGCTGAACTCCGGCATCAGGTAGTGGAACTGGAAGACGAAGCCGATCTTGCGGTTGCGCACGTCGGCCAGCGCCGCCTCCGGCAGGCGCGTGGTCTCGATGCCGTCGATCTTCACCGCGCCGGCGCTCGGCCGGTCGAGCGCGCCGAGCAGGTACATCAGCGTCGACTTGCCGCTGCCCGACGGCCCCATGATCGCGCAGAACTCGCCGCGCCGGATCACGAGGTCGAGGCCGTGCAGGATCTCGAGCGCGTTCTCGCCCTCGCCCAGCGTGCGGCGCAACGCGACGGTCTCCATCGCGGGCGCGTGGGTCGCGACGGCGCGGTTCATGCCCGCCCCCGCAACGTCACGACCGGGTCGAGCCGCCCCGCCCGCAGCGCCGGCAGGCAGGCCGCGAAGATGGTCGAACCGAACGACACCGCCGCCGCGACGCCGTAGATGCGCGGCGAGTCGACGAAGATCAGGTGCTCGATCTCGATCAGCCCCTTCATCGGGATCGGCACCGCCGCCAGCGCCTGCTGCAGCCAGTAGCCGCCGATCGAGCCGAACAGCACGCCGAGCGCGCCGATGGCGAGCCCTTCGATCAGGAAGGTCACGGTCACGTCGGCCGCCGTGAACCCCATGCTCTTCAGCATCGCGATCTCGGGCAGCTTCTCGAGCACCAGCATGATCAGCACGTTCAGGATGCCGAACGCCGCGACGATGGTGATGCCGCTGGTGACCACGTAGGTGATGACGGTCTGGATGTTGAACAGAGCGAGGAAGTTCTCGTTCTGCTCCTGCCAGCTCTCGGTGCGGTAGCCGACGGTGGCCTCGAGGTCGGCGGCGACCTCGCGCGCCTGCGTGTGGTCGTCGAGGCGCACGACGATCCGGTTGACGTCGCGGCCGAGCCCGAGCAGCTGCTGCGACAGGCCAACCAGCGTGTAGGCGCGCACGCCGTCGACCGGCACCACTCCGGTCTTGAACACGCCGACCACCCGCAGCGCGCGGGTCCCGCCTTCGCCGCCGAGCGCCGCGCCGATGGTGTCGCCGCGGCGCACGCCGAGCCGCTCGGCCAGCCCGCTGCCGAGCACGATCGCGCCGCTCGCGCTGTGCAGGTCGGAGAGGCGTCCCTCGATCATGTACGTATCGGTGGCGACGACGCGATCCTGCGCCTCGGGATCGATGCCGACGAGCGCCGCGCCGACCTCGCGGTTCCCGAAGTTGAGGATCGAGGTGCCGACGACGTTCAGCGCCGCCGACGCGACGCCGGGCCGCGCCTCGATGGCGGCCAGCGTCTCCCACGGCTTCTTGATCCGGTAGACGCGCTCGCGCGGATGGGCCGACTCGACCGCCACGACGCCGCCGCTGCGCTCCGACAGCCAGCCGGCGAACTCGTCGGGCGGGTCGCGGAACTCGTCCAGCACCGTCACGTGCGGGCTCGACTCGACCGTCTCGTCGACGAACTTCGACTCGAAGCCGGCCATCAGCGCCGACAGCAGGATCATGAAGCAGCCGCCGATGGCGACCCCGGTGACCGACAGCGCCGTCCGGATCGGGCTGTGGCCCAGATGTCGCCACGCGATCCGGAACAGCGGCGCCAGGCGCACGGCCGCGTCCTACCGCTCGCGCGCCGTCGCGCGCGCGCCGTCCCGCAGCAGCGCGAGGCCGTCGACGACGACCTGCTCACCCGCCTCGAGCCCGGCGGTCACCTCGCAGCGATCGAAGTTGGTGAGCCCGACGGTGACGGCGCGCGCCTGCGCCCGACCGCCGGCCAGCACGAAGACCGTGCCGTCCACCGTCAGCGCCCGGCGCGGGAACCAGAGGGCGTCCGACCGCTCGCCGGTCACGATGCCGAGCTCGCACGACGAGCCGACCAGCAGCGGATGGCCGCCGGCCGCCCGCGTCGCGCCGGCCAGCCCGGCCGCGCCGCTCGGTGCGAACGTCGCGCCCGCGAACGTCACACGCACGCGGTAGCTGCGCGTCGCCTGCTCGGAGTCGGGGAAGAGCTCGTGGACGCGCCCCTCGACCAGCGCCGACTCGTCGCCGGCGACGCGGATCAGCACGCGCTGGCCGAGCGCGACGCGCGTCGCGTCCTCTTCATCGACGTCGCCCTCGATCCAGAGCGTGCGCACGTCGCCGAACTTGAGCAGGTCGCGCTCCGGCCCGACCGTCTCGCCCTCCTCGGCGAACCGCTGGAGGACGATGCCATCGAACGGCGCCGTCAGCGTGTCGTCCTGCTCGGCGGCGCGCAGCACCGCGAGCTCGGCGGCCGCCTGCGCGCGCTCGGTGGCCAGGCGCGCCAGCGTGCTGGCGAGTTCCTCACGGGCCTGGACCTGGCGCTGCGCGGCACCATCGCGCGCCGAGTGGAGCTCTTGCCAGGCGCGCTCGGTGACCAGCCCCTGCTGGCGCAACGGCGTCGTGCGCGCGATCTCGCCCTCGGCCCACGCGAGCTGCACCGCCGCCTCGTCGATGCGCGCCACCGCCGCCCGGCGCAGCGCGCTGCCTTCGGCGAGATCGGCGTCGAGGCGATCGAGCGTCGCCTGGACGCTCGCCTGCCGCTCGGCCCGCGCCCGGTCGCGCAACGTGACGAGCAGCGCCCCGGCGCGAACTTCCGCGCCCTCCTTCGCGAAGATTCGCTCGACCACCCCCGCGCGCGTCGGCCGCAGCAGGCGGCGCTCCTGCGCTTCGATCCACCCGGTGGCGAACACCGTCGCCACCACCGGCCCGCGCGCCACTGCGGCGACGCGCACCTCGACCGGGCGGGCGAACCGCTGCCAAACGGCCAGTCCACCGAGCGCGAGCAGCGTGAAGACGAAGAGCCAACCCAGCAGTCGCCCCAACGGACGCGCTCCTGCGATCGAGTGAATTGCGGAAAGAGGTTACGGTGGAATCGGGACCACCAACGCCCTTGCCGCAGGGGCACCGGCAAATCGCTGGCCGCAGGCCAGACGAGGACTCTCGCACACGGCGGGGCCGCGTCGGGCGGGGCCGGTCGGACCGTTCAGTCCGAAGCCCCTGTCAGCACCCACCCGGCCCAATCGCGCTCGGAGTGAAGCAGCCGGCCGGCCGCGTCTCTGGCGCGACGCAGTTTCGTCTTCGCTTCCCACAGCGCCTGCGCCTTCGGCTTCTGCTCGATCCAGAGGCGCCGATAGAAGTCGGCCATCAGCTCGCGCGTCGCCTCGTCGGGGACCTTCCACAGCGACGTGATCACGCTGCGGGTGCCGACACGCCGCGGGATCAGGTGACTCGCCGATCCCCAGTAGAGTCCGGCGTCTCCATCGGAGTCCCGCCATGCCGACGTCTGCTGCCCGCGCCGTGACGATCGCCCCGCTCCTGCTCGCGGCCTGCACCACCGTCCCGCCCGAAGGCCAGGTCCGCATCGAGCGCGGCATCCCCGAGCAGGCTTACGCGCTCGCACCCGCCGCGATCGCGCGCTCGACGCTGCACGACGATCCGCACGCGACGATCCAGCTGGTGCGCCTCAGCGGTCCGATCGCGCAGCACCGCCACCTGCACAGCGAGGAGATCGTCTACCTCGTCTCCGGTTCCGGTGTCCTGCACCTGCGCGACGGCGACGTCGAGCTGCGCGCCGGCGATCTCGCCGTGATCCCGCGCAACACCCCGCACGGATTCACGCCGGGAGGCGCCGAGCCGGCCGTGGTGCTGTCGACCTTCGTGCCCCACTTCATCGACGGCGATCGGGTGATGGAGAAGGAGTGACGTGAGCCGTCCACGCTGCGCCGCCGCTGCCGTCACTGACCTCCGTTCGGAGCGAAGCTGAGCGGCGGAAGGTAGACGCGCTCGGCCTGCCAGGCGCCGGCGACGAGACGGAGCAGGACGGCGCGATCGCCCGGACAGAGCGACGAGGTGAACGAGGCGGGCGGGTCCGGCTGCGGCCAGAACGCGACGTGCGCGGTCGATTCCGGTGGCCGCGAGGCTGCATCGCAGCAACGACTTGGCTTCGACCGGCACGATCGTCGGCGCCACCGGGTCGGTCGGCGTCGCGCATCCCGCCGACGCGAACAGCAGGATCGCGCAGAGAGCAGCCAGCCTGGACGAAGGTCTCATGTTCGCGCGCACGCGACGCTTCCTTACTTCCTCACCCCCGCCACCACCGAGTAGGTCCTGAGCTCGCGCGCCTTCACCTTCTGGAAGTCGCCCGGGAGCCGTTCGAGGAACCACTCCGGCTGCTTCGTCACGAAGTGGGCGCGGCCGCCCGGCCGGAGCGCGCGCATGGCGGCGCGCACGAACAGCTCGGTGATGCGATGGTGCGAGTAGTAGGGTGGGTTGCCGAGGAAGAGGTCGAACGAGCCGACGCCCTCGACGTGGCCGTCGGCGGTCGCCTGCGTAGTGTGGCGCTCGAGGCCGTTCGTCGCCGCGCCGCGCCGCGCGCAGTCGACGGCGCGCGGCATCGAGTCGACCGCGTGGACGGCGACCCCCTTGGCGCGCAGCGAAGCGGCGAAGCCGACGGCGCCGGCCCCGCAGCCGAAGTCGACCACCTTCATGCCGTCGTCGAGGTGGCGGCGCACGTCGCCGTTCTCGCCGATCTCCTCCAGCGACTCGATCAGCGCGCGCGCCCCGAGGTCGAGGCGGCGGTGGCTGAAGACGCCCGGGCGGCTCACCACCTGGAGCAGCCGGCCCTCGTCGCGGAACGCGAATTCGCTGTCGAACGTCTTCCGCTTCTTCAGCTCCGCGCGCTTCACGCCGGAGTAGGCGATGGCGTCGTCGGCGGCGTGGCGGGCATGGCGCGCCCCGAACAGCTCCTTCATCCGTCCGGCCACCCAGTGGTCGCGCGGCTCGTCGACGCTGACCCAGAGTTTCCCGCCCACCTTCAGTTGCGCGAATGCGTGCTGCACCACTTCCCACGCCAGCTCCGAATCGGCGCCGGCGCGCAGCGGCACCATCGCCGCATCGAACGGACCGGCCGGCAGCTCCGCGGCGCAGTCGATGACCAGATTCGCCGGGATGGTGCCATCACGCGCCCGCGCCGCCTCGGCCGCCGCGCCGGCGAGATGGAGGTCGAAGAACGTGCACGTCACCCGCCGCTCGGGCCCGAGCGCCGCCGCCGCCGCCGCCAGCTGCCCGCGTCCAGGCGACACGCACCACAGCCGCGCGTCGGCCGGCACGCCATCGATGAGGCTGAACAGCAGCGCTTCCGACGCGCGCGTCGGCTCGCCGTCGCCGGTCACTTCGCGTCGTTCCAGAGCGCGATGCCGCCGAGGATCCCGTACTCGTTGGGCACCACCACGACCCCCTCCGGCAGCGTCCAGTCGATCAGGCGTGCGTTGCCGCCGCCGAGACAGAGCCGCGCCGGCCAGAACACCCGCTGGATCTGCGCGATGGCGAGCTTGAGCCGCTTCTTCCAGCGCCGCTTGCCGACCCGGTCGAGCGCCTTCTGCCCGAGCTGCTCCTCGTAGGTCTGGCCCTTGCGCAGCGCGTGATGGCCGAGCTCGAGGTTGGGCACCAACCTGCCGTCGACGAACAGCCCCGAGCCGACGCCGGTGCCGAGCGTCACGGTCAGCTCGACGCCCCGGCCCTCGATGGCGCCGTACCCCTGCATGTCGGCGTCGTTCAGCACGCGGGTCGGGCGCTTCAGGGCCGTCTGCACCGCGGTCTGCAGGTCGAAGCCGGCCCACTTGCCGTCGAAGTTGACCGCGGTCAGCACGCGACCGTCGCGGATCACGCCGGGGAAGCCGACCGAGACGCGATCGAACGCGCCGGCCTGCGCGGCGACCTGCCGGATCGTCGCCACGACCACGTTCGGACGAGCCGGTCGCGGCGTCGGCAGCTTGATCCGATCGGCGAGCGGCTTGCCCTTCGCGTCGAGCGGCATCGCCTTGATGTTGCTGCCGCCGACGTCGATCGACAGCGTGACCGGTCCCTTCGCCATGACTCGTCCTTCCCCGAGGGCCACCGTGGATCTCATCGGCAGCCGCGCGCGGCGGATGGTAGCGGGAGCGGCTCAGCCCCCGGCCGGCAGGAGGTCGAGCTCGCCGAGCTCGACCGCGGCCGTCGCGGCCGGCAGCGTCGCCTGGTGCAGCCGCTGCGGCTCCCCGCCGGGCGTGACCACGTCGAGCGTGAACTCGCGCCCGGTCGGCACCCGCTCCAGCCGGAAGCTGCCGCCGATCGCCACCACGACCTCGTCGAGCAGCAGCCGCGACGCCGCATCGCTGAGCTGGACGACGTGGACGACGCCGGGCGGCGGCGCAGCGTCTCGATCGGGCAGTCCCCGCGCGGCGGCGCTGACGACCCCGCTCACCGCGCGCGCGCCGGCAAGTTCGATCGTGAGGTCGCGGCGCCCGCCGGTCGCGTCTCCCGTCGCCGCTTCGGCCAGCGCGAGCTCCTGCACCGTCGCCGCGCGCCCCTCGCCACGCAGCAGCAGCCAGAGCGGCGCGACTGCCGGCACCGCCAGCGTGACGCGGCCATCGGCCGCGGTGATGCCGGCCGCCACGCCCCGCTCGCTGCCGAACTCACGGGTCAGCACCTCGGCCGACAGGCCGGCCACCGGCGCGCCGTCGTGCCGCGCCGTGATGACGCACTCGACCGTCGGCGGGAAGCGCAGTTCGAGCGACGTGACGCGCCCCGGATCGCTCTCGCCCCCGGCGTGGGCACGCTCCGCCGCGATCTGTCCGTGGGCACGATGGTCGACGCGCAGGCGCAGCGCGCACGGCCACGGCCAGGGCAGCGTGCAGCGGCCGTCGTCGTCGGTCGTTCCCGCCAGCGCCAGCAACGCGCGCTCGCGCGAGAACCAGAGCGCGCCGAACAGGGCACGCGCCGCCGGATCGGTCGGCGACTGCTCGCCGACCTGATGGCGCGGCAGGACCCGTGCGCCCGCCAGCGGCGTCCCGTCGGGGGCGACGACGCGCAGCGCGAGCGTTCCGCCGCGCGCGAGCGGCCGCAGCAGCACCGCGTCGCCTCCCGCCATCTCGATCCAGGCCGGCGCGTGAGCGGGCGCCAGCGCGAGCAGTTCGTCGGACGTCAGCGCAGCCTGCGCCGCTGGATCGCGCAACGGGCGCAGGAACGTCGCGCGGCCGCTGGCGCCGCTGCGCCCGAGCGCGGCGCCGCTCTCGTGGCGCACCTCGACGTCGGGCAGCGGCTTGAGCGTCCCTTCCTGCTGGAACAGCCGCTCATGGCGCACGGCGCGCTGGAGCTGCAACCGGAACGGCTCGTCGAGGCGGTGGATGGTGGTCGCGATCAGGCCCGGACCGAGACACCAGTCGTCGCCGACCAGTTCGAGCCGCAGCGGCAGCTCCGGCGCGCGCACCGGCAGCTCGACCGGCCAGGTGAAGCGGGCGCGCGGCCGCGGGTCGGAGGCGGTCACGTCGAACGGCCGCTCGGCGCCGTCGCGCGCG
>VGYY01000195.1 GCA_016872815.1 Planctomycetota bacterium
TTCCCGCCGTCGCGCTCGCCGCGATCGCGCCCGCCGCCGCTCGGCGTACGCGCCGGCTTCTGCGCCTCGCGCATCTCCTCGGCGATGGTGACCCGCGCCGGCGGCGGCGGTCGCCGCTCGAGATCGGCCGGACGCGACCGCGCATGCTTCACCCTGGTGGTAAGCCGCCGCGCTTCCGGGACCCGCTCGTCGATGATCGCCTCGATCTCATCGGCCTTCTCGAGCAGCGCGTACCAGGTCTCGGTGCCGCGGAACCGCTCGATCGACTCCTCGACGCAATGCGACAGCGCCGCAGCGATCTTGCCCTTCTTCACCAGCTCGTCGACGAAGGCGAGGTGCGACGCGCCGCCCTTCGCGGTGGCGGCGTCGACCTCGCGCCGCCGCTGCTCGACGCTCGCGCGCTCGGCCTCCGGCGGCGTCAGCCGCCACAGCAGCCAGCGTGCGCGGGCGTACTCCTCGACCTCCACCAGCTCGCCGACCTTCTGCAGCGTTGCCGCCACCTCCGCCGCCGTGCTCTCCTTGCGCCAGCTGGTGCTCACCGGATCGAACACTTCGCCGCTGTCGGGATCGACCTCAAACGGCAACGACGGCGTCTCGCCGCGCGCCTCGTTCACGCCCGGCGTCGCGGTGAGCTCGCGCAGCGACTCACCGGCGCCGGCAGGCGGCGCTCCCGTAGACGTGCCCGGCTCCGGCTCGCGCGACTTCCCCACATGCCTGAACCAGCCGAGGTGCGCGCCCCACGCCAGGACACCGCCCGCCGCCACGACCAACAGCACGCCGAGCCACACCTCCTCGCGCTTCTTCTGCGAGCGACGCTGCGCGAACGTCCGCATCCGTTCGGCGGCAGGATCGGGCGTGCCGGCATCGGCGTCGGCGTCGTCGTCGGCATCGGCGTCGACCGCGGCCGCTGCCGCGTCGTCCCCGTCGTCGGCCGGCGGCGCGTCGGCCACCACCGCCGCCGCCGGCGCCACGACCAACTGGAACGGCCCGAGCTTCACGACGTCGCCGACGTGCAGGATCGCGGCGTCGGTCGCCTGCTCGTTGAGCAGGAAGCGGCTGGCGCCGACCGCCTCGATCACCACGCCGTCGCCGCCGAGCCGGACGTCGAGCGCGTGGCCGGCGATCGCGGCGTCGGGCAGCACGACGTCGCAGTCGACCGCGCCGCCGACCCGGATTCCCCGAGGCGGGAGCGGGTACTGCTTGCGCCGCCCGCTCCGCGGGTCGACCACGATCAGTTGCATGGCAGATGGACCTCGCACGCCGCCGTTCGGTCGCACGGCGCCCCCGATTCGTGGCGCATCATGACGCCGTCGGCGCCGACGTCCACCGCAGTGACGCTCCGCGTGGCAACCAGCGGTCGGTGCAGGCAGAACGACGCCAGCGCGCGATCGTCCGGGGCGCCGACATGGCTGCGATGGAGATCGAGCTGCGCGGCCAGACCGCCGGCGGCGCCGCCCGCCACGAACCACGCCTCGAACTGCGCTCTCCGCGCCTGCGCGACCGCCACCGGATCGAACCCGTTCGACGTCGCGATCCACGGCGCCGCCGCGCGCTCGACCGTGATCGCCGCGCCGTCGAACACGAACCGAGTCAACCGATCGGCCCGCTCCGCCAGCACCAGCTGGAACGGCCGCTGGCGCAGCTGTCCGCCCGCAAGCCGCCGCCGCAGCTCCGCCGCGACGTCGCTCCCATCCATCACTCCCGCCGCGAGCAGGAGGAACGGCAGCTCGCCGCGACTCGGTTCGTCCCCGGACTCGCGCCACCCCGGCGCCACGCGATCGCCGTTCAGCACGCACCAGATCCGGCGGGACTGATCGGCGACGATCCAGCTGCCGCCGGCGTCGCCGTCCCGCGGCGCCAGCACCCGGCTGCCCGCCACTTCGCGCAGCGCGGGTGGCGACGCCGGTCGCCGCGTGCGCCGTTCGTCGCGATTCATCACCAGGCGCCAGCTGCTCGCCTCGCCGGCGACGATGGTCAGCGTGCACATCGCGTCGCGCTCCGCGCAGCGGCCGTCCGTCATTCCGCGTCGAACAGGCCGACCGACGCGGTGAAACCGTGGAGGAAGTTGCGCCCCCCCACCGGGCCGATCTCGCCGGCCGCGAAGAAGCCCGCGGCCGGCAGCGGACCGATCATCTGCTGCACGCTGGCGGCATCGTGGTCGGGCACGCCGAACAGGCGCGAGCCGCGGCCGTTGCAGGTGAACAGCAGCGCCGCGGCGGCGCTGCGCGTGGCGCCGGCGCTGCCGAGCAGCGACTTCAGGTCCTCGTCGGCCGACTCGGCGTCGCGGACGTGGAAGCGCACGGTGCGGCCGCGCCGCGCATGGTCGCCGATCTGCATCACCCCGCTCTTCGGGTCGAGACCGACCACGTTGCGGACGAGGAAGTCGCCGCGCGCCGGCTGGCTGATCAACTCGTCGACGACCGTGCCGACGTGCAGGCCGCCGCCGCGCAGCGCGCGCTCGATCAGCTGCTTCTCGTCCGCATCGGCCTCCTCGAACAGCGCCTTCAGCTGCGCCAGCGGCGGCTTGCCGGCCAGTTCCTCGACGACGTTCGCGTGCGCCTTGGTGATGACGAACGGCCGCCCCACCGGCCGGCACCCCTGCGAGACGACATGGCGCACCCTGATCCCGCGCAGCACGACGCCGACCGCGCCCTCCTTGCGCACGTCGTCGTCATGGAACAGCACGTTGCTGCCGGGGCCGCGCCCGCCGCTGGCCATGCCGCCCAGCACCGGCACACCCGGCATCCGCTGCTCGAACTGCTGCAGGAACAGGTCGGCCGGGAAGGTGTAGGGCTCGCCGAGCAGGAGCAGCGACACCGGACCGCCGCGCTGGGGCGCCGTGCCGACGCCGGGGAAGCCGCGCACGTGGATCGACTGGTCGTCCTGCTCGACGTCGAGCGCGAACGCCTCGACCTCGCCTTCCGGGAAATGGGCGAGCCAGACCGCGACGCACGGACCGTCCTCGACTTCGCGGCCGTTGCCGACGATGGTGTCGCCGCCGCAGCCGATCAGCGTGAAGGCGCCGGTGCGCGCGCGCACCAGCCGGGCGACGCGATCGAAACCGGCGTGGTGCTCGTGCGACACGAACAGCAGGGCGAGGCTCGGTCGTTCGCCGCAGCCGCGCAGCGCCTCGGCGCACGCCTGCTCCACGGCGACCTCGAGATCCGCATCGGTCGAGCACCCTGCGCCGAACCGGTTCATGACCGCTCCGCCCGGAAGAGCGCGCGGCGGGTCCGCCGAACCTGGCGACCCGCCGCGCGATCAGGCCGAAGCGTAGCGCCGCGCGCCTCCGTGCGAAGGCGCCGCGCGCCTCAGAAGATGCTGAACTCGAGCCCCGCGCTGGCCGCGTAGCCGCCGGGCGCCTCCGCATCGGTCACGAACCACTGTCCGTAGAAGTCGAGCCCGAGCAGGTTCGGATCGGCCGGCATCTCGCCGTTGAACGTCGCGTAGCCGGCGCCCGGACCGGCGCCGTACGCCGCGATCGCCAGCACGTAGGCGATCTGATCGAGGTCGATGTGGAGCGGGATCCCCTTCCAGAAGGTGTTCGGCGGCTCCTGGCCGAGGCTCAGGATCGCCCACGCCAGCGCTCCGCCGAGCGCCTGATGGACGCCGAAGCGGAAGTCGAGGTTGCCGAGGTGCGGCGGCCCGCCGACGACCAGCAGCGGCTCGAATCCGCCGGTGCCGCGCGAGCCGCGCCCGTAGACGCGCGGGTTCAGGATGCCGCGCTCAGTCCACAGCCGCGGCCGGTCGAACGGGGCGCGGCCGTCGCGGACGCGCGGATCGGTCAGCGCGTTGCCGACGAAGTCGGTCAGGTCGTCGCGCTGCCGCTGCGACAGGTTGAGCCGGACGATCAGCGCGTCCTTGTTGTCGTCGAAGTCGCCCCCGCGATCGTAGAAGCCCACCACCTGCTGCAGGTCGAGGAACTGCCCGGTGTGCATGAAGCGCCGTCGCAGCCCCGCATTCCGCAGCGTCGGCACCTTCATCTTCCCGCGGTCGTCATCGAGGCCGGTGACCGCCTTGCGGCCGGGATCGGTGGCGGGATCGCGCAGGCCGATGTTGCGGTAGGTGTCGTCGGTGAACAGGCCGAGCGGATGGCACTGGGCGCAGCCGGCCGCGCCGGTGAAGAGGTTGAGCCCGTTCTGCTGGCGCCGGGTCAGCGCGCTGGTGTCGCCGGCGTTCCAGTCGTCCCACGGCGTCTGGTCGGGGACGAAGCTGCGCTGGTAGGTCGCCAGCGCGAAGGCGATCCGCTCGGCGGTGATCGCCGCGTCGCCGAACGCGGTGGCGAACAGGTCGCCGTAGCTCGGATCGCCGGTCAGAGCCGCGGCGATGTCGGTCGGAAACTGGTCGGCCAGCGCGAGCGGCTTCGACGCCGCGAGCTTCGCCGTCACCTCGTCCCAGTCGCGGCCCGGATGCCCCATCTCGATCGACGAGAGGATCGGCACCAGCGACTGCGTCTCGAGCGCGCCGCCGGTCGCCACCGAGGTCCGCCCGGTCTGCGGATCGATGAAGGTGGTGCCGGCGCGGCCATCCCAGAACAGCTCGGCGTGGTAGCCGGCCATCAGGTAGGTGTTGGTGGTGCGCGCAGTCGCCTGCGGCAGGAGGCCATGCAGCGGATCAGGTTCGTAGTGGTTGACGTGGTCGGACCGGATCACGCCGGGCGAGCCGAACAGGTCGTCGGGCGACGGCCGGAAACCATCAGGGCCGGGATTGGCGATGAAGCGCAGATCGGCGCCGCCCTCCTCCGGACGATGGCAGGTGCCGCACGAGACGAGGTTGTCGCTGGACAACTGCTCGTCGAAGAACAGGATCTTGCCCAGCACCGCCTTCTCCGGCGTGACCGGGTTCTCCGGCGGCGCGACCGGCGGCACCAGTTGCGCGGCGGCGGGCGGCGCGAGCAGCACCATCACCGGCCAAGCCAGCCCGGCGAGCGATGACAACGCAGGGCGGTTTGCACGAAGCGGCAAGGAGTCCATGAGAACCTCCCGATGGGCGGGCCCCCGCAGGCGTTGCGGGATCGGCAGTCCGCAACCCGTTACCCAGACTCTGGTTCCGCGAATTCTATGGCACCGATCCGCCACGCCGCAAAGCCGGCCGAAACCCGTACACGCGCGCATTCGCGAGCGGAAGCGCACCGCGACGCCCGCGCTGGAAGCTCCGCCCGGCGGCGCCACCCACCGCCGCCGCCCCGACGATGACCGCCGTGCGAACGCGACCCGCACCGGGTATTCCCGCGCTCGCCAGCTCACGCCGCGACGCATAGCTTGGTGCCTCCAGCGCCAACTCCCGGTCTGGAGAGCGTCATGCAAATCGTCTGCAGCAGAATTGCGCGTCTGGTGGTCGCCGCCGTTGCCATGGCATTGTTGCCGCCGATCGCGCTCGCGCAGGATGCGGGGTCGCGCAAGATCCGGCGCATGGACGAGCTGCTGCTGACCCCCAGCGCGCAAGTGCAGCTGGCAGCCCTGAATGCCGAGTCGACCGTACCCTTCCACGCGCGCCGCTCACCGATCCACGGCGCCGCGCGCGTCATCTCGGGTGGGAAGTGGCGACCGTCGGATCGAATGGACAGCGACCCGGTCACGCTCGCGAGTGAATTCCTGGCACGCCATCACGCTCTCCTCGAGTTGCCGGGCGGGCTGCCGGCCACGCCGCGTGAGCGGACGCGACGAGTCCATTTCAACTACACGTTCGACGGCCTGCCGATCCTCGGACTCGACGCGATCGTGCAGTTCAGCCCGGACGGCGAAGTCATCGGCGCCAGCGCCAGCGCTCCCGGATACGTCCGCCCGCTCGGTCGGTTCGTGGTGCAGGACGGCGACGCGGGCCCGGTCGCGATCGCGGCGGTCCTCGCCGAAACCGCGCGCGACGCGAGGGCGGCGGGCATCACCTGGTCGGTGACTGGAACGAGGCGCGCTTGGCGTGCCGAGCGCGACGGCCTTATTCCCGTGCTCCAGGTCGGAGTGACGGGCGATCGGCTCGGCCACACCTTCGAGGTGCTGGTCGACGCGCGCAACGGAAACCCGCAGCGAGTCGTGAACCGGGTGAAGCACGGTGACGGCGTCTACCCTTGGTTCGGCACCGACGTCGCATTCGATACGAAGAGCGCCTCGGGCACCGTCTTCAAGTCGGTCGATGCCGCGATCGACGAGAAAGGCAGCAGCAAGAGCCTGAAGAATTGGGCGAAGGGAGTTCCGGCCCCCGTCGATCTCGAAATCGGATACCTGACCGGAGCGTTCGCCGACATCTGGGACGAGGCCGGCGAGAACGTGTTCGACGAGAAGGGAAAGTTCAAGTTCGACCCGTACTTCGAGCCCGACGATTTCGACCAGGTGAACACCTACTACCAGATCGACACCTTCGCGACCCACCTCGAGAAGACGCTGAAGGTCGATCTTGCTTCGGCGTTCTCGCTTCCGGTGATCGTCAACTACGCCGATACGGAAGCGAATGCGTTCTTCTCAGCTGATTCGTTCGAGCTCGACGATCCCGGCGAAGAGCACACCGACGGATATCTGGCCTTTTACGACTGGGATCCGGCAGACTCTCAGGCCGACGCGTCTCGCGACCCGACGACGGTCGCGCACGAGTACACGCATGCTTGGCTCTACTTCGAGGGAATCACCACCTTCGAGGACCCGGATGGTTACCCGACTGGCGCGGGTGACGAGGCCTTTGCTGACTTCTTCGCTTCCGCATGGTCCGGCGAAACGACCGTCTTCCGATATTGCGAAGAACTCTATCCGTGGATGGACGCCTCGCGCGATCTGCAGGACGACGACTTCTTCATCGACACGGTCGTCGACGCGATCTTCGACGGTGAGGATGGACTACCTGAACCGCACACGGCCGGCGAAGTCTTGGGCAGCCTTCTGACCGACCTCTGGATCGAACTCGGCTACAAGGCCGCCGAGAACCTCGTCTACGACGCGATGTTCGGTTTCCCGACGACGACCGCCGATCTCGGCTATCCAATCGTGGACGGCACGAACGCCATTGAGGCCACGGGTGAGTACTTCTACGCGATCGTCGATGCGCTCTTCGACGCGGCGACGGATGAGAAGCAGGAGGCGGCCATCGTCGGGTACGCGACGGGTCGCGGCATCATCGGCGACGAGTTCTCCGTCGTCGACATGGTGCTCGACCTCTCAGCGTTCAAGAAGGAGAAGATCGTCATCCCCGGCTGGTTCAATTCGTACGACCTCGAACAATCGTACTACTTCACCGCACCGGAAGGCTCGACGCTGAGCGTCACCATCATCGCCGAGAAGGACGGCGTCCTGCCGGACTTCGAGATTTACGACGCCGAGACCGGCGACCCGTTCGTGACGTTCGAGACCAAGGAGCGGAAGTACACCAGTGGTGATCGCAAGGTCACGCAGAAGGGCATCGAGCTCCTGCTCGACGGAAATGCGACCTACGAGATCGTCGTTTCGGACGACGGCGTCGGCGGGTACTACACGCTCACCCTCGACCTCTGACCGACGGCGGCCGGGTCATGCGAGGCGCTACGACGGGAGCGGCCCGCTGAGCGTGGCGAGTCTTCTCCAGCCCTTTTCGCGGCACTAGGCTCCATCACTCCGCCAGTCGCGATCGCGATCTGGACTGCGTAGAGCCCTTCGATGTCGCGTTGCCGTCCACCCTATCTGCTCCCACGAGGCAGCCGCCGCCCGACCGTCGTCGCATGTGTCGCGTTGCTGGCGGCATCCGGCGACGCCGCGGTGCTCGCCGCGGCGCCCGGCGACGGTTCCCGGCCGCGGGTCGAAGTCGTCGGCGGCGCGGGGTTGGCGCCGGCCGCGGTCGAGCGGCTGGCGGCGCTCAACGCCGAAGCGGCGCTGCCGTTCACGGCGCGACGCTCCGCGGTCCACGGGATGGCGCGGACCCTCTCCG
>VGYY01000196.1 GCA_016872815.1 Planctomycetota bacterium
ACCGCCAGTGGCTGCGGGTCACCGCCGCAGCCGCTCGCGACGGCGAGGGCGAGCAGCGTCGTCGCGCGCGCCGGCGATCGGCGCTGCCGGGTCGACCCGCTCATCCGCCGCCGGCCGCCGCGGTGCGGGACGCCGCCTCGAGCAGGCGCTGCACCACCCGATCGTCCGGGAGCACCTGGTCGTTCGGATCGACCAGCACCCGCATCCGTCCGGCGAAATCGACGTTGAACCGCACCTGCCAGCCAATGACGGCGAGCAGCTTGCCGGTGGCATCGTCGCGCAGCGCCGTCCGGTACTCGGACACCAGCACGTGGTCACGCATCTGGGTGAACGATGGATCGCTCTTGTCGACGCGCACCAGGCAGATCTCGCTGGCGACATGGTTCGCCGGGTCGATCTCGGGGCTGACGGGGAGCGTGCCGCTCGCGTCGGCGGCGGCGGGATCGAAACGCCAGTCGGTCAACGCGATCTGGAGCCCGCCGCGCTCGACGTGGCGGCGGACCGCCTGGACGAAGGACACGCGCTCCGGCGGCTGCGGCGCCGGTCCCGCGCCGAACTCGGCGTCGAACAGGTCGGGCTTGGCGCGGGCGAAGACCACGGCCGCCGCCTGCACCTCGTCCTCGTCGCCCCGCGCCACCTTGTGCGGCTGCGACTTGTAGAGGGAGAAGACGCCGATGCCGGGAAGCTCGTGGCGGATCTGCCGCTCGAGCGCGACCCGGTCGCTGCCGATCGCGTTCGCCTCCTCCGCCGCGCCGTCGACGTCGACCTCGCGCGCGAGCTGCAGCAGCGCCGCGTCGATCTTGCGGTCCAGTTCGCGATCGCCGGTTCGGGTGCCGAGCATGTCGCTGCCTTCGCGCCGCCCGGCCTCGGTGCCGACCGCCCACAGCGCCGCCTCATAGTGGCGGTACATCAGCTCGAGCTGCTGCCGGCGACGGTGGGCCGCGCTCGCCACGTGCGCCGCGCGCTGGCGGCGCTTGTCGGCGCCGAACGGCTCGAGGCCGGGCTCCGCGCTGGCCAGCGACCAGCACGCCGGCAGCGATGCGGTCGTGGCGGCGAACTCCGCTTCCACGCGGGCGAGGTCGACCCGCACATCCTCCATGATCACATGGATGGCGCGCTCGGTCGCGAGCAGCATCGTCTGCTTGCGCTCGACCACGGTCTGCGGCTGCGCCCGCTCGGCTTCGGGTGGGCTGCCGCAGCTGGCCAGCAGCGCGAGACCGCCGACGCAAGTGAGGCGGCGCAGTTCTCCAGATCGCATCGGCATCATCGCTTCCGCCCTTTCGCCTCGCTGCTCGCCACCCGTCCCGTTCCCGGGAATGCGATCGGCAGGATCTCACCATAGGTCCGCACGAAACGGAACCGCAGCCCACGCTTCAGGTCCGGCCGCATCTCGGCCACGTCCTTCTCGTTGTCGGCCGGGAGGATCACCTCGCGCAAGCCGGCGCGACGTGCCGCGAGCACCTTGTCGCGGATGCCGCCGACCGGCAGCACCTGGCCGGTCAGCGTGATCTCGCCGGTCATGGCGACGGCGGGAGCCACCGCGCGCCCGGTCAGCATCGACACCAGCGCCGTGGTCAGCGTCACGCCGGCGGACGGCCCGTCCTTCCGCACCGCGCCGGCCGGCACGTGCAGGTGCAGACCGGCGTCCTTGTCGAGCCGCGTGGCCACGCCGAGCTCCGCGCGATGGGACAGCACGTAGGAGATGGCGATCCGCGCCGACTCCTGCATCACGTCGCCGAGCATGCCGGTGAGCTCGAGCCCCTTGCGCGCGTTCGGGATCGCCATCGCCTGGATCTCGAGCACCTCGCCGCCGACCGGCGTCCACGCGAGGCCCATCGCGACGCCGGCCGGTCGCACGGCGCGCAACCGTTCGTGCAGCCAGCGCGGCGGGCCGAGGTACTTCGGGAGATCGGCGACGTCGACGGTCACGGTGCGGTCGGACGCCGCGCCTGCCCCCTTCTTCCCGCGGCCGGGCGCGACCGCGCCGCCGAGCTCGCGCGCCACCTTCCGGCAGATCCGCGCCAGCCGCTTGTCGAGCGCCCGCACCCCCGCCTCGCGCGTGTGCTGCAGCACGATGTCGCGCAGCGCCTTGCGCGGCACCCGCAGGTCGGTCGCCGCCAGCCCGTGGTCGCGCCGCTGCTTCGGCAGGAGGAAACGCGCGGCGATCGCCACCTTCTCCTCGGTCACGTAGCCCGAGAGCTCGACCACGTCGAGGCGGTCGCGCAGCGCCGCCGGCACCGGGTCGAGGTCGTTCGCCGTCGCCACGAAGAAGACGCGCGAGAGGTCGAGCGGCACCTCGAGGTAGTGGTCGGAGAAGCTCGAGTTCTGCTCCGGATCGAGCGCCTCCAGCAGCGCCGAGCCCGGATCGCCGCGGAAGTCGGCGCCGAGCTTGTCGAGTTCGTCCAGCATGAAGACCGGGTTCATCGAGGCGGCGGAACGCATGCCGCGGACGATGCGTCCGGGCTGGGCACCGACGTAGGTGCGCCGATGGCCGCGGATCTCGGCCTCGTCGCGCACGCCGCCGAGCGAGATGCGGACGAACTTGCGGCCGAGCGCGGCGGCGATCGAGCGGCCGAGCGAGGTCTTGCCCACGCCCGGCGGCCCGAGCAGGCAGAGGATCTGCCCCTTGTGGTCGCGCATCCGCGCGCGAACGGCGAGGAACTCGAGGATCCGGTCCTTGATCTCGTCGAGGCCGTGGTGATCGCGATCGAGGACGCGGCGCGCCGCGGCGAGGTCGAGCTGGTCCGTCGTCTCGACACCGAACGGCAGCGCCAGCAGCCAGTCGAGGTAGCCGCGCAGCAGCGCCGACTCGGGGCTGTCGGACGACAGCGACTCGAGCCGGCGCAGGTCCTCCGTGGCGCGCTCGCGGGCCGCCGGCGGGAACGGCTTCTCCCTGACCCGTCGCCGGAAGTCCTCGAGCTCGACCCCGCGCTCGTCGCCATCCTCGCCGAGCTCCTTGCGGATCGCCTTGAGCTGCTCGCGCAGGAAGAACTCGTGCTGTCGTTTCTCGATCTTGCGGCGGATCTCGTCCTGCAGCTTGTTGCCGAGGGTCAGCACCTGCAGCTCGCGAGTGAGCTCCTCGGCCACGCGCTCGAGGCGATGCCTGACGTCGAAGGTGGCAAGCAGCTCGGCGCGCACGTCGTGCTGTTTCAGGATGTAGGTCGCGGCGAAGTCGGCCAGCGCGCCCTTGCGCTCGATGTTGAGGACGGCGACCCCCATCTCCTGCGCCATCTCGCCGCCGCCGGGCGCCGCATCGATGAGCTGGCGCAGCAGCGCGCGGACGTTGCGTGCGAGCGCCTCGGCGACCTCGCCCTGCGCCGGCACGTCCTCCGGGTACGCGACCTTCGCGATCAGGTAGGGGTCGGTCCTGAGCCAGCGCTCGACCTTGAAGCGACGCACGCCCTGCAGCAGCAGCGTGCGCGTGCCGTCGGGCATCTGCAGCGAGCGCAGGATGCGGACGAGGCAACCGGTCTCGTGCAGCGCGTCGGGCGGCAGCGGCGCCGTGCGATCGGCCGCCGCGGCGGCGTCGGCTTCCGCCGCGCGGGCAGGCACGATGCCGAGGTACTCGGACTGGCTCGTCGCCTGCACGACCGTCCGTTCGGCCCACGGCGACTTGAGGACGATCGGGAGCGTCAGGTCGGGGAAGACGACGACGCCGGGGCCGGCGACGACGAACAGGTTCGGCGGGAAGCGGTCGCTGCGACGGAGCAGCGCGGCGACGCGGTCCTTCAGGTCGCCGGCCGCTGCACTGTCGGCGGCCGGATCCACCTCGGCGGGACCCGCTGCACCGCCCGCCTGGTCACCCGGTGCGTTGCTGCTCTCCCCCACGTCGCCGCTGCTCCCAGCCGGGTCGAAGCGGCGCGGGGCGAACCCGCGCGAGTCGCCGCATCCACCACGGCGGGCGAGCATAGTCGCGCCGTGCGAAAACCACGTGGGTACGCGCGGTTGCCGCGGTTCGCTCGGCGGGCTAGGTTCGGTCCGGAGATTGATGGAAGTCGGCGCGCAGACGGCCGGTCCGATGGTCGCCCGCCCCTCTGACTCACCCCCGCGAGGATGCCGCTGCCTTGAAGCCGACCGTTCCCGAGCGTTCCCGCCCACCGGCGCCGTCGTCACGCAGCCGCTGGCGTGCCGTCGGCGCGATCGCGCTCGCGGCCGCCGTCCTCGTCGGTCTCGGCTGGCAACTGCTGGCCGGCGGCGACCGCGTCGATCTGGTGAACCGCGCCACGCCGGCCCGTAACGAGGTCGCCGCGGTGGAGGTGCCGCCGACGCCGGATCCGGAGATCGCGACGCCGACGGCGGTCAAGGAGCGCGATTCCAGGTTCGAGGCCGCGTTGAAGGCGGCCGGCCAGCTGCAGGTGCGGGATCGACCGAAGAAGGCGGCGGAGTTCAAGCCCATCCACTCGCTCCAGGGCCGCGTCGTCGACGATCGCGACGAGTCGCCGGTCTACCTGTTCCAGGTCTGGTTGATCCCGGTGGAGGCGGGCGAGCCGCTCGCCGCGAGGAACACCTACTCCCCGAGTCACATGCGCAACGGCGTGCTGCGCCTCGATGCGCAGCAGGCCGGCCAGTACCACCTGGTGGTGCAGAGCCGCGAGCACGAGGCGGTCGTGCGTGCGATCGAAATCCCGTGGGAGACCGGCGAACTGGTGGTCCGCTTGCGCCACGGCACCAGCATCCGCGGCGTGGTGCGCGACTCGTTCCAGCAGCCGGTGCCGAACGTCGACATCCGGCTCGTCTACGACGCCACGCGGATCGATCCCGGGTTCGCGCCGCCGGGCCAGAACATCGCCAAGACCGATGCGCAGGGGCGCTACTTCTTCTGGAAGCTCCCGCCAGGGACCTACGCAGTGCAGGCGACGCTGTACGGCGACGTGCTCACCGACGAACCCGAGTTCCGCCTTGACCAGGGCGTCGAGGCGGCGCGTGACTTCATGATCGGCGCCCTCGGCGCCCTGCGCGTGGTGGTGACCAATCCGCTCGACCAGCCGCTCGCCCGGGTCAAGGCGACGCTCTACGCGGTGCAGGACGACGGCCGTGACAAGGTCGTCCGCAGCGGCCACTCCGACCTGAAGGGGATCGCACGTCTCGAATTCGTGCGCGAAGGCAGCTACAAGTTGAAGGTGAGTTCCAGCGGATTCGTGCCGTGGGAACAGAGCGTCGTCGTGGCCGCAGGCGACCTCTCGCGCGACATTCCGGTGCGGCTCGAGATCGCGCCAAGGACGGGCGGCTGACGCCGCGCGCTGCGGCGACGACGGAAGCGAAGCCCGCCATGCCCGCCGCCGCGCCCATCCTCGCACCGGATCGCTTCGACCTCCGCCCGCCCGTCGCCGATCGCGCCGGCATCCACGAATGGGTGCCGCAGCGGCATGAGTTCGAGATGCTCGAGGCGATCCTGCACTACGACGAGCAGGAGCAGGTCGCGGTGGCGCGCAAGACCCTGCAGCCCGACGAGTTCTGGGTGCGCGGCCACATTCCCGGCCTGCCGCTGTTCCCGGGCGTGCTGATGATCGAGAGCGCCGCGCAACTCTGCTGCTACCTGTTCTGCCGGATGAACCGCGAGAAGCGTTTCTTCGCCTTCGGTGGCGTCGACGCGGTCCGCTTCCGCGGCACCGTGCGGCCGGGCGACACCGTGATCCTGATGGCCAAGGCGCTCAAGGCGCGGGCGAACCTCGGCGTCTTCTCGGCGCAGGCCTACGTCGGCAGTCGCCTGGTGTTCGAAGGCGTCATCACCGGGATGGTCCTGCCGGGCGGCGCGTGAGCGCCGGCCGGCGTCCGCCGCGCACGACAAGACGAGCCAGGCCGAGCGGATGCTCGACCTGGCTCCGGGTTTCGTTCCGGGCGCGGGATCCTTGGGTGGGCACCCAGCTCCGAGCGAGCGGCCGGCCTGGAACCTCCATGGAACGGACGATCCGCCAAGAAACAACATCCGTGCCGCGATGGCGCCTGCGGCGTTGGCGCGAGCGGCTGAGCCGAATCGGCGCAGCTGCGCCGCGGGCTCGACCCACGCCCGGAGCCTCGGTTCAGCGCGAGCGCGCCGCCGCGACGTGGCGCTCGCGCAGGCGCCGGATGGTCCGGAAGAAGTCGACCGGCTCGAGCGGCAGCTTCTGCAGGGCGAAGACGCGGCCGCGCACCTTGTCGTTCTTCAACTTGGCGATCGCGGCATCGTGGCCGAGCACGATCAGGTCGACCTGCGGCAGGTCGTTGCGGACCTGGTCGATCAGCGCGTCATGCTCGGGCACCGCCGGATCGAGGCCGACCAGCAAGGCATCGACCTCGCTGCGGCGGATCTTCTCCAGCGCGAGGACGCCCACCTCCTCGTCGACCTCGAGGTCGCCGAAGGCCTCGAGCGCGACCTTGACCTGGCCACGCAGCTCAGGGGCGGGGAGGGCAAGGAAGAGCCGCATGCCGCCCCTATCGGCCGGCGCCACGAACCGATGAAATCCCCCGGGGAGATCGCCGTCGGCGGCATCGACGAGGCGGGGCTCGGGCCGACGCTCGGACCGCTCGTCTTCGGGGCGACGCTTTTCACCGGACCGGCGGCGGCGCTGCACGACCTGCGCGCGACTCTCGGCACGGTCGTGGCTCGCGACTTCGACCCCTCCGGCCGACGAATCGGCGTCGACGACAGCAAGCGGCTCTTCACGGCGCGCCAGAGCCTTGTCCCGCTCGAACTGCCCGCGCTGGCGCTGTTGCGGCCGGAGCAGGCCGAGCTGCCGGCGACGCTCGAGGCGCTGCTTCACGACGTGACGGCGGCGGCCGGCTGGCCGGAGTGGTACCGCGCGGAGGAGCCGCTGGCGACGGCGATCGACGCCGGCGTGATCGCCGGCTGGCGCCGCCGCCTCGCCGCCGCATTCGCGGCCGCCGGCGTCGCCTGCGCCGTCGCGCGCGCCGAGCCGCTGTTCGAGGCCGAGCTGAACGCCGGCTTCGCGCGCGGACGCAACAAGGCGGAGTTGGTGCTCGACCGGGTCGGCCCGCTGCTGCTGCGGCTGGTCGCGGCGGCCGGCGATCGCGCGGTCGAGATCGCCGTCGATCGCCTCGGCGGCCGGCGCTACTACGGCGACTTCCTGCGCCACCTCTTCCCGCTGCGACCGCTGCGGACGCTCGAAGAGACGCCCGACTGCTCGCGCTACCGGATCGACGACGGTGCGCGGCGGATCGAGATCGCGTTCGAGGTGGGCGGCGACCAGCGCCACCTCGCCGTCGCCTGGGCCAGCCTCTGCGCCAAGTACCTGCGCGAGCGCTTCATGGCCCGTTTCAACCGCTGGTTCGGCGCGCGCAAGCCGGGCCTCGCACCGACCGCCGGCTATCCGGAGGATGCGCGGCGCTGGCTCGCGGAAGCGGGCGATGTCCTGTCGGCGACGGAGCGCGGCGCACTGGTGCGCGAGCGGTGAGTCGCGACGCCGCCGGCCCCCTGCCGCTCCCCGAAGATCCGCCCGGGATCGAGACGCTGCTCACCGCCCGTTTCCTGTTCGGGCTCGACTGCTTCGATGCCGGCTCCTGGCACGAGGCGCACGAACAGTGGGAGGAGCTGTGGAGCGGCGAAGTCGGCGCCGACCGCCACCTGCTGCAGGCGCTGATCCAGTTGGCGGTCGCGCTCCACCACCGCCGGCGCGGCAATCTCGCCGGCACGCGGTCGCTGCTCGAGCGGGCGCGCGAGCATCTCGCCACGCTCGCGGCGCCGGTCCTCGGCGTCGAGCCGGCGACCCTGACGACGACGGTCGAACGGCTCCTCGCCGAGGCGACGGCGTGCGCCGACGGGCGCCCGGACGCCACGGCAGCCGCCCGGTCACCCCCGCCGAATTTCGCAGCGTTGCGCGCGGAGCTGCGGCGCCGGCGCGCTCAGCGCG
>VGYY01000197.1 GCA_016872815.1 Planctomycetota bacterium
TGACGACCACATGCCCGCCATCCGCCACCGCCTGGACGGCCGCCGCCATCGCGCTCCGCAGCGCCGCAGTGGCGCTGCCGCGCGGTTCGCGCCCGACCAGCAACCCGCGCCGCCCATCGCCACGGAGCCACGGCAGGAACTGCAGCGACTTGCCCTCGAAGCGGCCGAAGGCGGCGAGTTCCCGCAGCGGCGCGCGATCGGCAGGCGCCTCCGCGCCGATCAGCGCATTCCATTCGCCGCCGTCGATCAACTCGACGCGGACCGCTCCCGCGGCCTCCGCCGCACTCGCTGCCGCCGCGTCGACCGCGGCCACCACCATCCCGCCGTTCGCCATCGAGCTCGCCCTCCGCTCCGGGCGAGGATACGGCACGCCGAAACAACGGCGCGCGCCGGCTCCCCCTGGGGAGAGCCGGCGCGCGCGATCGCGGACATCGCGATCTCCGCGGGCAGGGCACCGCGAGGCGCCCCGCCCTGGGATCCGATCACTTCAGTTCGGCGTTCTCAGTAGTAGCCCGGGTAGCCCTGCTGCTCGAACGCGGCCTCGATGTCGCCCGAGTTCGGCGTGCCATCGTCGATGTTGCCATTGTCGTCGTCGAGGGTCAGGATCTGCGTCTCGTTCGAGTCGCAGATCTGCGTCGCGTTGTAGCTCACGAACCACCCGTGATAGAGCGTGTCGGCGATCAGGTCGCCGGTCGCATCGCCGTGCGTGATGTTGAGCTTGTCGCGCATCTTCCAGAAGGCGCCCATCAACACCTCCCCGCCGGCGTGCACGCCGCCGTGGCAGGTCGAGCCGCAGCTGCCGCAGTACTGGCGGTTGTTGCGCCCGTCGCGGATGTCGCCGCCGTTGGTGAAGAAGTCCTCGCCGACGATCGGCGTGTCGTAGATGTACATGGCCCAAGTATCGGCCGCGCCCTCGCCGAAGCCGTCACCGCCATTGCCGGAGCTGTACTTGTCATTGGCCCAGTGGCCGACTTCGTGCGCCACGACCGTCGAGTAGCAGGTGTTCTCGCAGCCACCCGCCTTGCGGTAGTAGTTGGTCGAAACACCATCGTAGTAGGCGTTGCAGCTCGAGTTGATGCTGGTGTTCAGGCGCTGCTTGAAGTCCATCTTGGTGTCGGACGAATCAATCGTCTTGACCCACTCGCGGAACAGCACGCCGTTGCGCTGCGCGTTCATCTCGGCGGTGTTGTACTGGGTCGCACTCGTATTGATCCCGGTGTAATCCTTGACGCCCGGCGTGACGTTCTTGCTGCGCGTGAAGTCGGCGCCGCCCTTGTCGTCGACGTGCGCATAGGTCGAGTTGCTGCCGAACGCCCACGTCACCGACTGCACCGCGGTGCCGCCGTAGGTGATGGTCCAGTTGCCGACCGTATCGGTGTCGGTGTTGCCGACCGCCGAGTCGACGTCGCCGCGTGACAGCAGGAACTTGGCCGTCGGGTTCGACGCCTTGTCCGGCAGGACACCCGGCGTGCACCACTGGCGCGTCTCGCCGGTGAGGTCGACGAACGTGTGGATCATGTTCTCGCGGCGGAGGATCGTCCCGTCCTTCGCATCGACGTAGAACTTCTCCTGGATCGGCAGGCGCTTGACCGGATCGAAGCCGCCGAGCAACTCGACCAGCCACGCGGCCGTGCCGCCGATCGACCGGCCGTCACGCACGACGGCGAACTCGACGCCGAGCACGCGGCCGGGCTGCCCGAACGCGTTGCGCGCGATCACCTGCGCCGCCTCGGCGCTCAGCGTCGGCACCACGTCGACCTCGCCCGCGTTGGCGATCGCGTTGTTCTCGATGCCGACGATGGCGCCGTCGGCGTTGAACAGGAGCGCGATGTTGCCGCCCTTCACCTCGACCCCGCCGACCTGCTGCGCGAAGTTGACCGCCACCTTGTTGGTGGTGCCGATCTTCGCCAGCTGCAGGTGGTGGATGTCGGTCGTGACCAGGATCGACGAATCGCAGCCGAACAGGCCGGGGAAGGAGTCGATGAACTGGCGCGCGGCCGCCTCGTAGTCGGCGTCGCTCTGCGGCACGCCGAACAGGCGGATCGGCTTGCCGAAGATGAAGGTCGGGAACCCGCTGTCGAAGTTCCAGTTGGCGCGGAGTCCGGGGACCTCCTCGCGCAGGAGCGAGAACGCGTGGTCGGCATCGCTCGGCGAGTAGGCCGTGCCGGCGAATGCGATTCCGGTCGACGCCAGCGTGATCGCGGCTGCGACTCCGCGGCGGAACGAGACCCGCCCATCACCCATTCGATTCATCTGCTGATCCTCGTGGGGGTTGAGACCAGCGTCATCTGCGAGCCTCGCGCAAGCGAGCACCACCCGCCTCCGACGCACCACCGTTCGTTGCTTGCAGCGTACTCCGGGCCATCGCCGCCGAATGCTCGGTGACCGCGACCCGACCGCCGACCGGGGCCAGCTCCTCGTCTCCAAGGAGCCGCCGCAGCAGGGAAGCCGGGTCGTCGTGGCCGCTGGCGGGCAGCTCGCAGTCGACGCTGGCAGTGACGGAGGATAGAGCAGCGCCGCCGAAGTACCAGCCGCGCCCGCACAACTTCTGGCGTGAACTGAAGCGGGAGTTCGCGACCAGACTTGTCGGTGCCGACCAGCCAGTCCGCCACGGCTCGGACGCCGCCGGAGGCGATCGAGTTCGACAAAATGTTCCGGTGAGTCCTTGAGTCGCCCGGGGAAGTCATGGAACGCGCGGAAAACTCCGCACCGCCGCCACGACGCCGGTTCTTCACGGCCGGCCTGCGCGCGCTGCTCGAGGGCGCTGAGACGATGTCGCGCTCGGTGCGCGACCGACTCCCGCTGGCAGCCGGGCTCCTGCTCCGGCGCCCATCCGCGCCGACGAACGCCGCCGCCCCGCCGCTGCGGCCACCGGGCGCGCTGCCGGAGGCCGAGTTCGTCGCCACCTGCGAGCGCTCCGGCCACTGCGTCGCGGCGTGCCCGGTGCAGGCGTTGGTGGCGCTGCGCTCCGCCGATCCGCGCCGCGACGGCACGCCGCAGCTGATCCCCAGCCAGCGCGCGTGCGTGCTCTGCGACGACCTCTCGTGCATGAAGGCCTGTCCGAGCGGCGCGCTCAGCCTGGTGCCGCGCGCTGCGATCCGCATCGGTCTCGCCGTCGTCCATCACGACGACTGCCGGCGCAGCGTCGGCGAACCGTGCCGCGAGTGCATTGACCGCTGCCCGCTCCAGGCGGAAGCGATCAGCCTCGACGCGCAGGGGCGCGTCGCGGTGCGCGCGGACGGCTGCACCGGCTGCGGCGTGTGCGAGCTCTACTGCCCCACCGCGCCGCGCGCCATCACCGTCCTCCCGCTGGCGCAGCGACCGGCGCCGGACCATGGATCGTCGCCGTGACCAGCCACTGCATCGCGGCCGCACCAGCGGACGCCGGCGGCGCCGCCAGCAGAGAGTCGACACCGTCGAGGATCGCGGCCGCGCATGCGGCGCGGTCATAGCCGACGAGGAACGTCCGCGCCGACTGCGCCGCGGCCGCGAGGAGCGCGGGATCGTCGCTGACGCCGATCAGCGTCGCGCTGACGTCAAGTCCCGTCCTCCGCGCGGCCTCCAGCGCGACCGGCGTGCTGGCCGGATCGCCGGCGACGAACAGGTCGACGCGCCCGACGCGGGCGAGGCGCGGCATGGCCCGCGCCAGCGACGGCTCGACGCCGCCCTCCTCGAACACGCGCAGGCGCACCTCGACCTTGCCGCAGCGCCGTTCGATCGCGTCGAGGGTCGCCTCGACGCGACGGCGCGATTCGGGCCAGCGCGGATCCTCGAACGCCACCACCGTCGGTCGCGCGATGCCATCGGCGGCGAGACGATCCGCGGCACGCTCGCCGACGGCCGCCGCCTGCTCGCCGCTGGCGACGCCGGCCCAGGGACCGCTGCGGCCGTCGCTGCGCATGGCCGACAGCAGCGGCAGCGATCGCTCCGCCGCCAGCGAACGAGCCCGCTGCAGGAGTTCGGGGGCTGCGGGGAACAGCACGATCGCGCCGACACGCTGCTCGATCAGATCCTGGAAGTTGAGTTCCGTCGCCCTGTCGTGGCCGTGGCCGCTGCGCACGTCGAGTTCGCGACCGCGCGCGCGCGCCGCGGCGAAGAGCGCCTCTTCGTGCCCCTCGAAGCGCTCGCCGAACACGACGCCGATTCGCGCCGTTCGCGCGGCGACGGTCGGCGCCGCGCCGATGGGGTCCGGATCGCCGCCACAGCCCGCCGCCAGCACGGCGAGCCACGCTCCGGCGACGCGCCCTCGCAGCGCCCGCCGCGGGCTGCCCGCATCGATTCGTCTCGCTCGCCGCACTGCCATCGACCACGCCCCCGTCACCCCGATCCGGTCCCGCATCGCAGTGTCGGTCACTGCTCGCGCCGGTCAGGAGCCGCAAGTCTGACGCGAACCCGCCCCGTTGCGAATCGCCGCTCCCGGGCGGACGACGCAACCGGGAGTCCGGCCGCGGGCGACGTGCGCCGGCGAGCTCGCCGTGGGCGCTGTCGCCCGTCACCGCCCTGCTTCCGGTGGCGCTCCCCGAGGCGTGCGGGCGGCGGGCCGGCCCGCCCCGCGGCACAATCTGTGCTGGGATCGTCCGGGTTTCTCCGTGTGGGTGGGACCGCCCAAGGGGACACCGCCCCAGGGAACCAGAGCCCTTGCGCAGCTCGGGACACATCGACGCCAGTTCGCAACCCCGCCGTCGCAACGGCGGTCGGGCGGCGGCACCGCTTCGGCCGTGGATCGGTGCCTTGGCCATCCTGGCAGGCGGCTTCGGCGGCGCGGCCACGGCCGGCGCAGCGACTCAGTCGGCGCCGTCCCGTCCGGCCACCGCCCCGCCGGTCACCGATGGTCCGAGCGTCGGCCGACGCGAGGTCGATGGTCCGCTGCAGAGTCCGCTCGACGACCGCCTGCTCCACGACACCGCGCGGTCGCCCTGGCGCACCTGGTTCAGCCGCAATTTCGGCCGTTTCGAGCCGCCCCCGCTCGAAGGGGGCGCCGGTCGCGGTGCGCTGCCTCCCCATCTGGTCGATCCGACCCTCCGCGACCATCGCCGCGCGCTCTATCGCGAGGACGTCGCCACGCGGTTGCGCCTGCTCCTCCGTGACGGCGACGACCGCGTCCGCGGCGCCGCCGCACTGGCGCTCGCGCGGACCGATTTCCTCGACGATCCGGGAGCGGTCGCGGCGCTGTTCGCGCTGCAGGGCGACGAACAGAAACGGGTGCGCGAGCAGGCGCTGCTCGCGGTCGGCCTGGCCGCTCCGGGAGCTGCGCGCCATCGGCTGCTGTCGGCGCTGCTGGCGCTCGGCCCCGGCGGGAGCGCCGGCGCACTCGCGCGCGAGCTCCATGCCCAGAACGAAGTCGAACGGGCGCGCGTGCGGGCGCTCGGGGCGCTGTTCCTCGCGCTCCAGGGCGAGCCGCTCCTGCCAGCCATCGTCGGCGACCTCGCCCGCGATCCCCGTGCGCCGCTGCAGCTGCGCGCCCTGGTGGTCCAGGCGCTCGGCCTGTCGGGCAGCGATGCGGCCGCACCGCTGCTGCGCGACCTGCTCGACGATGGCGAACAGCCGCCGCTGATCCGCGCCACGGCGGCGGCGGCGCTCGGCCTGCTGGATCGTGCCGAAGCGGTGCCCGATCTGCTCGAGTTGCTGACGCGGCGCGACACCGACACCGACGTGCGCGCGGCGGCGGCGCTGGCGCTCGGAGCATGCGGCACGCCTGGCGACGACGCGCTGGTCCGCGAACTCGCCCGCGCGGCCGAACGCGAGGGCAACGCGCTGGTCGGCCGCTTCCTGCTGCTGGCGATCGGCGAGGTCGGCGGCGCCACCGCGCGCATCAAGCTCGAGTACGCGCTCGAACACGAGAGCGCCGAGCAGCGCGTCTTCGCCGAGCTTGCGCTCGGGCTGGTCGCTCGCCAAGGCGACGGCGAGCTCGAGGTGGAGACGTTGATCGGCGCGCTGCGTCGATCACGCTCGCAGGACGAGCAGTGCGCGCTGCTCTGCGCGCTCGGCATCAGCGGCAAGGCGGCGGCCTATCCGGCGGTGGCGGAGCGCATCAACGCCGCTGCACCCGAGGTGCGGCGCGCCGCGCTCGCCGCGCTGTCGCTGCTGCGCCAGCCCGACGCCGTGGCGCTGATCGAGCAGCGCCTCATCGACGACCCGAGCCCCGACGTCCGCATCCACGCCGCGCGCGCTCTGGCGCGGCTCGACCCCACCTGCGCGTCGCTGCTGGTGCGCGAACTCGGCAGCAGCAAGACCCGTTCGGCCAGCGAACGGTCCGCGCTCCTGATCGCGCTCGGCCACACCGGTGATCCGCTGGCGCTCGAACCGCTGCTCGACCTGTTGCGCGAGCCGGGCCGCGGCAGCCGCGAGCGCGAGGCGGCGACGCACGCGCTCGGGCTGCTTTATGACGCGCGCCGGCCACCGCTGACCACGCGCCTCGGCGCCGAACGCAGCTTCCTGCACGAGTCGACCGAACTCGCGAGCCTGCTCACGCTCGCGGAGTGACCTCGGTGGCGTGACCGCCGGCGCCGGCACGGGCTCGGTCAGACCCGGCTTCGTCGCGCCGCCTCACCGCCTGCTCTCGCAGTCGCTTCGACGGCATTCCTCGCTCTCAGTGAAACGTGGGCGGATCGTCGTCGTCCGGCGCGTCAGTGCCCGTTCCGTCGTCGTCGCCATCGAAGAGATCCGCCGCGGTCGCAGCCGGAGCCATACCGCCCGTGCCGCCGCCGATGGCGCCGCCCGTGCCGCCGTGGCGCCGACGCAGCTCCTCGACGAAGGCGGCGACCTTCTGCCGCAGCCGGATGGTGAACCAGGCGCTGGCGAGCGGCGGGAAGAGCCGCGGATCAGCCTCCGCCAGCGACGACAGCAGCGACAGCCGCAGGCAATCGAGCGGCTTGTCGGCGCCGAGCAGCTCGCGGATCCGCGCGCCGACGCCCTTCCAGCCGACGTAGGTCGGCAGCGCGTCCGCCTCGGACGGCGCCTTCCAGCCGGTCAGCTTGCGCAACTTGCGCAGGCACATCGGATCGACCAGCGGATCGAGCCCCTGCAGCCGGTGGCCGGCGGCCTCGACCGCGAGCGGGTCACTGCCCGCCACCAGGGTGCCCGGCCGGTGCGCCATCGCGGCGGTCGGCGCCGCCGGCATCACCGCCTTCAGGAGCTCGAACGGGAACGTGCCGCCCGGCGCGCCATCGCGCGCGTGCACCGCATCGATCAGCGCGAAGTGGACCGGCAGCTTCTCGAGCAGCGTCAGCGCCAGATCGCCCGCCTCCTGCCCCTGTTCGAGCGACAGGAGGTCGGAGGTCGTCAGCACGTGCCAGAGGTTCCAGAGCACCAGTGCGGGGCCCCACTGCTCGTCCGTCCGCGCCTTGGCGAAGACGATGCGGAAATCGGCCTGCTTCCACATCCGGCCGGTCGGGCGCTTGCCGCTGGCGCCGACGTCGAGCGGCACGAGGTCGTCGGCGAGGTCCTTCAGCTCGTAGCACGACTCGTCGTAGCCGAGCGCGTTGCCGACCTGCTTGACCGAACGGTTGGCCAGGTAGCGCGACAGCTCGTTGCGCGTCTCCACCACGCGCAGGATGCGGAAGCCGCGGTCGAGCAGTCCGTTGAACAACTGCGCCACCAGGCGCGGATCGACATAGGAGAGCGGCTCAGTCTCGCGCTTGACGCCGCGCATGAAGTCGACCTTGCAGACGACCTCGAACAGCTCGCGGCGCTTGCCCGACTTGATCTGCGCGTTCTCGACCGCTTCGTAGAACCCGGCGTGGCGGAGCGTCTCGCCGAAGACGCGGCCCGCATCCTCGCCGCGGGCGACCACGAAGGGCCGTGACCCGGCGCGCGACGGCATGGCCGGGCTGGCCGGCGGCAACG
>VGYY01000198.1 GCA_016872815.1 Planctomycetota bacterium
CCTGCGCCGCGCGGCGCAGGCGGCGCTGGCGGGCGCGGCCAGCGCCGGCCGCGCCGGCTGAGCGCGGTTTCAAGGCACGCGACCAGGAGCCCGATCGATGGGGTGGATGCGGTTCCGCAAGAAGGAGATGCCCGAGGGGCTGTGGACCAAGTGCGACGTCTGCGAGGAGATGCTGTTCCAGAAGGAGCTCCTCGAGGCGCGCAAGGTCTGCAAGAAGTGCGGCCATCACTTCCGCATGAGCGTGGCCGAGCGGATCGACTCGCTGCTGGACCCGGAGTCGTTCCGCGAGGTTGCCGCCGACCTCGAAGCGATCGACGCGCTCGGCTTCGTGTCGAAGGGCGTCGCCTACCCGAAGAAGCTCACCGACGAGCAGAAGAAGACCGGCCGCCGCGACGCGATCGTCATCGGCACCGGACGGATCCGCGGGCGCGAGATCGCCTTCGGCGCGATGGAGTTCGAGTTCCTCGGCGGCTCGATGGGCGTGGTGGTGGGGCACAAGGTGCTGCTCGCCGCCGAGCTGGCGCTCGAGCGCAATCTGCCGCTCCTGCTGGTGTGCGCATCGGGCGGTGCGCGCATGCACGAGGGCGCGCTGTCGCTGATGCAGATGGCGAAGGCGTGCACCGCGCTGGCGCGGCTGGCGCAGGCAGGCGGCCTCTGCGTCACCCTGCTGGCCGATCCGACCACCGGCGGCGTGACCGCCAGCTTCGCCACCACCGCCGACGTCGTGCTGGCCGAGCCGCGCGCGCTGATCGGCTTCGCCGGTCCGCGCGTGATCGAGCAGACGATCAAGCAGAAGCTGCCGAAGGACTTCCAGCGCGCCGAGTTCCTGCAGCAGAAGGGGCAGCTCGACCGCATCGTCCCGCGCGCGGAGCTGGTCGACACGCTCGACCGGATCTTCACCGGCCTGCTCGGTCCGGTGGTGACCGGCGCCGGCCCGCACTTGACCGGCGTCCCGGGCGCCAACGGCCACGAGTCCGGCCGTCCCGCGACGGCGACCCTCGCGCCGAGCGACGCCCGCCCGCCGATCGCGTCCTGAGCGCCGGCCGGCCGCGGCGCCCCTCCACGCCGGCTCTCAGCGGACCGAGATCACCTGCGCGTTGGTCATCCGCAGCTTGCCGAGCGGATCGAAGCCCCAGGCGGTGAAGGTGAAGTCGCTGCCGACGAGGCCGGGGTCGTTCGGGACGACGTCGCTGGCGGTGAAGCGCCCGGCGCCGTCGAAGTTCGCCAGCACGAACGGGACGGCCAGCGGCACGCCATCGAGCGCCGTCAGCGCGATCAGCAACTGCGCCAGCGGCTTGCCGGTCCAGAGGTTCGCCTCGAGCGCATCGTCGAGGGCCACCAGCTCCGGCGAGACGTCGAACTTGAGCGGCACGAACGTGCCGACCAGGCGGAAGGCATCGACACCCGCCTCGGTCACCGAGTTGTTGGGATTGTCGGTGGCGCTGAAGCGGACCCGGAACGTGCTGGTGAGGTCGACCAGCGCGCCGACGTCGTGGGTGACGTGGACCCAGCCGTTGAAGTGACCGACGCTCTCGGCCAGCACCCAGGTCGTGCCGCCATCGGCGGAGAACTCGACGTCGAGGCGATCCGCGTCGCGGTCGTCGTTGTCGAACCAGCGGGCGTAGGAGAGCTGCACGACGTGGTGGCCGCGCAGGTCGTAGACGGGCGAGAGCAGCTGCGTCGGACCGCCGTCGACGTCGCTGTTGCCGGCGACGTTGTCGGTGACCCAGCACTGGCCGGAGCCGTCGTAGTCGTCGTCGGGATCGCCGCGATCGCCGTCGACCGGCACGCCACGGCTCCAGCTGCCGTCGGTCACGCCGATGTCGTTGACCGTCCAGCCGACCGCGGTCTCGAAGTCGAGGTCGACGATGGTGGTCTCGGTGAAGCCGGGATGGGTGCCGGTCGCGCTGAAGGGCGCCGCGGCGCCGGAGAGCGGGCTCGAATGGGTGGTGCCGTCGCTGCTGTCGACGGTGACGTACCAGAGGATCGTCTCGCCGCATTCGGCGCCGGGAAGGCCCGGGAAGGTGGCGAGGAAGCTGCCGGTCGCGAGGTCGGCCATCGCGACGGATCGCCAGCCGGCACCGTCGTCGAAGTGCAGCAGCCCGCTGCCCGCCACGGGCGTGGCACCGCCGGCGACGACGTCGACCGCGACGGTCGTGCCGCCGGTGAGCTCGAGTTCGGCCGGTTGCCCGTTCGGATAGCTGAATTGCAGGGCCAACTGCGCGAGCGTGCCGGCCACGTCGATCCGGCCGTAGCCGAACGTGTCGTCGAGCCCGGCGGTGCCGAGATCCTCGCACCCCGACTTGAGCAGGTCCTCGACCTCGTCGGGCGTGAGCTGTGGTGCGTACGACCAGAGCAGCGCGATCAGCCCGGCGGTGAGCGGCGTCGAGAAGCTCGTGCCGCTGACGCTGTCGTAGTCGTCGTCGGCGCTGTCGCCGGTGGTGTAGACGTTGTTGCCCGGCGCCGTCAGGTCGACGAACACGCCGTAGGCGGAGAACGAGGTGAGGTTGTCGTTCTCGTCGGTGGCGCCGGCCACGATCAGGTCGTCGGCGTCGCGATCGCCGAAGGTGAGGTTGCGCGAATCGTTGCCGGCGGCCCAGACCATGAGTCCGCCGATCGACTTGACGTAGCTGGCGGTGGTCAGGTTCGAAGCGGCGTCGACGCCGCTGTAGCTGACGCTCGCCACCCGGTCGCCGTTCTCGATCGAAGTGCGCGCCGCGTGCTGCAGCACGGAGAGGCTGGCGCTGCCGCTCGAGGAGTTGGAGACGCGCAGCATCCGGTGGCCGAGGTTCCAGCCGACGCCGGCGATGCCGATGCCGTTGTCGCCGTTGCCCGAGCCGCAGCCCGTCACCCAGGTGCCGTGCGGATGGATCGGGCCGACCTGGCCGCCGGCCGACTCCCAGATCTGGTCGACCGCGTTGTACGCCTCCTGCCGGTGCAGCTGCAGATCCTCGTGGGTCAGCAGGAGCCCGGTATCGCAGTAGCCGACCACCACCGAGGGACCGCCGGAGTGGAAGTCCCAACCGACGCACGAATCCATGCGATCGGGATCGTGATGCCACTGCGACCCGAGGTCCGGGTCGTTCGGGCAGCCGATCGGGAAGACGCGCCAGTCGGGCTCCACGTAGCGGAACAACCCGCTGGCGAGCAGCTCGTTGGCGACGGCGTTCTCGCCGCGCCCGGGCGGCAGCTGCAGCAGCGACTCGTCGGTCTGCGCGATGTAGCTGCGCACGCCGACGGCGGCGAGCAGGCGGCGCGCCGCGGCGACGTTGGCGCGCGCGACGGCGGGAGCGGCTCCCGCCGCGAGCCACTCCGCGAGCGGGCGCGGCTTCGCGATCAGGACGCCGGTGAATTCGCGCTCGCCGGCGGTCTCGCGGAACTCGACCTGAGCGGGCGCGGCAGGCGTGAGAACGACGGCAGTGAGCAGCAGCGCGAGCGCCGCGGTCGTACGAATCGGGGGGCGCATGGAAGGCTCCGGGCCATGGCGGTCAGCGGCGCAACCCCGGAGGCGGCCCGGGTGGTGCGGGGCGCGAGTATCGCCGGGTCGCCGCGAGCTGTCACCCCGTTCGACCCCAGGGGGCAACGCGAACGCGTTGCGGCCCACGCCGCCGCCGCTGCCCGGGCCGCCTCACGGCCCGGCTCTTCCAGCGCCCGCCCGCCTGCATCGGGTCGTCGTCATGCACCGGGCAGGATCCCGCAGTCGGGGTGAAGAAATCGGGAACGGTTGCGCGAGCGCGGCAAGGGTGGGCGCCACCTCATCCTGGAACCCGCGCTGCCTCGCCCGGACGGATCATCGTCAGCATCATCTTGAACGGCGTGAGCGCCGTGAGCGCGTGCGGGCGGCCCGCCGGCATCAGGATCGCATCCCCGGCGGCCAGTTCGTGCGGGACGCCCCCGAGGACGATTCGCGCACGGCCTTCGAGCAGGTGGACCAGTGCGTCGAACGGCGCCACATGCTCCGACAGCCCCTGTCCGGCAGCGAACGCGAACAGCGTCACGCCGCCGGCGGGATGCCGGACCAGCGAGCGACTGACGACGGCGCCCGGCTGATAGGCGACCGCTTCGTCGAGGCGCACCGCGCGTGGCTCGCCGAGCGGGGCTTCGATCGTGGGCAGCAGCTTCATCGGGGCACTCCGAAGGGAGGACCGCGGCACGGGGCGTGCTGAATCCGCAGTGCAGCACGGCGGGGGCGGCACTCGCCCCAGCAGGGGCCGTGCCGTGTTCGTGCCGGGGCGCGCCGCGCGCTGCGGCATGAGACGGGTCGATTCCGCGGGGAGTTTTCCGACGCCATGCGTGACCCCCTCCACTGGATGCCGGTGCGCGTCAAGCTGCCGCTCCTGGTGGCCGGAGTCTGCCTGCTGGCGTTCGGCGTCGGCGGGACCATCGTCAGCTCGTCTGCGCGCAACGCGATCGAGGCGGAGATCCTGCGGCGGCTCGACGCCGAGTGCCGGTCGCACGCGGAGGCGCTCGACCATGCGCTGACGTTGCTGACTCGGCGTGCGCAGGACTTCGCCTCCGACGGCTACATCCGCGATCGGCTCGAGCGGGTGGGGCAGCCGGAGGGAGCCGCCGAGGCGAACGCCGCCGTGGCGCTGACCGAGCTCGCGGACTATCTCGCACGCAACAAGCTGCCGCTGGTGGCGGCGTTCCGGGATCTCGCCGTCCTCGACGCCGGCGGGAAGGTGCTGGTTGCGGTCCATGCGCCGAAGGAAGCGGTTGCGGCGATGGCCCCCGCGTTCGCCAGCGCCGACGAGCTGCCGTCGCACAGCGGCCTGCGCGAGCCCGACCGCGTCATCGACGCGCAGCACGTGGTGATCGCGGTTCCGATCCGCGACCTTGCCGGCACGCGCGAACTGGGGCGCCTGCTGGCGTTCGTCTCATTCGATGGCTGGCTCGCCGCGGCGGCGACCCGGATCGGTGGGGCGGTGGGCGCCGATCCGGCAGCCCCGGGTGCTCCGCCGACCGCAGCCGCGCTGCATCTCGTCGATCCGGCGGGGCGGCGCGCCAACGTCGAGGTTCCGGTGTCGGCGCCGCCGCGCCGCGCGCCCGGAACGAGGCCGCTCCTCGCTCGCGCGCTCCGACTGGAGATCAACGGCTGGACGTTGCACTCCGAGGTCGACGCCGCGACGGCGCTCGCACCGGTGACGGGCTTGCAGAGCCGCTTCCTGCTGGTCGGCGCCGTCCTTGCGGCGCTGTCGGGCGCGCTGCTCTTCTTTCCGATGCGGTTCCTGGTCGCGCCGCTCGCGGCGCTGCAACGCGCCTCGATCCGGATCGCCGAGGGCGACCTCGCCGCGCGGGTGCCGGTCGAGTCCTCCGACGAGACCGGCGCCATGGCGACGGCGTTCAACTCGATGGCCGAGGCGCTCGGCGACCGGGCTCGCCGCATCGCGGAGGCCGGCGCCGCGCTGGCGCGCAGCAAGCGCGACCTGGTCATCGAGCGCGACCGACTGAACGCCGTGATCGCGTCGATGCGCGATGCGTTGATCGTGGTCGGGCCGGCGGGTGACGTGGTGTTGCGGAACGCGGCGGCGGCGCCGCTCCTGCCGGCGCTGCTCGACCCGGCCAGGCGTCCGGCGCTGGTCAGTCACCATCGCTGCAGCCGCAGCGACGGCGCGGCGCCCCTCGACGGTGGCGTGAAGGGATGCGCCGCGTGCCTGCTCCATCCGGGCGCGGGCTCACGCTCTTGCCTCGTCGACGTCGGCGGCGCGACGTTCGAGGTGCATGCCGTGCCGGTGGCGGCGGCCGTCGACGAGCCCCCCGGCCGTCTGCTGGTCGCGCGCGACGTCACCGAGCGGATCGAGCAGGACGAACGGCAGATCCACCACGAACGGCTCTCGGCGCTGGGTGAAGTGGCCGCCGTGATGGCGCACGAACTCAACAATCCGCTGGCCGCGATCTGCCTGTTCCAGCAACTGCTCGACGGGGCGCTGCCCGCCGACTCGCCGCACAAGGAGGCGGTCGAGCGGATCGGGCGCAACGCCGAGACCTGCCGGCGCACGATCCGGGAGCTGCTCGACTACACCACCGGCGCGAGCTCGGAAGTGGGGGAGGTGGCACTGCACTCCGCCCTGGAGGCGGCGGCGCGCTTCGTGCGCCCGCTGTGCAAGCGCGCGCAGATCGACGTCGAGCTGTCGCTGGCGGATGCCGATCCCGTGGTGATCGGCGATGAAGTGCAGGTCCGCCAGCTCTTCGTCAACCTGGTGATGAACGCGTTGCAGGCCATCGCGAGCGGCGGTCGCGGCGGCCGGGTGACCCTTGCCTCGCGGGTGGACGGCGGTCGCGCCGAGGTCGATGTCGTCGATGACGGTCCCGGCGTGCCGGCGTCGGCGCAGCCGCGGCTGTTCCAGCCGTTCTTCACCACCAAGCCGCGCGGTGAAGGGACCGGACTCGGTCTCGCCACCGCGCGCAGGATCGCCGAACTGCACGGCGGTCGCCTCGAACTGCAGGAGACGCGGCCGGGACGAACGGTGTTCCGCGCCAGCTTCCGCGTCGCGGTCCCGGCGGGTCGGCCGATCGGAGTGGCGCCATGAGCGATTCGGGTGAACTTGCCGGCATCTCCCTCCTGATCGTCGACGACGAGGCCGACCTGCGCCTCGGGCTCAGGCGCCTGCTCGAACCGACCGGCGCCGCGATCCGCGAAGCGGAAGACGGCGTCGCGGCGCTCGATCAGCTGGCGAAGGCGCCGGTCGACCTGGTTCTGACCGATCTGTCGATGCCGCGGATGTCGGGAGTCGAGCTGCTGCCGCAGCTGCGGGAGCGCTGGCCGGAGACGGCGGTGGTGGTGCTGACCGGGTATGGCACGATCCAGTCGGCGGTCACCTGCATGCAGGCGGGGGCGGCGACGTTCCTGACCAAGCCGTGCGACAACCGCGAGATCTTCGACGTGGTCACGCGGCTGGGGCGCCAGCGGTTGGCGGCGCGCGCTGCGGGCGAACGCCCCCGCGACCTGGTCGCCGCCGATCCGCGCATGCGGGCAGTGCTCGACCTGGTGGCGCGGGTGGCGCCGAGCCCCGCCGCCGTGCTGATCGAAGGCGAGAGCGGCGTCGGCAAGGAGCTGGTGGCGCGGCGGATCCATGAGCAGAGCCTGGTGGCGGCGAAGGGGTTTCACGCGGTCAACGCGGCGGCGCTGCCCGACACGCTGCTCGAGGCCGAACTGTTCGGCTATCGGCGCGGCGCCTTCACCGGCGCCGATCGCGACAAGGATGGCCTGTTCGTCGCGGCGGCCGGCGGCACTGTCTTCCTCGACGAGATCGCGTCGATGTCGCTCTTGTTCCAGGGCAAGCTCCTGCGCGTGCTGCAGGAGAAGGTGGTCCGGCCGCTCGGCGCCACCGCCGACGTCGCCGCCGATTTCCGGCTGATCGCGGCGACCAATCGCGACCTCGAGGCGATGATCCGCGCCGGCGCGTTCCGCGAAGACCTCTACTACCGGCTCCGTGTGGTCTCGATCCCGGTGCCGCCGCTGCGGGAACGACCGGACGACGTCGTCCCGCTGGCACGCTCCTTCCTCGCCGACGCCATCGCGACCTGTCTGCCGCGCGGTGCCGCGCCGCCGCGCTTCGGCGAAGCGGCGCTGGCGGCGCTGCGTTCGCATCGCTGGCCGGGCAACGTGCGCGAGCTGATGAACGCGGTGCAGCGGGCGGTGATCGTCGGCGGCGCGGAGACGATCGAGCCGCACCATCTCGGGCTCGGGCTGGCGGCGACGGTGGCGGCGCTGGCGGCGGCGGTGCCGGCGGCAACGGCGGAGCCCGACTACGAGTCGGCCAAGCGCGACGTGATCGAGCGCTTCCAGCGGGAGTTCGTCCAGCGTGCGCTCGAACGCACGGGCGGCAACGTGTCCGA
>VGYY01000199.1 GCA_016872815.1 Planctomycetota bacterium
AGTCGTCCACCGCGGCCAGCATCGAGCCCGAGATGTCGATGATGTAGACGACCTTCAGCGAGTCGAACCGGATCTTGAAGAACGACGCGTACTTGCCGTCCTGCTTGCTGACCTGGGCCGGCTGGCTGATGTCGATCCCGCGCGACTGGAACGCATCCTTCGACTTCTGCCACCAGTCGACCCACGCCGCCGGCACCTTGCCGAACTTCTGCCCGGTCACCTGCTCGAGTCGCCCGCACAGGTCGGCCAGGTTCTTGCCGGTCTCCTTGGCAGTCTGATGGACGAGCAGCTCGAGCGCCGTCTTGTCCCCGATCCGGCACAGCGCGTCGATGGCCAGCGACCGCTCCTGCCACTCCGGTCCGCGCAGCAACGGCGCCAGCGCCGCCGACGGGACGAACTCCGGCTGCTGCTTCAGCAGCGCCGCCGCCACCGCGAGCCGCACCTCGACCATCGGATCGTCGAGCAGCCCGATCAGGTGCTCCGCCACCCGCCCGTTGTCGATTTCGCCCAGCACCTCGAGCAGCAGCAGCCGGAGCCGCTCCGGCTTCTTCGGCGGCGCCGCCATCAGGTACTCGATGGTGTCGGGCTTCTTCGCCCGCTTGAACGCCTCGACATAGGCGCGGATCGCCTTCTCCTCGAGCCCGATCTTCGCGCCCAGCACCTTCTGGTCGCCCTGCAGCTCGTCCACGCCCGAGTAGTTCGGCGTCCCGCCCTTCGCCCCCTTCTCGAGCGGCGCGCGGAGGATCTTTTCGAGCTTCGAGTCGATTTCGTCCCGCTCCGCCTCGAGCTGCTCGACCTCCTTGAGCGACGCGATCAAGTGCTCCATCAGCAGCTTGTGGGTGCCGACCAGGTCGTAGAACGCGACGTTCTCGATCGCGGCGGTCCGCTTCTCGAGCTCGACGCCGGGCGCGAGCTCCTTGCGGTAGCGCTTCGCCTCGTCGGCATTCGGCCCGGTCTGCGCGGCGAGCGGCGTGGCGCCCGCCAGCAACAGGAGCAGCCAGGCGCGCAGCAGCGCGGCCAGCGGCGAGCGGTCGGTGGGGGCGGCGGCCATCGGCGGATCCCTCGGGGGCGGTGCGGCAACGAAGTTGAGCGATTCACCGCAGACCGATACAACCGCGCCACTTTTTCGTCACCCCCCGGCACTCCGCAATGACGGTGGCGAGCGACCGGCGCACGGCCCGCAACCGCGGCCCGCGCGCCTGACCCGCAGGAAGAGACCCCGACCCGCGGAAGCAGCCCGGACCCGCGAAGAGAACACGGAGCGGCTCGATGAGCAGCAGCGACCCCCACGGCCACGGCGGCCACGATGACCATGGCCATGGCGGCGGCCACGGCGGCCACGGCGACGACGACCATGACGCCGCCCCGTCCGGCCCGCCCGCCGACTGGGCGAAGATCCGCAACGTCGGCGCGCTCATCGTGCTCCTCGCCACCGCGGTGCTGCTCGGGCTGCTGATCTCGTGCGCCGAGCCGTCCCCCGAGCTGGAGACGAAGCGCGTCGAGTCAATGGCGCGCGTCGCCCTCGCCGACAGCTTCCTCTCGAGATGGTCCGCCGAGTACGGCCGTCTCTACGCCGAGTCGAGCGAGGCCGAATGGCTGACCAACACGAAGATCGTCGAGGGCGACCCGACCAACGCCAGGCGCAACGACGCCGCCAAGGCGGCGTTGGCGGCGTTCGTCGGCAGCGAGAAGGTGATCGCCACCTGCCGCGACCTGCTGGCCCATGAGCCGGAGCTCCCGCCGCTGCAGGTGCGCCAGCTGAAGGCGATCCTCTACCTCGCCGCGGACAAGCCGGCGACGGCGAAGGAGCTGGTGGCCGAGCGGATCGCCGCGGAGACGCGCCAGACCGAAGCGCTGTTCGGCTACACGTTCCAGCTCGGCGGCAAGGAGGTCACGACCAACGACCTCGATCGCGTCCTGAAGGGCGAGACCGACCTGGCGAAGCGTCAGGCGGCGTGGGAGGCCAGCAAGGAAGTCGGCCGCACGCTGAAGGACGGACTCGCGGACCTGCAGCGGCTGCGCAACGGCACGGTGCGCGCGCTCGGCTATCCCGACTTCTTCGCCTACCAGGTCTCCGAGTACGGGATGACCAGCGACGAGATGCTGGCGCTGAACGACCAGCTCGTCCGTCAGCTTCGCCCGCTCTACCGCGAGCTGCACACCTGGGCGCGCCACGAGCTGGCGCAGCGCTACGGCGTGCCGGTGCCCGACCAGCTCCCGGCCCACTGGCTGCCCAACCGCTGGAGCCAGGACTGGAACGCGCTGCTCGAAGTCGGCGGCGTCGATCTCGACGGGGCGTTGCAGGACAAGACGCCGCAGTGGCAGGTCGAACAGGCCGAGCGCTTCTACGTCAGCCTCGGCTTCCCGGTGCTGCCGCGGAGCTTCTACGACAAGTCCTCGCTCTACCCGGTGCCGGAGGGCGCGGCCTACAAGAAGAACAACCACGCCTCGGCGTGGCACATGGACCTCGACCAGGACGTCCGCTCGCTGATGTCGGTCGAGAGCAACTCGGAGTGGTACGAGACGACCCACCACGAGCTCGGCCACATCTACTACTACCTCTGCTACGCGCGACCCGAGGTGCCGCTGATCCTCCGCGCCGGCGCCAACCGCGCCTACCACGAGGCGGTCGGCACGCTGATGGGGCTCGCCGCGATGCAGCCGCGCTTCATGGCGGCGATCGGGCTGACCGAAGGTGGCAAGGTCCCGGCGCTGACCGACGAGACGAAGCGCCAGCTGCTGCTGCGCGACGCGCTCAACTACGTCGTCTTCATGCCGTGGAGCTGCGGCGTCATGACCCGCTTCGAGCAGGAGCTCTACGGGCGGGAGCTGCCGAAGGGGCAGTGGAACCGCCGCTGGTGGGAGCTGGTCGAGAAGTACCAGGGCGTGGTGCCGCCGACGGAGCGCGGCGAGGAGTTCTGCGACGCCGCCACCAAGACCCACATCAACGACGACGCGGCGCAGTACTACGACTACGGCCTCTCGTTCGTGCTGCTGTTCCAGCTGCACGACCACATCGCGCGCACGATCCTGCAGGAGGACCCGCGCGACACCAACTACTTCGGCCGCAAGGACGTCGGCGACTTCCTGAAGAAGATCCTCGCGCCCGGGGCCAGCGTCGACTGGCGCGAGCTGATGCGCGACACGCTCGGCGAGGAGCTCTCCGCCGAGCCGATGCTGCGCTACTTCGAGCCGCTGATGGCCTGGCTCGCGGAGCAGAACAAAGGTCGGAAGCACACGCTGGCCGATGTCTGAGACGGCGCCGCGGTCGCGGCGAAGGTGCACCCGGCGAAGAGCCTGTCCGGCGCACCGGACGGGCTCTTTTGCATCGAGGGCAGGCGGGCGCGGACGACGCGATGCAGACCGGCGAGACGCTGCTGCTGATCCTGGCGGCCGTGACGCTCTTCGGAGCGCTCGCGCGGCGCCTCGGCTTCGTCGAGCCGATCGTCTGGGTGCTGGCCGGGCTCGGGCTCTCGCTGGTGCCCGGGCTGCCCGAGGTCGACCTCAACCCTGACTGGGTCTTCCTGCTGGTGCTGCCGCCGCTGCTGCATGCCCAGGCGTGGATCACGTCGTGGAAGGAGTTCCGCAGTCATCTGCGGACCATCAGCCTGCTGGCGGTCGGACTGGTGCTGTTCACCATGCTCGTCGTCGCGTGGGTCGTGAAGCTGGTGATCCCCGACCTGCCGTGGGCCGCCGCCTTCGCCTTCGGCGCGCTGATCGCGCCGCCCGACGCCGTCGCCGCCAGCGCCATCGCCGGGAAGCTGCACCTGCCGCGGCGCATCGTGACGATCCTCGAGGGCGAGAGCCTGGTGAACGACGCGACCAGCCTCGTCGCCTACCGCTTCGCGCTGGCCGCGGTGGCGAGCGGCAGCTTCGCCGTGGCGGACGCGGCCGGGCGCTTCTTCGTGGTCACGCTCGGCGGCATCGCCATCGGCCTCGTCGTCGGCGTCGCCGTCGCCGCGATCTTCCGCCGGGTCAAGGACGCCTCGATCGCCATCGCGCTGACGCTGGTGGCGCCCTACCTCGCCTACCTGCTGGCCGAGCGCAACCACGTCTCGGGCGTGCTGGCGGTGGTGGCCGAGGGGATCGTGCTCGGGACGCTCGCATCGGAGGTGCTCTCGGCCACGGCGCGGCTCGAGGGCTTCGGCTTCTGGCAGATGGTGGTGTTCCTGCTGAACGGCGTCGCGTTCCTCGTGATCGGGTTGCAGCTGCCGAGCGTGGCCAGCTCGGTCTGCACCTCCGAGACGTGGCCGACGCTGGTGCTCGATGCCATGGTCGTCGTCGCGGCGACGATCGCGGCGCGCTACCTGTGGGTGATCCTCGGCGGCTTCACCTATCGCGGATTGCGTTCGCTGCGGCTCGTCGCGCACAAGCCGCTGCCCTGGCGGCAGACCGCCGTGCTCGGCTGGGCCGGCATGCGCGGCGTCGTCTCGCTGGCGGCGGCGCTGGCGCTGCCCCGCGGCAGCGGCGACGCGCCCGGTTTCCCGTACCGCGACCTGCTGATCTTCCTCACCTTCGTCGTCATCCTCGGCACGCTGGTGGTGCAGGGCCTGTCGATGCCGTGGTTCATCCGCAAGCTCGGCGTCGCCACCGACGGCCAGGAGGAGGAGGAGCGCGAGCGGGAGGCGCGGGTCGCCGCCGCCACCGCGGCGCTCGGCCACGTGAAGGCCCTGGCCAGGACCGGGCAGTTCCTGGCGACGTCGAGCAGCGTGGTCGCCGCCGAGTACGCCGATCGCGTGCGTCACCTCCACCAGGGGCGCGCGACGCTGATCGGCGAGGCCGGGACGGAGGTGATGCACCTGCAGGGCACGACGCAATTGCGCGAGGAGGGGTTGCGGATCGAGCGCGACACGCTGCTGCACCTGCACCGGAAGCACCTGATCGAGCGCGAGACGCTGCTCAAGCTCGAGCGCGAGCTCGACCTCGAGGAGGCGCGGCTGCAGGGGGCGCGGCCGGGGGCGAAGTGAGCGGGCCGCAGCGCGCGGCGGGCCGTGGGCGGCCGCGCCGGCGTCCGCGTCCGCGTCAGCGCCGGGCGGCGCGCGCGGTCAGCGCCGGCGCGAGCGAGCTCGCCAGCGCCTCGGCGAGGCGGTCGTGGCCGGCGACGAAGAGGTGGCCGTCCAGCGCGTAGAGCTCGTCGCGGCCGTCGGCGCGAAACTCGTCGAGCAGGTCGATCGTGGGGATGCCGCGCTCGGTCAGCAGCTGGCGGAGGCCGTCACGCAGGCGGAGGTTGGCGCCGCTCGCGAGCGCCTCGGCGACGCGCGGGCCGAGCGCCGCGGCGCGCTCCGGAAAGACGAGGTCGTAGGAAGGAAGCAGCGCGACTTGCAGCTCGGCGGCGTGGTCGCGGGCGAGTTCGGCGACAGCGTCGAGGCAGCGCGCCGCCTTCGCCAGCACGACGGCGATCCGGTCAGGCTGCTGGTGGAAGTACGCCGCCTGGTTCAGCCCCTGCCAGAACAGGAGGTCGTCGTCCGGCCGGCCGAGCCAGCGGCGACGCGCCGACGTCGTCTCCGGCGGCGGGTCGGCGCGGGCCGGCCGCTCGTCGAGCGAGTCGTCGAGGTGGGGACGGCCGACGTCCTCGAGCTCGAGGAAGTCGTTGCCGAGGAACACCACCGGCACGATCGCGTCGGCGCCGATCGGCGCGGCGAGCGTCCGCGCGCGCAGCACCAGTTGCCAGAGCGAGTAGTAGCCGGCGGCGCCGTTGATGACGGTCGCCCCGAGGTGTTCGGTCCGCTCGCGCAGCCGGTCCTCGAGGAGCTGCGCCGCGTTCTCGGCGTTCGTGACCACGCCCATCAGGTGGCTGTCGCCGAGCAGGAGCAGGCGCGGCGGCCCCATCGCGAACAGGTCGTCGAGATCGGCGGCGCTCGCCGTGACGTCGGTGGTGATCACGCCGAGGACGCCGTGGCGGCGGAGGCGCCGCTCGCGCTCGCCGCCGAACGGACCCATGCGGAACTTGCGCTCGACGTGGGCGCGCGGGCGGTGGCCGACGGTCGGATCCTGCACGTACTGCGGGTCGTGCGGCCAGGGGGTCTCGTCCGCGGCCGCGGACGCCGGAGCGGCGGGCGCCGGCTCGGCATCGGTCGTCGCCTGGCGGCGCGCCGCGAGCTCCTGCATGGCGACGGCGGCGATCACGAGGCACGCCACGTCCCACGCGAGCAGGAGCGACCAGAAGGCGCGGCGGCGGGCGTTGGAGCGCGACGGCATGGAGGCGGGCGAGCGTAGCGGGTCGCGCGGCGCCGGGTGGCGGCCGCCCCGCGCGGCTGGCGCTACGATCCGCCGCGATGATCCCCCCTCGCAAGACGCGCAAGATCAAGATCCGCGACCTGGTCATCGGCGGCGACGCGCCGATCGCGGTGCAGAGCATGGCGGCGACGCGCACGATCGACGTCGCGGCGACCATCCGGCAGGTCGAGCTGATCCAGGCGGCCGGCGCCGATCTGGTGCGGGTGGCGGTCGACAACGATGCCGACGTGGCGGCGCTGGCGCAGGTGCGCAAGGCGACGGCGGGGCGCTCACGGCTGTCGGTCGACCTGCAGGAGAACTGGCGCCTGGCCGAGAAGGTGGCGCCCTTCGTCGACAAGGTGCGCTACAACCCCGGCCACCTCCACCACCACGAGAAGTCGCTGCCGGTGAAGGAGAAGGTCGCGTGGATCGTCGGCGTGGCGAAGCGCCACGGCCTCGCGCTGCGGATCGGCGTCAACGCCGGCTCGATCGACCCGGCGCTCGATGCGCGCTTCGGCGAGGACCACGTCGGCGCGATCGTCCAGTCGGCCGTCGACCACTGCCGGATCGTCGACGACCTCGGCTTCGTCGACTACTGCGTCTCGATCAAGGACAGCGACCCGCGCCTGGTCATCGATGCCAACCAGCGCTTCGCTGCCGCGCGCCCCGACGTCCCGATCCACCTGGGCGTGACCGAGGCGGGCATGCCGCCCGACGGGATCATCAAGACGCGGATCGCCTTCGAGCAGCTGCTCTCGCGCGGCATCGGCGACACGCTGCGCGTCTCGCTCACGCTGCCGTTCGACGACAAGGGGCAGGAGATCACGGTCGGGCGGCAGCTGCTGGCCGACGTCGAGGCTGGTCGCTTCCGCTCGGTCCCGCCCAACTTCTTCAACCAGCTGAACATCGTGAGCTGCCCCTCCTGCAGCCGCGTCGAGAACGAGAAGTTCATCGAGCTCGCGCAGGAGGTGAAGCGGATGACCGAGTGGGCCAAGGAGCACTCGATCACCATCGCCGTGATGGGCTGCCGCGTGAACGGCCCGGGCGAGACCGACGACGCCGACTTGGGCCTCTGGTGCGGCCCGACCCACGTCAACCTGAAGCGCGGCGAAGAGACCGTCGGCGCCTTCACCTACGACCAGATCCTCCCCAAGGTGAAGTCCGAGGTGGAGCGCCTGGTCGCGGCCAAGCGGAACAACTGATCCAGGATCAGTTGTTCCGGTTCGTCACCGCCGCTGGCTGCCAGGCGACACGCGTCGTAATGGCTACCGTACAGCGCGCTATCACTCTCGCCGCGGAGCAGTCACATGGCGTCGTTTGCTCCCTTCGCCCTGTCCGTCGTCGCACTGCTGGCGCCCACGGGCGGTGAGCCGCCGCCGCCGCTGACTGGCGCCGACGTCGCCCGCCTCCATCGCGAACTGTTGCCGACGCGCGCCGAGCCATGGGAGACGATCGGCTGGCGCGTCGATCTGCTGGCCGCGCGCGACGAGGCGATCCGTTCCAAACGTCCGCTCTTCCTGTGGGCGATGAACGGCCATCC
>VGYY01000200.1 GCA_016872815.1 Planctomycetota bacterium
GGCGACGCCGCGGACGCCGCGGTCAGCCATGCGGCCAGACCGCCGATCCGCCGCCGCGCGGCGCGCCGCGAGGTCGGCGCCGGCATCTCAGCTCGCGCTCCGTTCCGCGAGCGCTGCCGGCAGTTCGGCGATGAGGTCGGTCGCCGTCACGCCGGTCGGGCCGATGCGGGCGGCAGCGAGGTCGCCGGCACGTCCGTGCGCCCATGTGCCGAGGCGGGCGGCGGCCAGTTCGTCCGGCACCACCGCGAGCAGCGCGGCGACGCACCCGGTGAGGACATCGCCGCTGCCCGCGGTCGCCATGCCTGGATTGCCGGTCGGATTGAAATGGCTGACGAGGCCGTTGCTGACGACGCTGCGATGGCCCTTCAGGATGACGGTGGCGGCGGCGCGCATGGCAAGGTCCACGGCCGCGACGCGCCGCGGTTCATCGTCATCACCCGGTTCCTGGCCGGTGAGGCGCCGGAGTTCGCCCGCGTGCGGCGTCAGGATGGTGGCCTTGCGACGCCCGGCGATGTGGGCCGGCGCCCCGGCGAACGCGTTCAGTCCATCCGCGTCGAGCACCAGCGGGCGGTCGATCCGCGGGACCCACTCGCGCAGCAGCGCCACCGTGCCGGCGGAGCGGCCGAGCCCCGGGCCGACCGCCAGCACGTCGGCGGCCTTCGCCGCCGCCAAGAGCGGCGCCAGCGCCTGCGGCTCGAGCTGTCCGTCGTGATCCGGGAGCGGCAGCCAGGTCGCGCGCAGCTCGGCGGCGCCGGCGACCGCATAGAGCGAGCGCGGCAGCGCGATGGTGACCAGCCCGGCGCCGCTGCGGAACGCCGCGGCCGCGGCCAGCAGCGGGGCGCCGTGCATCCCGAGCGAGCCGCCGACGATCAGCAGCCGGCCGAAGTCGGCCTTGTGCGCGGTCGCGCGGCGGCGCGGCAGCGTCGGCAGCACGCTCGATTCCTCGAAGTCGGAGGGGAGGGCGGGTGCGCCAGCCATGAACGCTCACCTCCACGGTGCCGCGGCTTCACGCCCACGGCGAGGGCGGCAATCGGGCAAATTCCGCGGCCGCCTCGATCTTGCCGACCTCGAGCCCGCGATGGTTGCGCAGGGTGGCGTGCGCGTCGCGCGGGAGTTCGGCCGGATCGGCGGGGGGATCGAAGCCGAGCCACCGCAGCAGCGCCAGCGCCGGCTGGAAGTAGCCGCGCTCGGCCCCATCCTCGACCTTGATCGCGATGCCGACCGCGGGCAGGCCGGGTCGCGGCGGTCGGATCGCCAAGGCCAGCACGCCTTCGGCGCCGATCTTGGCGAACGTCCGGCCGTGCGCGGCCGTCATCACCGCCAGCTCGATGCGGCGGCTGCCCGAGACGAAGTGGGGGGCGGCGACGGCCGCCGCGAACAGCCGGCGGGCGGCATCGGCGGTCGTCGCCGGCAGGCCGGTCGGATCGGCGAAGCGCGCCATCGCCCGCGCGAGCGCCGCGAGCGGGAGCGAGAAGGCCGGCGCGCTGCAGCCGTCGATGGCGACGCCGAGCGCCTCCGGCGCGAGACCCGCGAACACAGCGAGGGTGGCCCGGATCCGGCGCTGCAGCGGGTGGCCCGGGTCGATGTAGTCGGCGAGCGGCAGGCCGAGGTGCTGCGCGACCAGCAGCATCGAGGCGTGCTTGCCGCTGCAGTTGTGATGCAGTTCGTCGAACGGCTGGCCGGCGCGGGTGAGGCGGCGGGCTGCGGCGGCATCCATCGGCGGGTGGCTGCCGCAGCGCAGGAGGGAGCGGGCGAGCGCCCCTTTCGCCAGCAGCGACCGCGCGGCCTCGACGTGCTGCTCGTCACCGCCGTGCGACGCGGTGGTCAGCGCGATCTCGCGCGAGTCCAGCGCGAGCTGCGTGTCGAGGCGCTCCTCCAGCAGCGGCAGCGCCTGGAACGGCTTCAGGGCCGAGCGGGGGTAGATGGCGTGGGGAGCGGTCGTCGGGCCGAGCGTGAACAGCGGCTGGTCGGCGGTGACGACGGCGACCGCGCCGCGATGGACGCTCTCGACGAGATCGCCGCGGCGCAGCAGCGTGAGGATGGCGGGCTCGGACACGGACCTGATCCCCGGAGGAACGGAGCGGTCCGTACAATGCCGCCGTCGTTGCGAGGACCAAGCACGTGCTCGTCGAATGCCGCCTGTCGCGCATCGTTTTCCGCGAGGACAACGACCAGCAGTACATCTTCGTCGAGGAACGTTCCGGCAGCCGGGCGTTCCCGATCGTCATCGGTTTCTTCGAGGCGGCGGAGATCCACCGCAAGGCCAACGGCCAGATCCCGGCGCGGCCGCTGACCCACGACCTGCTCAAGGCGACGATGGAGGCGCTCGGCGGGCGGCTGCGCTGCGTCGAGATCCACGACCTGCGCGAGAACACCTTCTTCGCCCATCTGGTGATCGATCAGGACGGGCGCACGGTCCGCGTCGATTGCCGTCCCTCCGACGCCATCGCGCTGGCGGTGGCGCAGGGATCGCCGATCGCCGTCGAGGACGCGGTGCTCACCGCGGCGGCGGAGAAGCATGGCGAAGGCGGAGCCTGAGCCCGGGCGCAACGGGCGCGGCTGCCGGAGCCGCCGGACCAGATCGAACACGATGCATGCGGAGGGGTGGCAGAGCGGCCGATTGCGACGGTCTTGAAAACCGTTGACCCGCAAGGGTCCGGGGGTTCGAATCCCCCCCCCTCCGCCACGCCCGACCGGGGCGCGGCGCGGTCATCGCGACCGCACCAGGCATCCAGGCAGCACGCCGGACGCGGATGCAGGCCGCAAGCAGTACGACGCAAGCAAAAGAACACAATCAGCAGAGAACGCAGACAGCAGGTAACGCAGACAGCAGAGAACGAAAACAAGCAGAAACGGAGAGGTGGCTGAGTGGCCGAAAGCGCCGCCTTGCTAAGGCGGTTTGGGGGTAACACTCCAACGAGGGTTCGAATCCCTCCCTCTCCGCCAACTTGCGTCCGGCCCGCGGGGGAGCCAACCAGCGTGATGCCTGTTCCTTCGCGATCGCGGGACGCCCGGAAGGCCCGAAGCGAGCGGTCGCGGGTGGCCGCGCTGCCCTTGCTGCCGCCGCTCCTTCTGCCGTCGCTCCTGCTGGTCGCGCCCGGCTGCGTCGAGCGCTACCTCGAGATCGAGACCAACCCCGCCGGGGCGCGCGTCGTGGTGAATGGTCGCGCCCTCGACCAGCCGTCGCCGGTCACGCTGCCGTTCACGCACTACGGCACCTTCCGCATCGACGCGTGGCTGCCGGAGCAGCCGGCCGTCACGCAGTGGGTCGAGGTCGAGACTCCGTGGTGGCAGTGGTTCCCCCTCGACTTCTGCAGCGATCTGCTCAGTCCGTTCACCCACGTCGACCGCCACCGCGCCGTCATCGATCTGTCTGCGCTTCCCGCCGGCCAGGCGAGCCGCGCCGAGGTGCTCGAACGGGCGGACGCGCTGCGGAAAGAGACGCAATGAACGGCGCGGCGGCGACGCCGGCGCCGGCCGGGGGAGCGCGGCTGCGGCGGTTCCCGCCGTCGTTCCGGCCGCTCCGGCTGGAGGGCCAGCGCGTGCTGGTGGTGGGGCTCGGCACCTTCGGCGGGGGGCTCGGCGCCGTACAGCACCTGCTGCGCGAGGGTGCGCGCGTCACCGTGACCGACAGCCGCGGGCCCGAGGCGCTGCGCGAATCGCTCGACGCCCTGACCGGACAGCCGCTGCAGTTCCTGCTGGGGCGCCAGCCGACCGCGAGCGAGGTTGCCAGCGCGGACTGGATCGTGGCGTCGCCGGCGGTGCCGTGGACCGCGCCGCCGCTGCTCGAGGCAGCCGCGCGCGGCATCCCGGTCGAGAGCGAGATCACCCTGCTGATCCGGCTGCTGCCCTGCCGCTGGCTCGGGATCACCGGCACCAACGGCAAGAGCACGACCACGATGCTGGCGACGCGGACGCTGGCGGCGACCGGCCGCCGAGTCTGGGGCGGCGGCAACCTCGGCGGGTCGCTGCTCGATCGCTGGCAGGAGCTCCGCGCCGACGACGCCGTGGTCCTCGAGATCAGCTCGTTCCAGCTCGAGCATCTCGGCGAGATCGGCCTCGGGCCCGACGTGGCGCTGGTCACCAACGTCTCGCACGATCACCTCGATCGCCACGGCACCTTCGCGGCGTACGCCGAGGCGAAGCGGCAGCTGCTCGTCCGCGCCGGCGTCGCTTTGCTGCAGCGCGGCGATGCGACCTGCGTCGAGTTCGGCCGTCGTTTCGGCGGTCGGGTGATCTGGTACGGGAACGAAGCAGACTTCGCCCCCGGCGATGGCGGCGCCCGCCTCGTCGCCGGGCGATTCGGCACCTTCGAGGACGCGCAGGTCGATTTCGCGCCGCTGCGGCTGCGCGGTGCTCACAACCGCATCAATCTGCTCGCCGCGGCGTCGGCGGCGACCTGCTTCGGGGTGCCGTTCGCGAGTGCGGCCGCCGCCGGGTTCGCCGCCGCCCCGCTGCCGCGCCGGTTGAACGACGTCGCCGTTGTGCGAAATACGACCTTCATCGACGACTCGGTCTCAACTTCGCCGCCCGCAGTGGCCGCTGCGCTGGCCGCATGCGAAGGCCCAATCCATTTGATTGCAGGTGGTTACGACAAGGGAATCGACCCGGAAGTGGTGTTGCAAGCGATGGTGCGGAAGTGCAGCAGTGTCACGCTCTACGGTGCGGTTGGCGCTCGAGTTCGCGCCCTGCTGCTCGCACGGCTGCAGGCCGCGACGGCGACCGGCGGGGCGACCGCGGTTCCGGCGGCCGCGGGTTCGCCGGAAGGCGTCCTGCGTCCCGAGGAGGTGCGCGTGGCGACCGATCTGCGCACGGCCTTCGCCCTCGCTGTCGCGCGGGCTGGCGCCGGTGCGACCGTCCTCTATTCACCCGGTTATGCGTCGTACGACCAGTTCCGCAATTTCACCGAGCGCGGGGACCTCTTCTGCGCCCTGGTCGCCGAGCATGCGCGGCTGGCCGGTGGCGACAATTCCGGAGCTGCGTCGCGCGAATCTTGATCGCCACTGCGGCCCCGTGAGAATCGCACCCGGCTTCCGGGGGGTTGCATGACCGAGTTTTGCCAGCGCTGCCAGACCGAGGCCGCCAAGGTCCACGTCACCGAGATCGACAAGGACGGCGGCAAGGTGCTGCTCCACCTGTGCGAGGGGTGCGCGAAGGGGCACGGCCTGCCGGCATCGACTCCGCCGACCGTGCTGGCGGTGTTCAAGGAACTGGTCGACAAGGCCAGCACGGTCTCGCGCACGCGCGACCGGCAGTGCCCGGAGTGCGGCATCACCTTCGCCGAGTTCAAGGCGAAGGGACGCTTCGGCTGCGCGCACGATTACGACGCCTTCCTGGCGCGCGTGGTGCCGTTGCTCGAACGCGTCCATGGCGCCTCCGAGCATCTCGGGCCGGGCGACGCCGTCGCGGCGGCGGCGGTGCCCGATCCGTCCGCGACCGCGTCAGGAGCGGCTCCCGCCGCGCCTGCCCCGGTCCTTCCCCCGCCGGCGCGGAAGAGCGCCGCGGACCAGGCGGCACAGGAACTCAAGCGGCTGCGGCGCGAGCTGGTCCGCGTGGTCAAGAGCGAGGCGTACGAGGAGGCGGCGCGGCTGCGCGATCGCATCCAGGCGCTGGAGAAGGATCTCGCCAAGGGGTTCGAGGTCGATGGCTGAGTCGCCGCGCGACTGGTTCGCCTCGACCGATTCCGCCGGCGACTGGATGGCCGTCGACGGGCCCGATCACGACATCGTCGTCACCACGCGCATCCGCCTCGCCCGCAACGTCGCCGGCTTCCCGTTCCGCGCCCGGCTCGATGCCGCGAAGGCGCGCGCCGTCGAATCGCACCTCGCCGAGCGGCTGAAGAAGCTCGAGCTCGCGGCCGATCAGGCCTACCTTCGGCTTGCCGACCTGAGCTCGCTCGAGACCGAACTCCTGTTCGAGCGCCACTGCATCAGCAAGGATCTCGCGCGCGAGCTCGACGGGCCGCGCGCCGTCTTCTTCAGCCGCCGCAAGAACCTCTCGGTGATGGTCAACGAGGAGGATCATCTGCGGCTGCAGGTGCTCGGACCCGGGCGCAGTCCGGAGGCGCTGCTCGAGCAGCTCTGCGACCTCGACGCGCGCATCGGCGCGCAGGTCGCGTATGCGACCCATCCCCGCTTCGGTCACCTCACGTCCTGCCCGACCAACGTCGGCACCGGGCTGCGCATCTCGGTGATGCTGCACCTGCCCGCCCTCGTCTGGTCGAAGGAGATCGAGAAGGTGTTCGACGCCGCCGGCAAGATGAAGCTCGCCGTGCGCGGCTATCACGGCGAGGGGACCTCCTACGTCGGCGACTTCTTCCAGGTCTCGAACCAGGTCACGCTCGGGAAGAGCGTCGACCGCCTGCTGGCCGACGTGACCAAGGTCCTGCCGAAGCTGGTCGACTGGGAGCGCGACGTCCGCCGCGGCGTGCGCAAGGAGAAGACGCGGACGCTCGAGGACCGGATCTGGCGCGCCTACGGCGTGCTGCGTCATGCCCGCAGGATGACCTCGACCGAGGCGATCGAGCTGCTGTCGAGCGTGCGGCTCGGCGTCTGCCTCGGCCTGCTGCCGCAGCTGCCGCTGCGCCTGGTGAACGAGCTGCTCGTCCTGTCGCAGCCGGCGCACGTGCAGCTGCTGGCCGGCCGCGAGCTCGACGACGACTCGCGCGACCTCGCCCGCGCCGATTACCTCCGCAAGCGGCTCGCCGAGACCGGCTGAACCCGGGCGCGCGAGCTGCCGACCGGCGCCGGAGCGGCGGCGAACCCCGCTCAAGCCCCGGCGCGCGACGGTCGATGGTGGCGTCGAGAGGGCCGCGCGGCCGGTCCGCCGGACGCGCGGCGCGGAGGAGCAGTCCAGCCGATGGACGTCGCCGTTTCGTCGCGTCGCCATGTGCCGACCCGCCATCCTGACGCGGTCGCCGGCGGTGTCGCGAGTGTGCGGCGCCATCGCGGCGCGGCGCACCGGTTGCGTGCCCGGTCTTCCCGGTGGTTGAGCCGGCGCCCTCCGCTCGCCACGCTATTGCCGGAACAGAGACCTGCGGAGCCCGGAGCCCACCATGTTCGACCGCTTCACTGACCGCGCCCGCAAGGTGATGGGACTGGCGAAGGCCGAGGCGCAGCGCCTCAACCACGAGTACATCGGCACGGAACACGTGCTGCTCGGCCTGGTGCAGGAGGGCAGCGGCGTCGCCGCCAACGTCCTGAAGAACATGAACATCGACCTGAAACGCATCCGCACCGAGATCGAGAAGATCGTCAAGGGCAGCCCGACGCTGGTCACGCAGGGCAACCTCCCGTTCACGCCGCGCGCCAAGAAGGTGCTCGAACTGGCGGTGGAGGAGGCGAGCAACCTCGGCCACAACTACATCGGCACCGAGCACCTGCTGCTCGGCCTGATCAAGGAGAACGAGGGGATCGCCGCGCGCGTGCTGCTCAACCTCGGCGTGAAGCTCGAGGAGGTGCGCGACGAGATCCTCGAGTTCCTCGGCGCCGACCCGCGCAACGCCGGCGACGGCGGCTCGAGCGGGGGCGCGCAGGGCGGCGGCGGCGAGGAGGCGGGCGGCAGTGGCGGCGGCGGCGGCGCGCCGGAAGGCAGCGGCGAGGGCGGCGCGATCCCGGGCGGTGGCAAGGGCAAGACGCCCGCGCTCAACGCCTTCGGCCGCGACCTCACCGTGCTGGCGCGCGAGGGCAAGCTC
>VGYY01000201.1 GCA_016872815.1 Planctomycetota bacterium
GGCGGCGATCAGGAGATCCAGCAACCCGTCGTTGTCGAAATCGAAGAACCATGCCGGGAAACTGACATTCGGTCCGGAGAGGTTCATCGCCTCCGTGGTGTCGACGAAGCGAAACCCAGGAGTGACGCCCGCCGGTTCCGGCGCAGCAGCCGCCACGTTGCGCAGCAGCACCTTGCGGTCCATCCGCCGCGAATAGAGCACGTCGGGCCGCCCGTCGTTGTCGTAGTCGCCGACCGCCACGCCCTTGACGAAGCCGACGACGTCGGCACCCACCGCCGCGGCAACGTCGCGGAAAGTGCCGTCGCGCTGGTTGTGCCACAGCTCGCACGGCCGGGTCGTCGACAGGTTCGGCTGGGTCTCGTTGCCGACGACGAGATCGAGCCAGCCGTCGCCGTCGAAGTCGGCCCACGCCGCGGTCTGCGTCGGGTGGAACGTCAGCATCCCGGCCGCCTCGGTCACGTCCTCGAAGGTGCCGTCGCCGCGGTTCCGCAGCAGCGAGTTGGGAAATGCCCCGGAGTCGCCGAGCCACGCGCCGCGCAGCACGAAGACGTCGGCGAAGCCATCGTTGTCGTAGTCGGCGTGCACCAGGTTGAGGCCGCCGGTGAGGCCGGTCAGCAACGCCGCCGCCGTGCGATCGGTGAAGGTGCCGTCGCCGTCGCTGCGGAACAGGCGAATCGGGTCGGTGAAGCCCATCGACGACACCATGACGTCGATGAAGCCGTCGCGGTCGAAGTCCTCGAGGCAGACGCCGCCCGAGATCGACGAGTGCGCCAGCCCGCACTGCGGCGCGACGTCGGCGAAGCGCGGCAGCGGATGGTCCGATGCGAAGCGCTCCGGGCCGATGCGGAACCGCTCGGGCACGCCGTCCGGCCAACTCCCGAGCGTCATGTGCGCCAGGTTGAGCATCCAGCGGTACTCGTCGTCGTCCGGCGCGCGCTCGAGCGCCGGCCCGAGCAGCTCGATCGCCTGCTCCGAGCCGCGCCGCGCCGTGTGCTGCCCGGCTGGCTCGATCGGCGCGATGCACGAGCTGCAGCAATGGTGCGCGAGGCAGTTCTCGAGCTCGCCGATGCGCAGCCACGTCAGGATGCGCAGCCGCTCGGCACCGTGGCGCGCCTCGACCGCCTCCGTCGAGTCGCCCGCCGCCTCGGCCGCGACCCGGTCGAGCTCGGCCAGCGCCTCCTCGGGGCGGCCGGCATTGAGCAGCTCGGTGGCGCAGCGGATGCGCAGCTGCGCGCGGCGCAGCGGATTGCCGGCGTCGCGGATCTGGCCGGCCAGCACTTCGGCGCGCGCATCGGCGAGGTAGCCGCACTCCATCGGCTCGATCGCGGCCGCCCGCTCGCGCAACAGCGCCGCCATCCTCGCGGTGCCGGGAGGGACGGCGTCCGCGACCTGGCGCGAAGGGCCGCCGGCCGCCACGTCGTAGGCCGCCGCGTCCTGGAGCAGGAAACCGACAAGCAGGAACGGGAGCGGCATCGAGGGGCCTCGCGAACGTGACGCGGAGCGCCCACCACTCGTACCACCGCCGACGCGGCGCGTCCAGCCGAGCGGAAGAGTCGACCGTCGGCGCGGCCGCGCGTCACTCGTGCCGCAGGGCGGGCGGGAAGAGGAGCCGGAAACCCATCGCCTGCGCGACGCCGCGCGCCTGCAGGTGCCCGACGCCGACGCCGATCACGCCGCCCGCCGACGCCGATCACGCCGCCCGCCGGGCCAGGACGTCCGTTCGGTCAGCGCTCGCCGCCGCCGAGCCGGATTTTCCGCAGCGGCACCGGCTCGCAGGCCGTCGCGTCCTCGCGGATCCGGAAGCAACCGTCGAGCGCCGGGCCCGCCAACTCCTGCACGGTGCCCGAGCCGGGCCAGCGGATGACGATCCGCTCGATCGCGGTGGCGTCGCCGAGACCGATCTCCTGCTGCAGCGACTGGCTGCCGAAGCTGCTGCCCGTGCTGCACGTGCGGTGCAGCGCGCGCGGGCCGGCCGGCGTCCGGAGCTCGACGCGAATCCGCGCGCCGATCGCGCTCCGGTTCGCCTTCACCCCTTCGAGCCGCAGCGTGATCCAGCGGTTGGCGTTGCCGGGGTTCTCCCAAAGAGCCGCGGGATAGAAGTCGCTCGCGACGAATCCGCCGAGCTCGCAGAAGAGGTCCTGGTCGCCGTCGTTGTCCACATCGCCGAAGGCGACGCCGTGCCCCTTCTGCAGGTGGCCGGTCCCGGTGGCGGTGGTCACGTCCTGGAAACCGCCCTGGCCGTCGTTGCGGAACATCTGGTTCGGCAGCAGCGAGCCCAGGTCGGGACCGCCGGTGCCGACGTAGTAGTCGAGCCAGCCGTCATTGTCGATGTCGGCGAAGTTGCACCCCATCGCCAGGACGCTGCGGTTGACCCGCGCCGCCTCCGAAACGTCCGCGAACTTCCCGCCGCCAAGGTTGCGGTACAGGAACGGCTTCTCGGTGCGGCCGATCTCCTTGCCGACCATGAAAGAGCCGGTCGCGTCGTACTCGCCGACGTTGAAGCCGCCATTGGTGGCGCACCAGAGGTCCTCGCGCCCGTCGTCGTCGAAGTCGAAGAACCAGCACGGGAAGCTGAGCAGCGGCTTCTGCACGCCGGCCAGATGGGTCACGTCCTCGAAGCGGAATCCCGTCCCCTCAGGCGCGGGGTCGGCGACGTTGCGGAGCAGACGGTTCTGGTCGTTGCGGCAGGAGACGAACAGGTCGGGCCGGCCGTCGTCGTCGAAGTCGCCCGCCGTGACCCCCTTCACCATCGCCGAGAAGCCGAAGCCGACGCGGCTGCCGACCTCTGTGAACGTCCCGTCGCGCCTGTTCCAGAACAGCTCGGAGGGATGCATCCCGCCGCCGCGCGACGTCTCGTTGCCGATGGCGAGGTCGAGCCAGCCATCACCGTCGAAGTCGGCCCAGGTCGCCGTCTGCGTCGGATGGAAGCTCAGCACGCCGGCCGACTCGGTGACGTCCTCGAAGGTGCCGTCGCCGCGGTTCCGCAGCAGCGAATTGGGGATCCTCCCCATGTCCTTCAGCCACGCGCCGCGCAGCACAAGCACGTCCTCGAAGCCGTCGTTGTCATAGTCGGCGTGGATCAGGTTGAGCCCGCCGGTGAGGACGTCGATGCCGGCCTCCCGCGCCCGATCAGTGAACCGGCCGTCGCCGTCGTTCACGAAGTAGTGCAGCGGATCGTCGAACCCCATCGCCGAGGTGACGAGGTCGAGGTCCCCGTCGCGATCGAAGTCCTCGATGCAGACGCCGCCGGCGATGCTCGACTGCGCCAGCCCGCAGTCGCCGGCGACGTCGCGCCAGCGCGGCAGCTCCCATTCCGAGGCGAAGCGGCTCTCGGGGATGCGCCAGCGCTCCGGCACCCCGTCCGGCCAGCTGCCGAGCGTCATGTGCGCGAGGTTGAGCCACCAGCGCGCCTCGTCGTCCTTCGGCGACTTCTTCAGCATCCGGTCGAGCATCACCAGCGCCTGCTCGGAGCCGCGCCGGGCGGAATGCTGCCCCGCCGGATCGATCGGCGCGATGCACGAGCTGCAGCAATGGCGCGCGAGGCAGTTCTCCTCCTCGCCGAGCCGGAGCCACCCGAGCGCCCGCCAGCGGGCGATCTCGTCCTCGACCTTGCCGCGTCGCGCCGGCGCCATCAACGCCACCGCCGCCTCGACCACGTCGAGTTCGGCGATGCCGCGTTCGGTCGCACCCGACAGGACCAGCTCGATTGCATGGCGCAGCCGCAGCTCCGCCTCGCGCGGGGTGCCGGAGGCGGCATCGGCCCGCCGGCCGAACAGCTCGGCCCGTTCGCGGTTCAGGAAGGTGTTCCCCTCCGGATCGCTGCGCCGACGACACTCCTCGAGCCGCGCGACCATGGCGACCGTCGACGGGTACGGCACGGCCGACCGGGGGGTCCCCGCCGCCTCCGCCTGCGGCCCCGCGTCGCCCTGGAGCAGCAGGCCGGCCAGCAAGAGCGGATGGGGCATCGTGGAGTCTCGCGAACGCGACGCGGAGCGCCCACCACTCGTACCACCGCCGGCGTGGCGCGTCCAGCCGAGCGGAAGAGACCTCCGTCGGCGCGGCCGCGCGTCACTCGTGCCGCAGCGCGGCGATCGGGTCGAGGCGGGCGGCGCGATTGGCGGGGTAGAGGCCGAAGACGAGGCCGATGCCGGCGGAGACGCCGACGGCGATGCCGATCCAGCCGAGCGGGAGGAGGAACGGGAAACCCATCGCCTGGGCGGCGCCGCGCGCCAGCAGGAGCCCGACCCCGACGCCGATCACGCCGCCGATCGTGGTCAGCACGCCCGCCTCGATCAGGAACTGCCAGAGGACCTCGCGCCGGCTGGCGCCGATCGACTTGCGCACGCCGATCTCGCGCGTCCGTTCCGTCACCGAGACCAGCATGATGATCAGCACGCCGATGCCGCCGACCATCAGGCCGATCGACGAGATCACCACCAGCACCAGCCCGATCGGGCCGGTGATCTTCTTCGTGAACTCGAGCGCCGCGTCGGCGGTCACGATCGAGAAGTCGTCGGCCTCGCCGGGCGCGAGGTGATGCCGCGCGCGCAGCACCGCGCGCGTGGCGCCGATAGCGTCCTCGAGCTGGCTCGGCGTGCGCGGGAAGACGTTGAACCGCATCGACTCCCAGCGCGACAGGAACCGGCGCTCGTAGCTGGTGTACGGCACCACCGCGAAGTTCTCGAACAACCCGCCGAAGAGGCTGTCGTACTTCGCGAAGACTCCGACCACCTCCCACTCCTGACCGCTGATCCGCACCCTGCTGCCGACCGCCCCGCCACCCGGGAAGACGTCCTTCGCGGTGGCCTCGGCCAGCACGCAGACCGGCCGCGCCGCGGCGAGTTCGCCGCCGGTGAAGAAACGCCCTTCCGACAGGTCGACCCGCTGGATCTCCTGGAACGCGAGGTTGGTGCCGATCGTGAAGATCAGGCGCGCTTCCTTCGCCCCGTTCTCGACCGCGCGGCCCTCGCCCTGGTCGTAGCGGATCTCGAGGTCGCCGACTTCAGGCAGCGCCTTGATCGCTTCGGCGTCGAGCTCGGTCAGCTTCGGTCGGTAGCGATCGTCGCGCTCGCCCTCCTGGATGGCGCTGAAGCGCGAGACGCTGAAGATCGGCGCGTCGCCGCCCTTGATGTCGTCGCTGATCTTCTGCGACAGGCCCGACAGGATGGAGACCATCCCCATCGAGGTGGCCACGGCGATGGCGACGCCGAGGATGACCAGCCCGCTGCGCATCCGGTGCTCGACCAGCGTGTCGAGCGCGAGGCGGACGCCCTCCAGCATGTGGTCGAGCGTGAGGCGCTTGCGGAAGCGGCCGGCCGCGGCGGAGCGATGCGGCTCATTCACGGCGCAACGCCTCCACCGGCTGGAGCCGCGCCGCGCGGCTGGCCGGATAGAGCCCGAAGAAGACTCCGACGGCGAAGACGATCACCAGCGCCGAGACGATCGACCACGGCTTCACGGAATAGGGCAGCGGCGAGAACGCGCCGATCAGGAACGCGGCGGCGAAGCCCAGCACGATGCCGACCACGCCGCCCACCGAAGTCAGCGTGACCGACTCGACCAGGAACTGGAACAGGATCATCCCGCGCCGGGCGCCGAGCGCCTTGCGCAGCCCGACCTCGCGCGTGCGTTCGGTGACCGAGACCAGCATCACGTTCATGATGATGATCCCGCCGACCACCAGCGTGATGCTGACGACGCCGATCAGCGTGGCGAAGATCCCGCTCGAGATCTTCTCCCAGAGGGTGAGGAACTGCTCGGCCGTGGTGAGGTTGAAGTCGTCGGGATCCTGCGGCCGCAGCCCATGGCGCACGCGCATGATCGTGCGCGCCTCGTCCAGCGCCGCCGCGAAGTCGCCGAGCGATTTCGCCTTCACCTGCACGCTGATGCTGCGGAAGCTGCCGAACTGCGCGAACAGCGCCGACAGCGGCAGGATGGCGAAGATGTTGCGGTCCTGGCCCAGCACGTTGGAGCGACGCGCGAAGACGCCGACCACCTCGTAGTGGCGCCCCGACAGGCGCACCTTCTGGCCCAGCGGATCGACGCCGGGAAAGAGCGTCTCCGCCACCTGGGCGCCGATCACGAGCACCTCGCGGCGCTGGTCGATGTCGGCCTGCGTCAGATGGCGCCCGCGCTCGAGGTCGAGGTCCTCGATGCCGGGGTACTCGGCGCCGCGCCCCTGCAGGTCGACGTTGCGGATCGAGCGGCCGTCGCGGACCGCCTGCAGGTCGCCGCTGCGCGAGCGCAGCGGGTCGACGAACTCGGCCAGCGTCATCTCCGCGCGCAGCGCCTTCCAGTCGGCGAGCGTGATGCGCGGGTTGCCGAGCGAGTCGAGGAACACCTGCAGGTCGGTCAAGACCTTCAGCTCGTCGACGCGGCGCAGGGTGAAGACGTTGGCGCCGGCGCCGGCGACCTCCTCGCGCACGTAGAGGTCCATCCCGTCGAGCACCGAGACCACGGCGATGATCGAGAGGATGGCGATGATGACGCAGAGCAGCGTCAGCGCGCTGCGGAGCTTCTGCCCCCAGATCGCCTGCAGCGCGATGCGGACCCCTTCGAGCAGCGCGATCATCGCGGGCTCACCGGTTCGGCGCGTCCGACTCGATGCGACCGTCGCGCACGCGCACGGTGCGCGCCGCCCGCCGGCCGACCTCCGGGTCGTGGGTCACCAGCAGGATGGTGTGCCCCTCGCCGTGCAGCCGGTCGAGCAGCTCGAGGATCTCCTTGCCGGTGCGCGAATCGAGGTTGCCGGTCGGCTCGTCGGCCAGCAACAGCGCCGGACGGTTGACCAGCGCGCGGGCGATGGCGACGCGCTGCCGCTCGCCGCCGGAGAGTTCGTTGGGCTTGTGGTCGGCGCGCTTCTCGAGGCCGACCTGCCGCAGCAGTTCGAGCGCCCGCGCCCGGCGCTCGTCGGCGCGGACGGCGCCGTAGACCAGCGGCAGCTCGACGTTGCGCAGCGCGGTCTGGCGCGCCAGCAGATGGAACGTCTGGAAGACGAAGCCGATCTCGCGGTTGCGGATCTCGGCCAGCTCGTCCTCGCTCAGCTTCGACACTTCCTGCCCGCGCAGCCAGTACTCGCCGCTGCTCGGCACGTCGAGGCAGCCGAGCACGTTCATCAGCGTCGACTTGCCCGAACCCGACGGTCCCATGATCGCCACGTACTCGCCCTTGCCGATCTCGAGCGAGACGTCGTCCAGCGCGCGGACCTGCTGGGCGCCGAGCTCGTAGACCTTCGACAGGTGGATCGCCCGGATCACGGCGGGCGCGCCGGCCGGAGCGGCGGCGGGCGACGGCGCGGTCTGCGGGGCGGCAGGCGCGGTCACGGCTTCGTCGCGTCCTTCTTCTCGGCCTGGCGCACGCGCGCCCCTTCCTTCAGGTCGTGCAGCGCCTTGTAGGGACCGGTGATGATCCGGTCGCCCTCCTCGAGGCCGCACAGCAGCTCGTGGTCCTTCTCGCCGGTGATGCCGATGGCGACCGGCGCGAACCACGCCCGGTCGTCGCGAACGATCCAGACGCCCTCGACCTTGCCTTCTTCGTCGCGGCGCCGGCGCGCCTGCGAACCGGCGAGCGACTCTTCCGCGGCGGCGGCGCCGGCGGGCGGGGCGGTGGCGGCAGGGG
>VGYY01000202.1 GCA_016872815.1 Planctomycetota bacterium
CGCCGCGTCGGCCACGCCGAGCGACAGCGCCGACGGTCCGGTCCAGGTGGCGAACTCGTCGCCAGCGGCCGCCGCCGCCTTCTTCAGCACCGCGGGCAGTCCGGCGACGTTCCAGAGCGATCCCGTGCGCATGCGGCGATCGGCTTGCGCGGCGACGAGCACCCCGCCGGCGAGCGGCGCCAGTGCGGCGGCGTCGCAGGCGCTGGCGCTCTCGGCCAGCTCCTGCGGCAGCGACCAGGCGCCGTCGATCCGCGTCTGCAGCAGCAGCGGGTGGCCGGCGCGCCGATCACGGCTGCTCGACTGCGCGAGGTGGCGCGTCGCCAGCCACGGCCGGCCGGCGCGATCGATCGCCAGCGCCGGCACGCCGCCGCCCCAGCCGAGCAGCGCGGCACCGGGCACCTCGCCGGCGTTCCACTCCCCGGCCGCTGCCTCCAGCTCGACGGTGCCGTTGCGCACGCAGGCGACCTGCACGCGCACCGACTGTTCCACCGGCGCCGCGCGCCCCTCCTCGCGTGAATCGGCCGGCAGCGACGAACCGCGGCGCCCGTCGACCAGCCGATCCCACGCGACCCACAACCGCCCATCCTCCGCGCCGGCCAGCGCCGGATGGAGATCGTCCGCGCGCGCTTCGGCGGAGACGGGGAGCGCGCTGCCGGCCGGCGCCAGCGGTCGCACCGCCACCTCGTAGTCGTTGCCGACGAAGCCGCACCAGCCGACCCAGAGGGTCGACCCGGCGCGCGCCAGCACCGGGTCGAGATCGCTGCCGGGTCCCGCCGCGACCACGACTCCTGGACCGGGAACGCCGTCGACCAGCGGCGCCGCGACCACGTCGAACGAGCCGCCCCCGTCCGCGTCGACCCACTGCTCCCACGCCAGCCACGGCGTGCCGTCCGCCGCCAGCGCCAGAGCGGGATCGCGCGCCGGCGCCGTGCCGGCGCTGAGCGCAAGCCGCAGGACGGCGCCGCCCTCGACCCGCGCGCCGACCAGTTGCGCGACACCGTCGACGATCTCGCTCCACGCCACCAGCAGCGCGCCATCGGCGAGGAGCGCCGCGCACGGCCCGTCGCGCAGCGCCGGCGCGTCGGTCACCTCGACCGTCGTCACGACGCGCGCTTCGGCGTCGAGCTGCACGGCGACGATGAAGTCGCCCTGCCCGCCGCGCCATTCGCGACAGAGCAACCAGGCGCCGCCGTCCGGCAAGGCGACCGCCACCGGCTGCGTCCGCTCGCGGTCGTTCCCTTCGAGGCGCGTGCGTTCGGCCAGCGACCGCGGCGGCGGCACCCGCCGCGCGACCAGGTCGTCGGCCCCTTCGACCGACTCGCCGCCATCGCCGCCGTCCTCCGCACCCGGCGCCCGCTCCGGCCGCGCCGGTCGCCCGTCCTGCGGCAGCAGCAGCGGCGCCAGCAACAGCAGCGCCGGCAGCAACCACGAGCAGAGCCGCGCCGCCCGTCGCGGCCGGGTCTCGTCGTCGCGCGCGGTCTGGACGCTGCCCATCGTGCTCCCCGGGTCGCGCGGTGGCGTTGCGGCCCTCCGCGGCGACCGGCAATGTACGCGGCCCCGACCGCACCGCGTCCTCCCTCGATCGGCAGGAGCCAAGGCCATGCCCTACAAGAACGTGACGCCCCCGCAGGCGAAGGAGCTGCTCGACGGCGGCGAAGGCTGGATCTACGTCGACGTCCGCACCGAGGCCGAGTTCGCCGCGGGCCATCCCGCCGGCGCCTTCAACCTCCCGGTGGCGACCGGCACGCCGCCGCAGCTCGCGATGAACCCCGAGTTCCTCGCCGTGCTGAAGGCCAACTGGAACAAGGGGCAGAAGCTGCTGTTCGGCTGCGCCGCCGGCGGCCGTTCGGCCCGGGCCTGCGAGTTCGCCGCCAACGCCGGCTACAGCGTGCTGGCGAACGTGACAGGCGGCTTCCACGGCGCCCGCTCGCCGCTCGGCGTGGTGGAGAAGGGCTGGGCCGCCCACGGCCTGCCGGTCGAGAGCGCCGCGCCGGCCGAGCGCACCTACGACGCGCTGCGCCGCAAGGTCTGATCCGTCCCGCCTGCCGAGAGAAAACGCCATGCATCCGTTGCTCGCCGCGCTCGATCTGCCCGATCCCGCCCCTGGCTTCCGCTGCGGCGACGCGGCCGGCGGCGGCGGCGAGCTGCTCGATTCGATCAACCCCGCCAGCGGCGCGCGGCTCGGGCGCGTGCGCCAGGCGACGCGCGCCGATTGCGAGACGGTGGTCGCGCGCACCGCGGCGGCGTTCGCGGCGTGGCGGCTGGTGCCGGCGCCGCAGCGCGGCGAGGTCGTGCGGCAGATCGGCCTCGAGCTGCGGCGCCTCAAGGAACCGCTGGCGCGGCTGGTCACGGCCGAGTGCGGCAAGCTGCTCACCGAAGGGCGCGGCGAGGTGCAGGAGATGATCGACATCGCCGACTTCGCGGTCGGCCTGTCGCGCCAGCTGCACGGATTGTCGCTGCACTCGGAGCGGCCGAACCATCGCATGTACGAGCAGTGGCACCCGCTCGGCACGGTCGCGATCATCACCGCGTTCAACTTCCCGGTCGCGGTGTGGGCGTGGAACGCCATGCTGGCGGCGGTGTGCGGCGACACGATGGTGTGGAAGCCGTCGCCGAAGACGCCGCTCACCGCCGTCGCGGTGCAGCAGATCGCCAGCCGCGTGCTGGCGCAGCACGGCCACCCCGACGTGATGTCGCTGCTGATCGGCACGGTCGCCGACGTCGGCGAGCCGCTGCTCGACGACCGGCGCATCCCGCTGGTCTCCGCCACCGGCAGCTGCGCCATGGGTCGCGTGGTCGGCGAACGCGTCGCGCGCCGTTTCGGGCGCACGCTGCTCGAGCTCGGCGGGAACAACGCGATCGTGGTGCTCGACGACGCCGACCTGCCGCTGGCGCTGCGGGCGATCGCCTTCGGCGCGGCGGGCACGGCCGGCCAGCGCTGCACCACGACGCGGCGCGTCTACCTGCAGCGCGGCATCGCGGCGAAGCTGACCGCGATGCTGCTGAAGGCGTACCGCAGCCTGAAGATCGGCGACCCGCTGGCGGAAGGGACGCTGGTCGGGCCGCTCATCGACCGCGCCGCGGTGGCCGGCTACGAGGCGGCGATCGCGCAGGCGCAGCGCGAGGGCGCGAAGCTGCTCTGCGGCGGGAAGGTGCTCTCCGGCGCCGGCTTCGAGTCGGGCTGCTTCGTCGCGCCGACGCTGATGAGCGCGCCCGCCACGCTGCCGCAGCTGCAGCACGAGGTGTTCGCGCCGATCACCTGGCTGGTCGAGGTCGCCGACCTCGACGAGGCGATCCGCTGCAACAACGACGTCCCGCAGGGGCTCTCCTCGGCGATCTTCACCCTGAACCTGCGCCACGCCGAGCGCTTCCTGTCGGCGGCGGGCAGCGACTGCGGCATCGCCAACGTGAACATCGGCACCAGCGGCGCCGAGATCGGCGGGGCGTTCGGCGGCGAGAAGGAGACCGGCGGCGGGCGCGAGGCGGGCAGCGACGCGTGGAAGGCGTACATGCGCCGCCAGACCTGCACGATCAACTGGGGCACGGCGCTGCCGCTCGCGCAGGGCGTGCAGTTCGACGTCGGGGAGTGAGCGCGATGACCGAAGTCGCCCCTCCCGGCCGTGGCAGCGCGCGCTGCGCCGCTGCCGCCGGCTGTCTCGCCGTCCTGTTCGGGGCGCTGCTCCTGTCGTTCTGGGTGGCGACGCGCAACTTCGCCATCGCCGACCCGGCGCAGACGCCGGCGACCGCGCAGGTGCTGGCGATGGCGCGGGTCGAAGGCGACCAGTCGCAGGAGATGTTCTCGCGCTATTTCGCCTCGGAGAGCAACCGGGCGCTGTTCGCGTTCCTCGGCCCGTTCCAGGTCGCGCTGACGCTGCTCGCGTTCCTGCTGGCGTTCGGGCCGACGAAGGGCGGGCCCGGCAGCCGCCTGCTGCGGACGCTGCTCGCGGTGGCGGCCGTCGTGGCGCTGCTGATGGCGCCGCTGGTCCCGACCATGATCGAGCTCGGCCGCTCGATCGACTTCGTGCCGCGGGAGCCGGTCACGCCGGAGCGCGCCGCGTTCATGCGCTGGCACGGCCTCTACATGCTGGGCGACATCGTGCTGCTGCTGGCGGCGCTGGCCGGGGTGCCTCTGCTGCTGCGCCGCGCCGTGCCCCGCTGTTGAGCTGCCCACCGGCCGCCCCATAATCCGCGCCCCCCTCGCTGGAGCGCCCCACTTGTCGACCCCGTCGCGCGATCTCGTCCCGCCACCCGCCGCCTTCGCCGCCCGGGCGCGCGTCGGCAGCCTCGAGCGCTATCGGCAGCTCTACGCCGAGTCGGTGACCAACCCCGAGGGATTCTGGGCGCGCCAGGCCGAGCGACTGCACTGGTCGCAGAAGTGGACCCGGGTGGTCGACGCCGACTTCACGACGGCGCGCATCCGCTGGTTCGAGGGCGGCAAGCTCAACGCCTGCTTCAACTGCGTCGACCGCCACGTCGACGCCGGCCACGGCAACCAGATCGCGATCCTCTGGGAGGGCGACGACCCCGGCCACGACGAGCGCATCACCTACCGCGAACTGCAGCGGCGCGTCGCCCGCTTCGCGAACGTGCTCAAGAAGCACGGCGTCGCCAAGGGCGATCGCGTCTGCATCTACCTGCCGATGATCCCCGAGCTCGCGATCAGCGTGCTCGCCTGCGCGCGCATCGGCGCGATCCACTCGGTCGTCTTCGGGGGCTTCTCGGCCCACTCGCTGCGTGACCGCATCCAGGACGCCGGCGCGAAGCTGCTGATCACGGCCGACGAGGGCGTGCGCGGCGGCAAGGCCGTGCCGCTCAAGCGCATCGCCGACGAGGCGGTGGCCGAGTGTCCCAGCATCACCCGGGTGCTGGTGAAGCAGCGCACCGGCAAGTGGGTGCCGACGGTCGACGGCCGCGACGCCTGGATCGACGAGGAACTCGCCCATCCCGCGATCGGCGACGACTGCCCGTGCGAGCCGATGGACGCGGAGGACCCGCTGTTCATCCTCTACACGTCGGGTTCGACCGGGAAGCCGAAGGGGGTGCTCCACACCACCGGGGGCTATCTGGTCGGCGCGAGCTTCACGCATGAGCTGGTGTTCGACCATCAGCCGGGCGACGTCTACTGGTGCACCGCCGACGTCGGCTGGGTGACCGGCCACAGCTACATCGTCTACGGCCCGCTCGCCAACCGGGCGACGACGCTGATGTTCGAGGGCGTGCCGACCTTCCCCGACGTCGGCCGCTTCTGGGACGTGGTCGACAAGCATCAGGTGTCGGTCTTCTACACCGCGCCGACGGCGCTGCGCGCCCTGATGCAGCACGGCGACGCGCCGGTTCTGCAGCGCAGCCGCAAGTCGTTGCGCCTGCTCGGCTCGGTCGGCGAGCCGATCAATCCCGAGGTATGGCGCTGGTATCACCGCGTCGTCGGCGATTCGCGCTGCCCGATCGTCGACACCTGGTGGCAGACCGAGACCGGCGCGATCCTGATCGCTCCGCTGCCGGGCGCCACGCCGCAGAAGCCGGGCTCGGCGACGCTGCCGCTGCCGGGCGTGCGGCCGCTGCTGGTCGACGACGAGGGGCGCGAGGTGAAGGGCGACGGCGAGTTGAGCGGCAACCTCTGCATCGCCGCGGCGTGGCCGTCGATCATGCGCTCGGTCTGGGGCGATCCGCAGCGCTTCTTCGACACCTACTTCAAGCGCTTCCCCGGCCGCTACTTCACCGGCGACGGCGCGCGGCGCGACGCCGACGGCTACTGGTGGATCACCGGCCGCGTCGACGACGTGCTGAACGTCTCCGGCCATCGGATCGGCACCGCCGAGGTCGAGAGCGCCATCGTCACCCATCCGGCGTGCGCCGAAGCGGCGGTGGTCGGTTTCCCGCACGAGATCAAGGGCGAAGGGATCTGCGCCTTCGTGATCGTGAAGGCAGGGATCGCCACCGACGCGGCGCTCGAGCAGGCGGTGAAGGACGCGGTGCGCCGGGAGATCGGCGCGATCGCGGCGCCCGACCGCGTCCACTTCGTGCCCGGGCTGCCGAAGACGCGGTCCGGCAAGATCATGCGGCGCATCCTGCGCCAGCTGGCGCGTGGCGTGACCGACGACCTCGGCGACACCACGACGCTGGCCGATCCGGCGATCGTGACCCAGGTGGTCGCCGCCGTGACCGGCAGAACGGCGCACCCGCCGACCGCGTAGTCGGGATCGCTCGCGACCGCCCTCCGCCACGGCGCTCGCCATGGCCGTCCCCGCCTTTCGCCTCGAGGACCTGCTCTTCATTGGCACCCACGGCCACGTCGCCGCGCTCGACCAGGCGACCGGCAAGGAGCGATGGCGCACCAGCCTGCCCAAAACCGGCTACTCGATCGTGACGCTGCTGTTCGAGGCCGGCCGGCTGTTCGTCGCGTCGGGCGGCCACGCCTTCGCCCTCGACCCGGAATCGGGCGCGATCCTCTGGCACAACAAGCTGCCAAAGCTGGGCAACGGCGCGCTCTGCCTCGCCACCGTCCGCGTCGCGATGAACGCCGGCGCCGACCCGTTGCCGCAGTACGTGACGGCCGCGCAGCAGGCCGCCGCCGCGGCGGGCGGGACCGTGGTCGTGACCAGCTGACGGACCGCCCGCGTCGGCCGCCCGCTCCCGTTCGATCCGCCCGCGCCTCTGGGCGGTAGTGGCGCCGCGCCGGCGATACCATCCGCCGCGCTTCTCCTCCCCGACCGACGGAGCTGCCATGGGACTGTTCGCGAAGCTGCGCGGCGAGCTGATCGACATCATCGAGTGGGTCGATGATTCACGTCACACGTTGGTCTGGCGGTTCCCCCGCTACCAGAACGAGATCAAGAACGGCGCCCAGCTGATCGTCCGGCCCGGACAGGTCGCGGTGTTCGTGACGCAGGGCAAGATCGCCGACGCGTTCGAGCCGGGCCACTACGAGCTGGCCACGCGCAACCTGCCGATCCTGTCGACGCTGGCGGGCTGGAAGCACGGCTTCGACAGCCCGTTCAAGTCGGAGGTCTACTTCGTCTCCACGCGCCAGGTGACCGACCTGAAGTGGGGCACGCAGAATCCGATCATGCTGCGCGATCCCGACTTCGGGCCGATCCGGCTGCGCGCGTTCGGGACCTACTCGCTGAAGGCGCGCGACCCGAAGGTGCTGCTGAAGGAACTGGTCGGCACCGACGGCGTCTTCGCCACCGACGAGCTCGAGACGCTGCTGCGCGCCACCATCGGCGCCGCGTTCGCCGAGCTGCTGGCGAAGAGCCAGATCGCCGCGCTCGATCTCGCCCAGAACTATGCCCGCCTCTCGGATCAGCTGCGCAGCGAGGTCATCGCCAGGATCGACGACGAATACGGGCTCGACCTGCCGCAGCTCGCCATCGTCAACGTCTCGTTCCCCGAGGAGGTCGAGAAGGCGCTCGACGCGCGCACCTCGATGGGCGTGCTCGGCGACCTCGGCCGCTTCCAGCAGTACCAGGTCGGCAAGAGCCTGCCCGAGCTCGGGAAGGCCGGTGGCGCCGCCGGCGAGGGCATGGGGCTCGGCGTCGGGTTCGCGATGGCGCAGCAGATGGCGCGCAACTTCGGCGGCGCCGCCACGCACGGCGGCGCCA
>VGYY01000203.1 GCA_016872815.1 Planctomycetota bacterium
GCGCCGAGCCGTTCCGCGGCGGCGTCCGCGCCGCCGGCCGCCGCGAGCGCCGCGACCAGCTCGGCGTGGGTCAGTCCCTGCAGCGGCGGCGCGGGCAGCGGCAGGGACGGGGCGGGCGATGGCGGCGACGAGACCATTCGCCGTCGATGGTACGACGCGCCGCGACTCGCGCTCACCGCCGCCCGGAGTCGGCATCCCCTTCCGCCGCGCGCTGCGCCCGCCACGCGGCGATCGCCTCGAGCACCGGGTCGCGCCCCTCGCGCCAGTGCGCCAACGCCGCCGGTGCAGCGAGGTCGGGCAGCACGGACGGTGAATCGTCCGGCGCCAACTCGAAGAACCTGGTCGAGTAACTCACCTCGAGACCGCTCTGCGCGAGCCGCAGGAACTTGATCTCGCCGTAGCTCCTCGGCTTGCCGCCCGTCGGCGTCCCGACCAGCAACGCGCCGAAGCCGCGGCGCAGCTCGACCGCGTTCATCATCGCGGAGGAGAACGTGTCCTCGCCGATGGCGACGAACAGCACACCCTTCTCGCGCAACTCCCGCTGCCGGCCGAGCAGGCGCAGCAACGGCTGGATCACCAGCGAGTTGCCGCCACCGTTCCAGCGGAGGTCGATGATCTCGGCGACGCACGACCACACCTCGTCGATCGGCACTCCACCCACCGCCGTGACCCGCGCCCCCAGTGCCCACGCAAGCTCACGCGGCGCCCGCACCACGTGCAGCCCATCGGTGAACGGATGGAACTCGACCGGAAACACCTTGTGCGCGACCGGTCCCTGCCCGAGCCGGATCGCGGTGTGGCCGTCGCCGACGCTGGCGACCAGCCGCATGAACTCGACGACGATCTCGTGGTCCTCGAGGCCATCGAGCGCCGCATCGAGGTCGGCCACCCGCGCCTCCCACTCCGCGCGCGGCTGCCGGAAGAAGAGCTCCTTGTGCGGGCGCGGCAGCTCGCTCGCCAGCTGCTGCAGGTCGGCGCGCCACCGTTCGCTGGCCGCCGCCACCTCCTGCGCCGGTGCCAGCGCCGCGCAGCCGATCTACAGCACCGCTCCGATTCCCGCCTGCATCAGATCACCTCCCTGCCGCACGTACGACCGCGCTCCGGCGCCGTTCACTCCGCCGACTTCCCGGCTCACCGACGCTTCTTCGGCCCCCGCACCGCCACCGCGGTCCATGGGTCGTCGGGCCAGGAGTGGCGCGGGTAGCGGGCGCGCAGCTCGCCGCGGATCCGCGGATAGACCGTGTTCCAGAAGCTCGCGAGGTCCTGCGTGACCTGCTCGGGCCGGTGGTTCGGCGCCAGCAGGTGGAGCAGCACCGCCACCCTCCCGCCGGCGATGCGCGGCGTCTGCGCCCAGCCGAACAGCTCCTGCAGCCGCGCCGCCAGCACCGGCGGACCTTCCGCCGGATAGTCGAGCCGCATCGCGCTGCCGCTCGGGACGACCAGCCGCTCGGGCGCATGCTGGTCGAGCGCACGCGCCAGCGGCACGCCGAGCCGCGCCCGCAGCAGTTCCGCCAACGGCAGGCGCTGCAGGTCGGCGAAGCTGCGCGCGCCGGCGCACAGCTCGGGCAGCCAGGCGCGCCACCACGCCGCGTCGAGCGCAGGCAGCCCGAGTTCCGGCATCCACTCGGCGAGCCGACGGACCCGCGCCAGGAGCCCGGCGACCTCCTCGCGCGCCAGGCCGAGCGCGCGCTCGAGGTCGTCGCCGACCGCCGCCGCCAGCACCGCGCCGCTCGCCTCGCCCGATTCGACCGGCAGCAGCCGTTCCTCGATGGCGAGGTCCGCGAAGCGGGTGATCCGCCGCGCCACCAGCGCCGCGCGCGTCCGGTCGAACTGCACCTCGTCCGCCGTGACCAGCGCCGACGAGTCGAGCCACTCGCGCTCCACCGCGCTCGCGAGGCGGACCTGCGCCTCGTCGCCGCCGCCATCGAGATCGACCGCGACGAACAGCTCGGCGCGACGGACCGCGCTCGACTCGTGCAGCCGCACGCCGCGCCCGCCGACGAGCAGCGCGCGCGGCGAGCCCGGCTCGCGCCGGCGGGCGAGGCGATCGGCCCAGCCGACGAACAGCGCCCGGCGCAGCGCCGCATCGGCGTCGAGGGAGCCGTCGCGGGCGTCGCGCCGGACCGATTGCGCCAGCTGGCGGGCGCTGCGCAGGATCCAGTCGGCGCGCCCGCGATGGAGCTCGCCCCACTCGAAACGGGTGGTCCCGCGCGTGGCGAACTCCTCCAGCGCCGCGACGCGATCGACCACGTCGGAGTCGCTCTCGTGCACCGCCTCGCGGCGCGGACCGCGCGCGTCGCGCAGGAACGGATCCCGCTCCGACAGCAGCGCCGCCGCCCGCGCCGCGCGCTCGCCGACACCCAGCTCCTCGCCGGCCAGCAGCAGCCGCGCGAGGCGCGGCGGCGCCGGAATCCCCGCCATCCGCCGGCCGACGGCGGTCAGCGCGCCGCCCCGCGTCGCTCCGAGCTGCTCGAGCAGGAACGCCGCGCGCGCCAACGCGACGGCGGGCGGCGGCTCGAGGAACGGGAACTCGGCCGGCCGCCGCTCGCCGAACGCCAGCAGTTCGAGCACGAGGCCGGAGAGGTCGACGCGTGCGATCTCCGGCACCTCGTGCGGCGCGAGGCCGCGATGATCGAGCGCGCTCCAGAGGCGCAGGCAGCGGCCGGGAGCGACGCGTCCGGCGCGCCCCCGGCGCTGCTCGGCCGAGGCTTGCGACACGCGGCCGAGTTCGAGGCGGTCGAGGCCGACCGTTGGGTCGTACTGCAGACGGCGCACCTGACCGCTGTCGATCACGGTGGTCACGCCCGGCAGCGTGACCGAGGTCTCGGCGACGTTGGTGGCGAGGAGGATGCGGCGCGCCGCGCCCGGCCGGAGCGCGGCGTCCTGCCGCTCCGGTGCGAGGTCACCGTGCAGCTCGACCAGCTCGAGCGATCCGGCGGCGAGCGAGCCGGCATGAGCCGCCGCCAGCGCCTCACCGCAACGGCGGATCTCGCCGAGTCCCGGCAGGAAGACCAGCACATCGCCCTGCGCGCCGATGCCGTCCGCGCCGCCGCGCAGCGCGTCGCGCACCGCCGCCACCACCGCCTCGTCGAGGCGGTCGTCGCGCTTCAGCGGCCGCCACTCGACGGCGACCGGATGGAGGCGGCCCGGCACCGCCACCACCGGCGCGTCGCCGAGGAAGCGCGACAGCGGCGCGGCATCGAGCGTCGCCGACATCACGACGAGACGCAGGTCGGACCGCGCCTCGCGCCGCACCTTGTCGACCAGCGCGAAGGCGAGGTCGGCAGCGAGGCTGCGCTCGTGGAACTCGTCGAACAGCACCAGCCCGAACTCGTCGAGGAACGGGTCGTCCTGCACCATCCGGGTGAGGATTCCCTCGGTCACGACCAGCAGGCGGGTGCGCGCCGAGGCGCGACGATCGAAGCGGACGTGGTAGCCGACCTCCTCGCCGAGGGCGACGCCGCGCTCCTCGGCGATGCGGCGTGCCGCTGCGCGCGCGGCGAGACGGCGCGGCTCGAGCAGGATCGCGCGCCGTTCGCCGGCAAGCCCCGCCTCGAGCAGGGCGGGCGCCACCCGCGTCGTCTTCCCGGCGCCGGTCTCCGCCGTCACGACAGCGACGCCGCGATCGCGGACGGCCGCCACCAGCTCGGGGAGGCGGGCGTCGATCGGCAGCGGCTCGCGCGGGAGCTCGGACATCGCCGCACGTTACGCCGAAGGGCGGAAGCGGCGCGCGAAGCGCAGCCCACCGTATGCTCGCGCGCCTTCGCGGGCGACAGCAGCCGCCGACGCCACCCTCCTTCGGAGAGCCTCGTGACGCTTCTTTCGTCGCTCCTCGCGGCCGCGTTCGGCACCCAGCAGGGCGTGCCGCAGGGGATCCCGGCCGACGTCGGTCCGCAACAGGCCACCGAGAGCGGCCTCAAGTACTCGGTGCTGAAGACCGGCCAGCCGGGCGAGTCGCCCAAGTTCGGCGACAAGGTCACGTGCCACTACACCGGCTGGAACCTCGACGGGTCGGTGTTCGACTCGTCGCGCAACGATCCGAAGCCGGCCGAGTTCGTGATCGGCGACGTGATCGAGGGGTGGAACGAAGCGCTCCAGAAGATGACGCCCGGCGCGCACTGGAAGCTGGTCATCCCGCCGGAGCTCGCGTACGGCGAGCGCGGCTCGGGACGCAACATCAAGCCGAACGCGACGCTGGTGTTCGAGGTCGAGCTGATCGCGTTCAGCGCGGGACCGAAGCTGCCGGCGTTCCGTGCCGGCGACCCGGCGAAGCAGGTGAAGACCGAGTCGGGACTCGTGATCGAGACGGTGGTCGAGGGCAACGGGACGAAGCCGGGCGCCGACGAGATGCTCGAGCTGCGCTACGCGGCGTGGACGCCGAAGGGGCGGCTGCTCGACTGCAGCGAGAAGAGTGGCAACGTGCTGAGGGCGAAGGCGGGCGAGCTGCCGCTGCGGTTCCTGCAGGTGCTTCCGCAGTACCTGACCATCGGCGGCCGCGTGCGCGTCGAGGTGCCGGCCGAGCAGGCGGGACGGCTGCCATGGTTCGGGACGCCGTTCCTGCCGGCCGGGTCGATGACGGTGTGGGAAGTGGAGCTGACCGGCGTGGTGGCGCAGCCGAAGTTCACGCCGCCCGATCCGGCGAAGCAGACGACCACCAAGTCGGGGCTCAAGTACGAGGTGCTGAAGGAGGGCGGCGGGAAGCAGGCGGGGGTCGGCGACAACGTGACCGTGGTCTACAGCGGGTGGCTCACCGACGGATCGCTGTTCGACTCCTCGAAGTTGCGCGGCGACGGGACAGCGCAGTTCCCGCTGCGACCGGGCGGGTTGATCAACGGCTGGATCGAGGGCGTCGCGCTGATGAAGGAAGGCGCGGTCTACCGCTTCGAGATCCCGGGCAACCTCGCCTACGGCCCGAACGGCCGGCCGCCGAAGATTCCCGCCAATGCCACGCTGATCTTCGAGATCGAACTGGTCAAGGCGGGGAAGTAGCGCGCCGCGGCGGGAGCGGTCGGCGTACCCGCGCCGCGAACTCGAGCGCACCGGTCCGCGTCAGCCCACGTGCGCTGCTGCGGAGACCGGTGGTCGAGCCGTTGCCAGGGTTCGATGAGGATCGGGTCACCCGGCCCTGATTGCGGTCGGCGGATCGCAGCCCCGGGGGCACTCCGGGCGCCCGGCCCCCATTCGGCCGGGCCGCTCGCGCGACCGAAGAGACACCCATGGCGCGCGGGAGAGCGGTGGAACAGCGGGAGGTGATCGCGCTCGGGGCTGGCCTCACGCTCGCCGCGACCCTCGCGTCGTTCACCACGCTGGTCGACGGCTGGGAGCGCCGCTCGATCGACCTGCGCTTCGAACTCGCGCCACGCGCCGCCGCCCCGCTCCATCGCAACATCGCCTTCGTCGACATCGACGACGGCGCGCTCGGTGTCGGCGGCCGCTGGCCGTGGCCGCGCGAGCGGCTCGCGCTGGCGCTGCACGAGATCGCGCGGACCGGCGCACGCACGGTCGCGCTCGACCTCCTGCTGGTGGAGCCGGAGGGCACGCGTGATGGTCGCGCCGGCCCGGGCGATCTCGCGCTGGCCGAGGCGCTGCGCGCTGCGCTGGCCGCGCTGACCACCGAGCGCGGCGCGCTGCCGCCACTGGACGAGGCGGTCGCCGCGCTGCAGCCGGCCGACAGCAGCCTGCGCCTCGCGCGCCGCGACGTCGAGCTGCTCTCGTCGATCCACGCGCAGGAGCTCGCGTGGCGGGCGCTGGCGCCGTGGCTCCTTCCGGCCAACGCGACGGCGGATTGCGCGTGGTGCAGGCGCGCCGGAATGCACGCGACGGCGCGGTGCTGCAGCTCGGGCTCGCGGCGGCGTGTACCCATCTCGGGCTGCCGGCGGACGCCATCGGCGTGACCCCGATGGCGATTTGACTCGGCGGGGTGCGCCTGCCGCTGCACGACGGCGAGCTCTGGCTGGCCTGGCCGACGACGCGCCGCTGGATGGCGTGCTGCGGCTCCGATCGAAGTAGGCGAGGACGCTGCCGGCCCGCGTCGTTCCGCGAGCCACTTCGGCACCTCGATCGGGGTCGCGATGCGCTCCAGCACCGCGGTGGCCGGTATGGTTCGCCGCCATGGCATCGCCGCCGCGCACGATCCGGCTCACGCAGGGCATCGAGGGTTCGTTGCGCGGCGGCCATCCGTGGGCGTTCGCCGATGCGGTGGCGCTGGCGCCGGGGCTGGCCGACGGCGAGGTAGTCGACCTGCTCGACCGGCGCGGCGAGTTCGTGGCGCGCGGCACGGTCGAGCCGCGTTCGCCGCTGGCGTTCCGCGCGTGGACGCTCGATCCCGACCAGCGGGTCGACGCCGCGCTGGTCGTCCAACGCCTCGCCGGCGCGATCGCGCTGCGCCGCGAGCTGCTGCGGCCCGGCGTCACGGGCTTCCGCGCCTGCCACGGCGAGAACGACCACCTGCCCGGCCTCCAGTGCGACCTCTACGGCGACGTCGCGTCGCTGCGCACCGACGGTGCGCTCGGCGTCGCGTGGGAGGAGCGGTTCGTCGGCGCGGTGCAGCAACTGCTGCGGCCGCGGGCGATCGTCGTGCGCAACCCGCTGCTGCAGGACGGCGAGGCACGCGTCGTCGCCGGGACGATGCCGGCGGCGCCCGCCGGCGGCCGTGACGGCGAGGTGGTGATCGAGGAGCACGGGCGGCGCTTCTTCGTCGACGTGCTGCGCGGCCAGAAGACCGGCTTCTTCCTCGACCAGCGCGAGAACCGCGACCGCGTGGCGCAGCTCGCGCGCGGGCGGCGGGTGCTCAACACCTTCGCCTACACCGGCGGCTTCTCGGTGGCGGCGGCGCAGGGCGGCGCGGCGCACGTGACCACCGTCGACCTCGCGGCACCTGCCGTCGAGACGGCGCGGCGCAACTTCGCGCTGAACGGCCTCGACCCGGCCGCGCACTCCTTCCTCGCCGCCGACGCCTTCGACGTGCTGGCCGAACTGGCGGCGCGAGCGACGGGCGGCGCGCCGCCGCAGCCGGTCGCCGGGCTGCCCACGGGGTCGTTCGACCTGATCGTGCTCGACCCGCCGAGCTTCGCCCACAGCCGGAAGATGGTGCCGCGCGCGGAGAAGGCCTACGAGAAGTTGAACGAGCTCGCGCTGCGCGCGCTGCCGCCCGGCGGCTGGCTCGCCACCGCGAGCTGCTCCTCGCACGTGCGCGAGGCCGACTTCCTCGCATACGTCGCCACCGCCGCCGTCCGCGCGCGCCGCCGCGTGACGATCGCCGCGATCGCCGGCGCCGCCCCCGACCATCCGGCGCGCCTCGGCTTCCCGGAAGGGCGCTACCTCAAGTTCGCGCTGCTGCGGGCGGAGTGACTACTTCGTCGATGCGCGCCAGAGCAGCGTGCCGACCAGCCACTCCCCGAACGCGCGGCCTCGACTCGGCGGCCACAGCGCGAGATAGGCGATCGCCCACGGCGCGCGCGCGCCCCCCCCCCGATCGCGCCAGCGCGGACCGCGGCCCGCCGCGAGCCCGTCGGCGATCCGTTGCAGCCGCCGCAGCAATGGCACCAGCGCCTTCGCCGCCTTCGCCGCCGCGCCGCGCGGACGCGAGC
>VGYY01000204.1 GCA_016872815.1 Planctomycetota bacterium
GAAGCGCTGGCCGGCCTGCGCGCGGTCGGCGCCGCCTTCGGCTGGCTGCTCATGCTGCCGAGCCCGATGCTGCAGGCCGCCCCGGCCGGTGCGGCCGCGGACGCGATCGCCGCCGCCATCGCGCGCTTCACGCCGAAGGTGGTCGTGACCACCTCCCCGTACGAACGCCACCCGACCCACCTCGCCACCACGCGCGCGACCCTCGCCGCGGTGCGGCGCAGCACGCCGCCGCCGCGGCTCGAGGGCTACCCGGTGTGGGATCCGGTGCCCGGCTTCGACGGTGTCGCCGAGGTCGACGTCTCCGCCGTGCTCGAGCGCAAGCTCACCGCCATCCGCTGCCATGCGACGCAATGCGCCGACCGCCCGTTCGCCGCCGCGTCGAAGGCGCAGATGGAGCGCGACGGCACGCTCTCCGAACTGACCGGCACCGGCGGCACGCGTTACGTCGAGCGCTACCTCGACCTCGGCTCGCTGGCCCGCGCCGACGCACCGCCGCTGCGCCACTGGCTGAGGCAGCGGTTCGAGCGCGACCTCGACGCGCGACTCGGAGCGGGACGGGACGACTGACCATGAACGCCGCGACGAACCTGCACGCCCGCTTCGTCGACACCTTGCCGTCGTTCCTGATCCGGCTGTTCGCGCGCCCTTACGTCGCCGGAGAAGGGCTCGACGCCGGCCTCGACGTCGCCCGCCGACTGCTCTCCGGTGCCGGCATCGTCACCACGCTCGACCTCCTGGCCGAGGAGGTGCGCGATCCGGCGCGCGCGCAGGAGAATGCCGCGACCTACCTGGCGATGGTGCGTGGCGTCGCCGCCGATGCCGCGTTCCGCTCGGCGCGCGACCGGCCGACCTTGTCGCTCAAGCCTTCCTCCTTCACCGCCGCCCCGCTCGATCGCGGTGGCGATGGCGCCGGCTCACGCGAGGCGATCGAGGCGATCGCCGCCGAGGCGCGCCGCCTCGGAGTCGGGCTGACCATCGACATGGAGGACCACACCTGGACCGACTGGACGCTCGACGTCGCCCTCGACCTCCATCGCCGCGGCTTCGACGTCGGCACCGTCCTGCAGACCCGGCTCCATCGCACGGCCGAGGACTTGAAGCGCATCCCGTCCGGCATGCGCGTGCGCATGGTCATCGGCATCTACCTCGAGCCGCCGGCGATCGCCCTGACCGAGAAGCCGGCAATGAAGGAGCGACTGCTCGATCAGTCGGCGCAACTGCTCGAACGCGGCGCCTATGTCGAGGTGGCGAGCCACGACGAGGCGCTGATCCGCCGGTTCCTGCGCGAGGTCGTGGTGCCGCGCGGAATCGGCGGCGAGCGCTACGAGGTGCAGATGCTCTACGGCGTGCCGCGAGCCGCGCTGCTGGCCGCCCTCGCGAACGGCAGCGTGACGACGCGCGACAAGGTGCCGCCGCCGGTACGGCTGTATGTCCCGTTCGCGACCGCGTGGGATCAGGCCACGGCGTACTGCCGACGCCGATTGCGCAACAATCCGGCGATGGCGACCTATGTCGCGCTCAATCTGCTGCAGATGTTGCGCGGCAAGACCCCGGGGATCGCGCAATACCAGGCGGCCGCCCGGCACATGGCCGGAGCGGCGCCGCGCTGACCGCGCAGAGGCCCTTCTCCCCGGCAACCGGCCGGCAAAACCGGCCGCTCGCCGGAAGACGGCTGAATGGACAACTGGGCGCAGAGCGCTACATTCACCCGCCATTGGCAGCTCGCGGACGTTGCTCGTCCATCGTTGTCCGGAAGCCATTCGGACAAGGAGCGCGACTGCCGGCGACCCCCGTTCCCTCGGCCAATCCCCCCCATACCGGTCGCGGTTCATTCGCTGCTGGTGTTTCCATGTTTGGAGCGTTGCTTTCCAATGAGCCTGAATGACGTCGAATTCATGACCGGTGATCCCGCTGCGGAAACCGTCGCCAGCGGCAGCCGTTCACGCTGGAGCGATGCGGAACTCGAGACCACGCTCGGCGACTCCTCGAGCCACGTGCGCTTCCTGTTGCGCGAACTCGCCGACGGCGGCGAGGTGCTGGCCAGCGATCTGAAGAGCCGCCCGGTCTCCTATGCGCAGGTGCAGCGCATCTGCAATTCACGCGGCAAGGAAGCGCTGGTGGTGCCGGGCTACCGGGCCGGTGCGAAGTGCTACTCCCTCCATCCGAGCTACCGGGCGACGGTGGCGAAGCTGGTCGCCGACGCAGCGGCGCCGCCGCCGGCGCCGCCGAAGGATCCGAGCCAGCGCAAGCCGCGCATGCCGCGGCGCGCGAAGCAGGGGTCGGCGCTCGACGGGATCGCCAGCTTCGCCACGCCGGTGGCGCCGCCGGCGCCGACACCGGCACCGCTGCGCCGCCTGGCGCAGGGAACGCTCGGCAAGTCGCTCGCGATCCCGGCCGAGATCGAGATCGCGTTCTGCAAGGAACTGCTCGCGTTCGTGAACGGAACGGCCAACGGGACGCGCTACCGCATCATCCTCGAGGACGACGGCTACAAGCTCGAGGCGTGCTGAGCGCGCGGTCGCGCCGCGGCGGGAATGCCGCCGCGGCGCGACGCAGGGCTCAACCGCCTTCACCCGGATCGAGCGCCGCCTCCATCGCCGCTGCGCCTGGCGCCGCCTGGTCATCGTCGAGCGAATCGAGATAGCCCGGCGGCAGCGCTACCTTCTGCGTGCCGCCGCGCTTGCAGCGCCGTGCGCGGATCGCCTGCTGCGGGTAGGGCTGCGCGCGGTCGAGCGGCGCGAGGACCGCTTCGAGCCCGGCCGTCGTCGTCGCCTGCATCAGCGCCGCCTTGGCCGCCGCGCTGTCGCGGAACCCCTTCAGGTACCAGCCGCACCACTTGCGCATCTCGAGCACCGCGCTGCGCTCGCCGAACAGTTCGACCATCAGCGCGAGGTGACGACGCAGCACGTCGATGACGCAGCCGAGAGCGGGCGGTGGCGCCGGCGCGCGCCCCGCGAAGGCGGCCGCCAGCTCCGCGAACAGCCATGGCCGCCCGAGGCAGCCGCGCCCGACGATGACGCCGTCGCAGCCGGTCTGCCGCATCATCCGCAGCGCGTCATGCGCCTCCTGGATGTCGCCGTTGCCCAGCACCTGGATCCCCGGCGTGGCGCTCTTCAGTTCGCCGATCGCTTCCCAGCGCGCGAAGCCGTCGTAGAGCTGCGCCGCGGTGCGCGCGTGCAACCCGATCGCGACGCACCCCTCCTCGCGCGCGACGCGACCCGACGACAGGAACGAGAGGTGGTCGTCGTCGATGCCGAGACGCACCTTCACCGTGACCGGGACACGACCGGCCGCCGCCTTGACCACGGCGCCGACCAGCCGCGCCATCAGCCGCGGCTTGATCGGGATCGCCGCGCCGCCGCCATTGGCCGTCACCTTGCGCACCGGACAGCCGAAGTTGAGGTCGAGGTGGTCGACGGCGTCGTGGTCCACCAGCAGGCGGGTCGCCTCGGCGAGCCAGCGCGGATCGGAGCCGTAGAGCTGCAGCGAGCGCGGCGACTCCTCGGGATGGAAGGCGGCGAGCTGCTTCGTCTTCGCGTGCCCCTCCACCAGGCCGCGCGCGATGATCATCTCGCTGACGAAGAGCCCGGCACCGAAGCTGCGGCAGAGCCGCCGGAAGGCCTGGTTGGTCACGCCGGCCATCGGCGCCAGCACCACCGGCGGGTCGACCGCGAAGCGGCGGTAGTCGAGCGGCGCGAACTCGCCCGGCCGCGCCGGCGGATCGGGCAGCGGCGCTGGCGCCACCTGCTCGGCGGCGCCGCCCGCGCTATCGTCCGCGTCCGTCGCCCCGAGGATCGAAGTCATGCGCACCCTGCTCAAGCTGCTCGGCGCCGTGCTCAGCGCGCTGGTGGTCGCCGTGGCGCCCGTCGGCTGCGCCGGCCCGCTGGTGGCGCTGCAACGCGAATCGCATCCGGCCGGAGGAGCCTACCTCGTCTCCGCGACGATCGAGGAGTGGCCCGGTTGCTTCTACTCGACCGCGATCACCCTCCGGAACCGGACCGACCGGCCGCTCAAGGTGGTGCCGACGATGTTCCGTCTCGAGGGCAGCGCGCCGACCGGTTTCGTGCCGGCGGGCGACACCTTGCTGTTCTTCGGCGAGTGGGGCTACCAGATGCCGGCGTCGGTCGCGCCGCGCAGCTCCGTGCAAGGCGAGGTCTTCTTCGAGATCCGCGGCACCAGCGTCCCGGCCGGCCCGGTCCGGCTGGTGGTCGACCTGCCGGACGGCGAGCACGTGTTCGACTTCGAGTTGATTCACTGAACGGGTGGCGGCCGCAAGTCTGCGGCCGCGGGTGGCGGCCGCGAGGCTGCGGCCGCGGGGCTCACCACTCCTGCTCGTCCTTCAGCTGCCGCCCCATCAGGTCGCGCACCGCGCGCGAAGGGTCCTTGTCCTGGTGGAGCACGGCGAAGACCTGCTCGCAGATCGGCATCTCGACCTTGTGCCGCGCGGCGAGGTCGTGGACCGCGGCCGCCGTGCGCACGCCCTCGGCCACCTGCATCATCGAGGCGACGATGTCGGCGACCTTCTCGCCGCGACCGACGCGGATGCCGACCGCCCGGTTGCGACCGTGCGGCGAGATGCACGACGTGATCAGGTCGCCGATCCCGGCCAGGCCGAACATCGTCTCGCGCTGCGCGCCGAGCGCCACGCCGAGCCGCGCCATCTCGACCACGCCGCGGGTGAGCAGCGCCGCCTTGGTGTTGTCGCCGAAGCCGAGCCCGTCGACGATGCCGCCGGCGATCGAGATCACGTTCTTCAGCGCGCCGCCGAGCTCGACGCCGAGCGGATCGCCGTTGGTGTAGACGCGGAAGCGCTCGGTGTTGAGCAGGTCCTGGATGCGCAGCCCGATGCCGCGGTCGGCCGAGGCCGCGACCACCGTGGTCGGCATGCGCCGCGCGACCTCCTCGGCGTGGCTCGGCCCCGACAGCACCACCAAAGGCACGTCGCCCAGCACCGCACGCACGATCTCGGTCGGACGCGCCAGCGTGTTCTGCTCGATGCCCTTGGTGGCGGTCACGAAGACGCGCCGCTTCTTCAGCAGCGACGGCTTCCAGCGCTCGAGCGTCGCGCGCAGGAACTGGCTCGGCACCACCGAGAAGACCACCGTCTCGCCGTCGTCGGCCTGCTCGATGGCGGTCACCTCGACGCGCTGCGGCAACTCGATGCCGGGCAGGTAGCGCGGATTGCGGCGCGTCCGCGCCATCTCCGCCGCGTAGGCGGCGTCGTGCACGGCGAGGCGCACCTGCACGCCGCGCTCGTTGAGCACCAGCGCCAGTGCGCTGCCCCACCCGCCACCGCCGATCACCAGCGCCCGATCCATCAGTCCTTCCTCCGCACCACGCGCGGCTCCTCGCCGCGCAGCAGTCGCCCGATGTTGGCCCGGTGCCGCACCACGATCAGCACGCTGATCGCCACCGCCGCCCCCTTGACCGGCCCGCCGAGCGCGCTGCCGTCCCGCCCCGGCGGCAGCAGGAAGCAGGCGGCCGGCAGCGCCACCGCCGCGGCGAGCGACGCCGCCGAGACGATGCGCGTCAACAGAATGACCGCCAGCCAGACGAGCCAGGCGACCCCGGCCGCCGCCGGCGCCACCGCGACGAACGCGCCCGCTGCCGTCGCCACGCCCTTGCCCCCGCGGAAACCGAGGAACACCGGGAAGACGTGGCCGAGGATGGCGGCGACCCCGACCAGGAGCGCCAGCGTGTCGGGCGCGATCGCCCCCGAGCCGAACCGGCGCGCCAGCAGCGCGGGAACGTACGCCTTGGCGAAATCGAGGACGAAGACGACGAAGAAGAACGGCCGGCCGAGCACCCGGCCGGCATTGGTCGCGCCGATGTTGCGACTGCCGTGCTCGCGCAGATCGACGCCGCGCATCCGACCGATGGCGAGCCCCATCGGCAGCGCGCCGGCGAGGTAGCCGAACAGCAGCAGGCCGTAATCGAGTCCGCTCATGCGCCTCCGGGTCCGGGATCGCGCCATGGCGCGAAGGGGCGGGGAGCATAAGGCGCTCGCACGGGGGCTACCATTCCGCGCCCTTCCGCGCCCTTCCGCGCCCGCGCGGCGCCTTGCTGGAGCAGAACGATGGCGGCCACGCCGCTGGTCCTCGTCGGCCTCGGTCCGATCGGCCGGGCCACCCTCGCCCGTGCCCTCGAACGGCGCGGCCTCGCGGTGGTCGGCGCCTGCGACGCCGATCCCGCGCTGGCCGGTGCGCGCCTGTCCGACCTGGTCGCCGGCGCGCCGCGATCGGTGCGCGTCGTCAGCGCGATCGGCGACTGGAAGGCGCTGCCGAAAGGCACGGTCGCGGTCGTCTGCACCAGCTCGCAGCTCGCGGCGGCGGCGCCGACCTTCCGCGCGCTGCTCGCGAAACGGATCGCGGTGGTGTCGAGCTGCGAGGAACTCACCTGGCCGTGGCGCCGCTCGCCGCGCCTCGCGCGCGAGCTCGACGCGCTGGCGCGGCGCAAGAAGGTCGCGCTGCTCGGCACCGGCGTCAATCCGGGCTACGTCCTCGACCTGCTGCCGGCGGTCCTGACCGGGCCGTGCCTCGCCGTTCGCGCCGTGCGCGCGCACCGCGTGGTCGATGCGGCGCTGCGCCGCGGTCCGCTGCAGCGGAAGGTCGGCGCCGGCCGCACCGTCGCCGAGTTCACGACCGAGGCGCGCGCCGGCCGGCTCGGCCACGTCGGCCTGCCCGAGTCGGCGGAACTGCTCTGCGCGGCGCTCGGCTTCGGCCGGCCGCGCATCGTCGAGGAGCTGCTGCCGAAGGTCGCGACGCGCCCCATCGCCACCGACCACGTGCGCGTCGAGCCGGGTCAGGTCGCCGGGATCGACCATCGGCTGGTGGCGACCGCGCCGCGCGGCGTGGTCGAGCTGCACCTCGAGATGTACGTCGGCGCCGAGGCGCCGCGCGACGAGGTCGAGATCGACGGCGATCCGCCGATCCGCGCCCGGCTCGACGGCGGCACGCCGGGCGACCTCGCGACGGTGGCGGCGCTGCTCAACGCGGCGCCGGCGATGGCGGCGGCCGCGCCGGGGCTGCGCAGCGTGCTCGACGGCCCGTTCCCGCTCTGTCGCGCGCGCGGCTGACGGCGCGCGCCTCGTCGGCGCCCCTGGCCATGCCGGCGCAGCGCTGCGTCCGGCTCGGTGCCGGTTGCCTTCGGCGGTTCGCTCAGCGCCGCGCCGTCAGGCGCAGGATCCCGCGCGCCGAGTCGAGCGACAGGTCGAAGTGCTCGAGGAAGTTGAGCCCGATCAGCGCGTCGTCGCCGAGGAGCTGCAGCACGACCGCCTCGACGTGGGTCACGCGCGCGCCGGCGACGTCCACGTTCGCGAGCAGGACGACCGGCGCGGTCACCCGCCCGTTCGCGGTGTTCACGCTCAGGGTGCGCTCCGGCTTGCGCAGGTCGAGGCCGAGCTCGGCCGCGAGCCGGTCGCTGATCGCGGTGAGCGAGGCGCCGGTGTCGATGATGACGTCGGCGTCGACGCGGTCGGCGAAGCGCGCCCGGCTGCGGATCGCCCCGCCGCCGCGGGTGAAGCGGATCTCGACGGCGGCGCCGGCCGCCGGCTCCGCGCGCGG
>VGYY01000205.1 GCA_016872815.1 Planctomycetota bacterium
AACGAGCGGGCCGAAGTGCATTTCGTGCTCGACGCCATCGACCGGGCGCAGGCCACCTCGGTGCTGCTCGACGCGGAGCCGCTCGGCAAGGTCGTGCTCGACCTCGACACGACGCCGCCCGATCGCGTGCACGAGGACGGCGCGGTGCGGGTCTGGCGGCTCGATCTGCCGCTCTCACGCGGGCCGGACGGGCGCCTGGTCGAGCCGCTGCTGACGGCCGGCGGCCAGCCGCTGCCGGCCGCCGCGACGGTCGAGCTGCTGCCCACTCGTTCCGAGGTGCTGTTCAAGGACCACCCCGACTTCAAGGACATCCGCCGCGCCGGCGATGTCCATGGCAACCGCTACCTCGTCTTCGACGAGCCGGGCGAGATCACCTTCAAGGTGCCGCTGCCCGATTGGCCGTGCCGGCTCGCGCTGTCGACCAAGGTGCTCGGCACAAAGGACGACTTCACCGCCACCGATCTGCCGCCGACCTACGACGTGCTGATCGCCGGCAAGCTGGCCGGGACCATCACCGGTTCGTGGAAGCTCGGCGAGCAGCTGTTCGATCTGCCGAACGTCGCCGGCGAGGTCGCCGTCACCGTGCGCATGGACGACGTCACCGCGCAGAAGGGCGGGATGCCGATGCTGCGCGCGTTCGCGGTGCTGGCCGCGGACGGTTGCGATCGACTGCTGCTGCGCGGCGGCGCGGCGCTGCGCGGGTTGCGGGCCGAGTACGCGCACGCGGCGCCGCCGGCGGTCACCCCGCTGTTCACGGAGAGCCTGGCGCAGGGCGAGCAGCGCGAGTGGAGCGGCGACGTCGTCGTGCTGCCGGGAACGGTGGCGGTGGTGGCCGGCTCGGGCCAGGAGTGGGAGCTGCTGGTCGACGGCTCGCCGGTGGGGCGGGCGCGCGGGCGCGGTCAGGAGGAGGTGTCGTTCCGCTGCAGCCGCCTGGGGCGCGCCCGCCTCACGCTGCGCTCGAACGTGCCGCTCAAGGGCAGCTGGCAGCTGGTCCAGCCGCGCGCCATCTTCTGCAAGCTGCGCGATCCGATGGAGTCGCTGCGTGACCCGTCCCCGTTCGTGCGCGGACTCGAAGCGGCGGGCGGCCATCCGCTGGTCCGCCACGTCATGTCGAAGGACGACACCCGGCTCGCGCTGCTCGCGCCGGTGCCGACGGTGGTCGAGTTCCCGGTCGAGCTGCGCGCGGGCGACCGCTTCGAGGTCGAGATCGCGGCGTTGCCGCTGGTCGACGAGCACCTGCGCCATCCGCCGGTGAAGGGCCGGGTCACCTTCGTCCGCGCGGGGGCGCCGCCGGTGGCGCTGGCCGAGATCGAACTCTCCCGCAAGCGGCGGCTCGATTGGGCGCGAACGTCGCGGCCGATCACCGCGGCCGAAGCGGGGAGCGGCACGCTGCGCTTCGAGTCGGCCTGCGTCGGCACGCCGGCGGTGGCGGCGTTCGAGGCGCTGCTCGCCTTCGCCGACCCGGTCATCGTGCGTCCGGCGACGCGCCGGCAGCCGAACGTGCTGGTCTACCTGATCGACACGCTGCGAGCGGATCACTGCACGCCGTACGGCTACGCGCGCGACACCACGCCGCAGTTGCAGCGGCTGGCGGCGGAGGGGGTGGTGTTCGAGCGCGCCTTCTCGCAGGCGCCGTGGACCCGCCCTTCGGTGGCGACGCTCTTCTCCAGTTACCTGCACAGCTTCCACAACGCCAGCAAGACCACCGGGCTCGCGCCCGAGATCGAGACGCTGGCCGAACGCTTCCGCAAGGCGGGCTACGCCACCGGCGCCTTCCTCGCCAATGCCCACGTCCATGGCGCGAGCCTCAACTTCGAGCAGGGCTTCTCGCAGTTCGAGGCGGTCGAGAAGGCGCGCCAGCGCGGCGACTCGCGCGCGAACCAGGTGCACGAGGAGGCGTTCGCCTGGCTCGACCAGCAGCAGGACCGGCCGTTCTTCCTCTACCTGCACACGATCGACCCGCATGCGCCCTACGACCCGCCGGCATCGACGCGGGGCACCTGGAGCGGCGACTATTCCGGCCGGATGTCGCCGGCGCGCACCAACGCGCGCGAGCTGACCAGCCGCGCGCCGCTGGCGCCGGCCGACCTGCAGCACGTGATCGACCTGTACGACGAGGAGATCCTGTTCAACGACCGCGAATTCGGCGTGCTGTGCGACCAGCTGCGCGAACGCGGCCTGTGGGACGACACGATCGTGCTGGTCGTCTCAGATCACGGCGAGGAGTTCTACGAGCACGAGGGATTCGGCCACGGCTCGACGCTGTGGAACGAGCTGGTCCACGTGCCGCTGATCCTGAAGCCCGACCGTCGTGCGGGTGAGACGCTCGGCGGCGGTCGCGTGCGCGAACCGGTGCGGGTCATGGACGTCCCGCAGACGCTCCTGCTGCGCGCGGGGCTCGCGGCGCCCGAGGCGGAGTTCATGGGGGTCGACCTCTCCCCCGGGATGTTCGGCCTCGAGCTCCCCGAGCTGCCGGTCATCGCCGAGGAATACCCCGACAAGAAGATGCTGATCAGCGGACCGCTCAAGCTGATCTGGTACGGGCCGGGCTGCCGCAAGCAGCGCACCTGGCTGTTCAACCTCGCCGAGGACCCGCGCGAGCTCGTCGACCTTTCGGAGAGCCGCGCCGATGCCGCGCGCGCGATGAAGGGCGAGCTCGAGCGGATCCTGAAGGACTACGAAGAGCGCGGTTTCGTGCGCTACAAGATGGTGCAGGAGAAGCTCGGCGCCGCCGATCTCGAGGCGCTGGCGCAGCTCGGCTACATCGGCGACGGCGCGGAGGAGGACGAAGAGGCGGGCGACGACGGCGAGGCGGGCGCCGAGGATGACGCGGACGCGTCGGCGGGAGACGCCGAGGAACCCGCGGCGGCGGGCACGGAACCTCGGTCCGGCGCCGGCAAGGGGCGGCGCCGCCAGCGCCGCGACGAGGGCGCCGACGACGGCGACGCGGGCAGCGGCGGCGACTGAGCGCGCCGGGGTGCGCCGGAGCGCGCCCGCTCAGCGCCCGCCGGTCGCCGGGTCGGTCGGTGGAACGTTCCCCGCCCAGATGCCGGAGAACTTGAGCTTCAGCTTCGGCGCGGTCGCGCTGTCAGCGCTGATCTCGATCTCGCCGGCGAAGGACTTGGTCTTCGGCGGCGCGATCACGCTGAACTTCACCTCGTAGCGCTGACCTTCCTCGAGCGTGACGCACTCGACCGCGAACGGATCCGAGCCGATCCGCGACGTCACCTTGGCGCCGGTCAGCTTCCACGGCACCTTCGGGTTCTTGTTCTCCAGCACGATCGTGCGCACGTCGTTCACCTTCGGTTTGACCACGCCCAGCGTGATCATCTCGGGCGACTTCGGCGTCGGCTTGTGGTCGAGCGTCCACTCGACGTCGGGGAGCCCGCGCATCGTGTAGTGGAGCTGGTCGAGGACGGCGATCCGCTCGTGGTCGAGCAGCAGCTTGATCCGGCCGACGTGGTCCTTGCACTCGATCCCGGCGCGGGTCCGCAGCTTGATCTCCCACGCGCACTGCTCGTTGCGCCTGGGCGTGACCTTCACGTACTCGATGTCCACCACCTGCGGCTGCGGCAGCTCGTGGCCGACGATCTCGAACTCGCCCTGGTCGACGGAGGACATGCGCACCACGCGCTCGATCGCCTCGCCGCTGCGCACGCCGCCGAAGTTGATGCTCGATGGCGAGAACTGGAACGGGTTGTCGATCACCATGGTCAGGTCGATCGAGACCGGGCTGCGCGCGCGGTCGCTGGTGTAGATCTGGATCTTCTTGCGCGTGGTCCCCGCCATGCCGGCGGTGTCGACGTCGCACTCGAGCGTCGCCTCCTCGCCCGGCTTGAGTGTGCCGTACGCCTCCTTGGCCTTGAGCTCCTTGGGCGGGACGACGCGATCCGGGAGGCGCAGCGCCGACAGCGTGCAGTGGCATTGCGCGCCGACCTTGATGATGACCAGGTCGCCCTCGCCGCTGTTCTTCAGCTTGAATTCGGTCTTGAGCCGTTCGCCCGACATCTTGCGGCCGAAGTCGTGGGACCAGCGGTCGCACTCGAGCCGCGGCGGCGGGCCCTGCGTCGCGTACTTCTCCCAGTCGCTCTTCGGCTTCGGGATCGGCAGGTCGTCGCCGTCGTCCTTCGGCGGCTCGACCACTTCCCACGCGATGGCCAATTCATGCGGCCGGTCGTCGACGATGGCGGTCAGCTTGCTCATGCGATCGCCGAGCGGCAGGTCCTTGGCGTCGAAGCGGACCTGGAACGTCACGCCGGCTCCGGCCGGGAGCTCCATCGCGAACGGCGAGTTGAGCGCGGTCGGGAACGGCTGCAACTCGCGCAGCAGCGTCAGCGCCACGGCATCACCGTCGAGCTTCACCTCGGTCAGGCGGGCGGCCTGCGCCGTCGAGTTCTTCAGCACGACGTTGCGCACGGCGATGCTGCCCACGACGACGGTCTGGCCGCGGATGGCGCTGCGTCCGAAGTGGATGCCTTCCGCCGTCTTCGCCGGTGCCTCGGCCTGCGGCGCGGCCGGCGTGGTGGTCGCCAGGCCGCCGGCGAGCGCGACGGTGCAGAGCAGGGCGCGGGCGAGTGGCATCGCGAGCGACTCCAGGGGGCGAGGACGGCGCGACCGGTGGTCCCGCTACGGCGCTTGGCCTCTTGTGTGAGCCGAAAACGCGCCCGAACGGACTTCCCGGCTGCCGAGGCAGTCCATCATGCATTGTCACCGCGGCAAGTCGCGGGCCGCGCGGCGCCGCCTCACCCGCCGGGCCGCCGTCCGCCGAACGGCGGGCCGCCACGGCCGCCGCGGCCGCCCCGGAACCCGGAGAAGGGATTGCTCAGCTTCTCGTCGGCCGCCGGGGCCTCGAACTGCAGGGCGACGTCGCGCAGGCCGGCGGGCGGAACCGAAAGCCCGCGCGCCAGCACCGCCCGCTCGCCACGCCACAGTTGGACGGTGAACTCGCCGGGTGCGGCATCGTCGACCTTGAAGGTCATGGTCGCCCAGTCGACGCTGCCGCGGCCGGCCGACTGACCGGCGGCGTCCACGAGCAGCAGCAGCGCCGCGCCGCCGCGTGCGTCGGCTGCCGGCGGCACGTCGCCTTCCGGCAGGGCGAAGGTGCCGACGATGGCGATCGACGGCATCAGCTCGATGCGCAGGTCGACGTCGCCGCGGCGCGGATCGACGACGATCTCCTGTTGCCACGGCGCGGCGCCTTGCTTGCGCACCAGCAGCGAGTAGGTGCCGGCCGGCACGTACGGCAGTTCGAAGCCGCCGGTCAGCGGGTTGGTCGGCGCGAATTGCCTCGCGCCGTCCTCGCCGGCGGTCAGGACCACGGCGGTGCCGAGGCCGGCCGGCAGGATGCCGGGTCCGGTCACGCGTCCGCGCACGGCCGCGATCTGCAGCGCGAGGTCGCGGACGCGCACCTCCCCGGCGACCAGCTCGAGTTCCTCGCGGTGCAGGACCGAAGCCAGCGCGAAGAGGTCGGCTTCGCCCTTCAGCCCCTGCACGCTCAGCGTGCACTTCGCCGCCGCCGGCAGCGCGTCGAAGCGGTACCAGCCGTTCGCGTCGGTCTTCGCCGTGATGTTGCGCGGCCCTTCGATGCGCACCGAGAGGTCCTCGACCGGCGCGCCGTTGATCCGCACCGTGCCCTCGAGCGCCGCGATCGGGCCGCCGTTCAGCCCGGCGAGGTCGAGGTCGAGCTCGGTCGTCTCGCCCTCGCGGATCTCGCATTCGCCCTTGGCCAGCGGGTCGTCGCGGAACGTCTCGAACAGCGCCAGCGCGCCCTTGCCGACGATGCGATCGCGCACCTCGTAGCGGTAGTTGCCGACGGCGAGGTTGACCACCGCGAAGTGGCCGGTGTCGGCGGTCGCGGAGAACGTCGGCAGCGCGGCGTCGGGGCGGCGCTGGTCGCGCGGCAGCACGATGATGAACAGCGACTTGCCCGGATCGGCGCCGGCGGTGTGGACGCGCCCCTTCAGGTTGCCGCCGAGCGGCAGCGCCACGGTGAGCGGCTCGCTCGGCACGGTGACCTCGAGCTCGGTGGTCGCCTTGAGCGGGTGCTGCACCGTCAGCGCGTACTTGCCCGCCGGCACCCGCTCGAGCACGATCCGGCCGTCGCGGTTGCTCCGCCCGCGCGCGACCGGCCGCTCGAACACTCCGGGCGGGCAGAGGCTGGCGAACGCCCACTCGAGTGGCGTTCCCTCCTTGGCGCCGGTGACCGTCAGTTCCAGCTGGTGCGCCCGCTCGAACACGAGGTCGAACGTCGCCGGCGGTTCGGTCACCTCGACCTTCGCCTGCGCCAGCGCGAAGTCCGCGGCGCGGCCGATCAGGCGGTACTTGCCGAAGTCGAGTCCGCCGATGCGGTAGAGCCCGTCCTCGAGCTGTGCCACCTCGGTCAGTCGCTGCATCGGCGGGGCGAGGATCGGCGGCAGCGGCGCGCCGCCCTCGATCGGATCGGGCGCGATGAAGAGCTCGGCATCGCGCACCGGCTGGCCGGCGCCGTCGACGACCCGCGCGAGGAACCCGCTCGGCGGCGACAGTTCGACGGTCAGCTCCTCGTCGGTGGCGGGGAACGGACCGTGGACGTTGAGCGGTCGCCCGCGCGAGACCCGCGTCGCGACGTACGCATCGCTGCCCTGCGGCAGGCCGCGCAGCGAGAAACGCCCGGCGGCATCGGTGCGGCCGGCTGGTTGCAACAGCGCCACCGGCACCGGCACCTGCGGACTGCGGATGCCGACCAGCACGTCCACGCCGGCCACCGGCTGTCGCGCGCCGTCGACGACCACGCCCTGCACGACGTAGCCGTCCTGCAGCATGAGGTCGCCGACGTTGCGCTCCTTGCCGCGCCCCGACGGCTGCGTCTTGGTGGTGGCCTTGAAGCCGGCTCGATCGGCGACGACCGTGACCATGCCGACGGGGACGCCCGGCAGGCGGAAGGTCCCGTCCTCGCCGCTGACGGTGGTCGGGATCGGCAGCAGCCGTTCGAACTCCCACACCACGGCCGGCAGTTCGAACGCCTTGGCCTCCTCCAGCACCTCGACCATCACGCCGCAGCCGCGGCGGATCTCCTCGACGCCGAACTGGAAGACGATCGACGGCAGGTTCGAGCCGCGCACGCGAGCGCCGGCGACCGGTTCGCCCTCGCTGTCGACCACGCGGCCGAGGAAGGTCACGAACGGTTCGAGCACCAGGTCGCCGAGGTCGATCATCTCGCCCGGGATCGGTGAGCGGTCGATGACGCGGAAGCTCGCGCGCGGACCACCGAGGTCGATTCCGAGCAGATGGAGCGCGCGTGGCTCGAGCCCGGCCAGCGTGAAACGGCCGTCCGCGTCGGTGCGGGAGCGGGCGCTCTCGAGCGGCGGCGGGGCGTGCGCCTCGTCGAGCAGCACGGCGCTGTCGAGCAGGAAGCGACTTGGCTCGAACTCGACGGCGGAGACCGGCAGCTCGGCCACCGGCGTGAGGTCGGGCTCGAGCAGCCGGCCGGTGAAGCCGCCGAGCGCCGCGCGGTAGCTCGCCGGCATCTCCGGCGCCGGCGGCTCGGCCGGTGCTGCGGGGCCGCGTTCACGCTCCGCGCCGA
>VGYY01000206.1 GCA_016872815.1 Planctomycetota bacterium
TGGCGACCAGCGCCTCGATCCCGGCGGCCAGCGCCGCTGGCTCGACCGGTGCCGGCGGCGGCGCCGCGGGCGTGCGCGCAACGGCGAGGGCGTCGAGCTCCGCCCGCAGCCGATCGAGGCCATCGCCGCGATCGGCGCGCGTGGCGACGATCGGAGCGCCGAGCCGCGTCGCCAGCTGCTCGCGGTCGATGCGGATCCCGCGGGCCGCGGCCACGTCGACCATGTTGAGCGCGATCAGCAGCGGCAGGCCGGTCTCCTGCAGCTGGCTCACCAGGTAGAGGTTGCGCTCCAGATTGCTGGCGTCGATCACCGCCAGGATCGCGTCGGGGCGCGGTTCGCCCGGAATCTGGCCGAGGAGCAGGTCGACCGCGACCATCTCGTCCGGCGAGTGCGCGGCGAGGCTGTAGGTGCCGGGCAGATCGATCAGCTCGATCGGCCGGGCGAGGCGCTGCACGACGCCCGCCTTCCGCTCGACCGTGACGCCCGGGTAGTTGCCGACCTTCTGCGACAGCCCGGTCAGGGCGTTGAACAACGTGCTCTTGCCGGCGTTGGGGTTGCCGAGCACCGCGACTCGGAACGGTCGGTCAGTCATCGCAGAGCTCGATGGCGCGGGCATCGGCCTTGCGCAGCGAGAGGAAGCAGCCGTCGAGCTCGATCTCGAGCGGATCGCCGAGCGGCGCGGTGCGGACCATGCGGACGCGGGCATCGGCCAGCACGCCCATCTCGGCGAGGCGCTGTACGATCGCCCCTTGGCCACCGACACGGGCGATGCGGGCCGCGTCGCCCGGGCGCAGCTGGTCGAGCGTGCGCATCGTTCAGGTCTCGGCGACCAGGATCGCGTTCGCCTCTTCGGCACGCAGCGCGAAGCGGGCGTCGCGCGTGGCGAGGAGCAGCGGCGGGCCCGTGCGCAGCAGCGTGACCTCGGCCCCCGGGACCACGCCGAGTTCCTGCAGCCGCCCGGCCAGCGCGCCGGCGGCCGTGACGGCGACCACCACGGCCGGCGCCCCCGGCGGGAGCTCGGGCAGGGTGGCGGCGGAAGGCGATCCGCGCGTTGCAGGATGGGGGGTCATGGTCGAACTCGGCGCCGGCCAGTCGATCCTGATCTTAAGACTCGTTCTCAAGATAACCGATCGCACCGGGGAGCGGAGGGGGGCGATACGCTGCGCCCGCGCCGCCTTTCCCCGGGGTGGCTCCCGGAGAAGTCGATGCGCCGCGTGCTGATCGTGATGGCGAAGGACCCGCGTCCCGGACTGGCCAAGACGCGGCTGATCCCGGCGATCGGCGCCACGGCGGCGGCCGGGCTCTATCGCGCCTTCCTGCGCGACGTCCTCGACACTTCGGCGCTGGTCCGCGCCGAGCGCTGGGTCTGCGCCTACCCACCCGAGTCGGTGGCGCGCGTGGCCGAACTGGCCGAGGGGCGCTTCCAGGTGCGGCCGCAGGTCGGCCCGACGCTCTCCGAACGCATGGTCGCGGCGTTCGCCGATGGCTTCGCCGCCGGCGCCGAGGCGGTCGTCATGCGCAACAGCGACAGTCCGACCTTGCCGGCCGTCGTCGTCGCCGAAGCGTTCGATCGGCTCGAGCGGGGGGCGGACGTCGTGCTCGGGCCCGACCTCGGCGGCGGCTACTACCTGGCGGGGTTGCGTGCACCCCGACCCGAGCTGTTTCGCGGTTTCGCGATGAGCACGTCGTCGGTGCTCGACGAGACTCTGCGGCGAGCGCGCGACGCCGGGCTCGCGACCGCCACGTTGCGGCGCTGGCTCGACATCGACACCGGCCAGGACCTCGCCGCGTTGCAGCGGCAACTGGCAGACGGGGCCGATCCGGAACGCGCGGACTGTCCGCGCACCGAGGCGTTCCTCGCCACGCTTCCGGCATGGCGAGCCGCGCCCGGGAAAAGCGTTCCGGCCGGGCGTTCGCCTGCAGCTGAACCGGGCGGCTGACCGAACGTCGTGACGCGGTTCCTTGACCTCGATGGGGCCGTCGGCTAGTTCGGCGCGATTCCGGCGGCCGCCAGGGCCGTCGAGACCGGGACCGGGCGCGAGGCACGAGAGAACCACATGGGCATCTTCGGCGGACTGTTCGGCAAGAAGGAAGAACCGAAGAAGGCGCTGCCGCCGAAAGCGCTGCCGCCGAAGGCGGGGACGCTGATCCGTCCCGCGCCGAAGGGCAAGAACAACTACATCATCATCACGCTCGACTCCTGCCGCTTCGACTCGTTCATGGCGGCGAAGCCCAAGGTGATGACGAAGCTCGGTCCGGTCGAGAAGCGCTACAGCTACGCGAGCTGGACCGCCCCCTCGCACTACAACCTGCTGATGGGACTCGTGCCGCACACGTCGCCGCCGAACGTCTTCGCGTCCGAGTACTACAAGCACGACTTCCTCAACTACAACCGCCGATTCGGCACCGACGGGATGGAGTTCGGCAAGCTGGTGCCCTCGCTCTTCATGCCGACCTACCTGCGCCGGGAGCTCGGCTACTTCGTCCACGGGCGGGTGTCGCTGCCGGTGCTCAATCCGTCGACCTGCATCAACCGCGACTTCGACAGCTTCCAGCTGATGGACAAGCACAACGACATGGCGGCGATGCTGCCGACCATGAAGTTCAGCGACGAGCGGCCGAGCTTCTTCCTCCTCAACGTCGGCGAGACGCACTACCCGTTCGCGCTGCCGACCGAGGACTCGAACAAGTTCCCGCGCATCAGCGGCATCAACGGCGTGCTGAAGGGGCTCGACAAGGAGGTCGTCGAGGGGAAGCTCGTCCACAAGAACGACAGCTTCTTCGTCCAGAGCGAGATGGACGAACTGCGCCAGCGGCAGATCAACACGGTGGAGTACATCGACACCGTGATGGAGAAGCTGTTCGACATCTGCCCGAAGAACACCTTCATCACCATCACCGCCGACCACGGCGAGCTGTTCGGCGAGGAGGGTTACTTCGGCCACGGCCCGATCATGCACCCGAAGGTGCACGAGGTGCCGTTCGTCGAAGGGCAGCTGCGGTAACGGCGCTGGCGGGCGACCGCGCCATCCGGCGCGTCGCCGCGAGGCGCGCCCGCGCGGCGTTCAGCGCACCGCGGCCGGCTGACGGAACATCCCGGGCCGGAAATCGACGATGTGACCGGCGAAGGCCGACGCAGCGACGGTGAGCGGCGACGCCAGCCAGAGCTTGCCGGGGCCGCTGCGCCCCTTGAAGTTGCGGTTGATCGCGCTGACCGTCACCTGCTCGCCCGCGGTCGAGACGCCGGGCCCGCAACCGATGCAGGCGCCGCAGCCGGGATGGATGATCTTCACGCCGACCCGCGCGAAGAGCTCGAGATAGCCCTTCCTGCGCGCGGCTTCCTGCACGTCGAGCGAACCGAACTGGAGGAAGAACTCGACGCCGGTCGCGACTCGCACGCCGGCGGCAGCGGCCTCGCGGCACACCGCGGCGTAGAACTCCATGTCGTCGTCCTTGCCGGCGGTGCAGCTGCCGCCGTAGGCGATCTGGATCGGGGTCGGCGGGAGGTCGGCGACCCTCGCGCCGTTGGTCGGGTCGGACGGGATGCCGCGATCGGGGTCGCCCGGCGTCGCCACCATCGGCACGATCTGCGCGAGGTCGATCCGGTGGACGCCGCCGGCGTAGATCGCGCCCGGGTCGGGCCGCACTGCGCCGGCCGCCAGCGTCGCGCGATCGGCGTCCGGTCGACGCGCCGCGATCCAGTCGAGGGTCGCCGCATCGCACTCGGTGATGCCGGTGAACGCCGAGCACTCGGTCGCCATGTTGGTCAGCGTCGCCCGTTCGTCGAGCGACAGCGAAGCGAGGCCCGGACCGCCGAACTCCATCACCCGATCGAGCGTCTTCTGCTCCCGGGCGTAGGTCGCCAGCAGTTCGAGGATCAGGTCCTTCGCCGTGACGCCCGCCGGCAGCCGGCCATGGAGCTCGAAGCGGATCGACTCCGGCACGCGCACGAAGGTGAAACCGGCATGGATCAGCCCGGCGTACTCGGTCGCGCCGCAGCCCCACGCCAGGGCGTTGCTGGCGCCACCCATGCAGGTGTGGCTGTCGGTCGCGTTGACGATCTCACCCGGGTTGATGAACTTCTCGCGCGCCACCTGATGGCAGATGCCGGGCGACACGCCGTCCTTCGCCGAGTAGTCGAGCACGCCCGTGTGCCGCTGGAACTCGCGCTGCATCCGGCGCAGCGTCTCGATCTTCGCCGAGTAGGGCGCCATCGCCGCGACCCCGTCCGCGTAGATCAGGTGATCCTCGAACACGGCGAACTTCGCCGGATTCTGCACCTGGTAGTCCGCCCCGAACTCCTCGGCGAGGAAGGCGTGCACCTGCGCCGTGGTGAACTCGTGCGAGTAACCGGCGTCGACCTTGATCAGGAGCGCGTCGCCCGGCTGGACGAAGACCTCGCCCTTCGCGCCCGGGTCGCGCACCGCGTGGCGGGCGATGATCTTCTCGGCCATCGTCATCGGCCGCCGCGGCGTGGACAGCGCCGGCAGCGTCACCGCACCGCGCTTGAGCGCCGCCGAGAACTTGAACAGCCCGCCCTGCTCGATCAGGAGCCGGGTGATCGGGTCCTTGCCCGCGGTCAGCTCCGCGAGCGGGATCGCCTCGCCGCGCTGCAGCCGCGCGAGCATGGCGTGGTCGCCCATCAGCACGCCCTGGTTGATGTTGTTGCGACCATGGATCGGCGCGAACGACGCCGCCACCGCCATGCGGATGCCGGACCACTTCTCGGCCTGCACCGCGGTCTCGCGCGACGAGCCGGTGCCCTTGCGGAAGCCGCTGACGATCACCTCGAAGTTGCCCTTGCGCAGCGCCTCGGTCGGCACGAGCCGGGCGCCCTCGACGATCAGGCCGGCGTAGGCGTTCTTGGCGATCTCCGCCGGATCCCAGTCGAAGCAGACCCAGGCGGGGGTCATGGCGTCGGTGTTGACGTTGTCGAGCAGCTCCTCGACCCGGATCCGGTCCATGGTCAGGTCGAGCTCGCCGCGCAGCTGGCGCCGGACGAGCTCGGGATCCTTGGTCAGGAAGAGGACCCGCTTGCCGGGCGTGAGGGAGAAGGAGGTCGGGGCCGACATGCGGAGGCTCTGGCAAGGCGCGATGGAAAGCGGAAAACCCCGGCGCCCATCCTCGGGGCCCCGGGGCCGTTCATGCCGGGGATCTTAGCGCGCAACGTGCGGACGTCCCCGCCGCGACCGCGCCCCTGTCCCCGCGTGCCGCGAGCGGAGCTGCGCCCCTCACCCCATGCTCCGCGAGCGGCGGAGTTGAGCGGCGGAGTTGAGCGGCGGGCCTCAGCCCGCCCGCTCCAACTCCGCATCGAGAAGCTGCGGGCCTACCGGCCCATCAGCTTCTCGAGAGATAGGTGTAGGACTCCATGCCCTCCTCGTACCGCTTGAGCAGGCGCCCTGACTCCTCGAAGGTGATGCGCCCGTTCTTCAGCGCCGCCTCGGCGGCGCGACGCACCCGCTCCATCAGATCGCGCTTGCTGTACTCGACATAGGAGAGCACCTCGCTCACGCGGTCGCCTTCGACCAGGTGGCGGATGTCGTACGAGCCGTCCTCGTTGACGTCGACGTGCACCGCCGACGTGTCGCCGAAGAGGTTGTGCGGGTCGCCGAGGATCTCCTGATACGCGCCGACGAGGAAGAAGCCGAGCTCGTAGGGCCCGCTGATGTTCTCGACCGCGTGGACCAGCAGCGTCTCCTTGACGTCCTTCAGGTCGATGAAGCGGTCGACCTTGCCGTCGGAGTCGCAGGTGATGTCGGCCAGCACCGCGTGGCGCGACGGCCGGTTCTTGTGGCCGCTGATCGGCATCGTCGGGAAGAGGTGCTTGATCGCCCACGTGTCAGGCAGGGACTGGAAGATCGAGAAGTTGCAGAAGTAGGTGTCGGCGAGGTCGCGCTCGAGGTGCTCGAACTCCTCCGGCACCTCGTCCATCTTGCGCACCAGCCGCAGCACCTTGTTGCGGGTCGCGATGTCGAGCTCCTCCGCGTACGCGCGATCCTTCAGCGTGAGGATGCCGTGCATGAAGAGCGTGTGGATCTCGTCCTTGGTCGAGGCGATGTCGTGGAACGTCTCGCGGCAGTTGCGCACCGAGGTGTTCTGGTACGCCTCCCAGAGGTTCTTCAGCACCGGATGGGCGTCGGCCGCGGGGGCGGCCGGCGGCGGTCGGTCGGCCATCATGTTCGCGCCCATCACGTCGACCACCAGCACCGAGTGGTGCGCGACGAGGGCGCGGCCCGACTCCGAGATCAGGTCGGGGTGGGGGACGCCGGCGCCGTCGCAGGTCTCCTGCACCAGCCAGACCACGTCGTTGGCGTACTCCTGGTCGGAGTAGTCCTTGCTGACCACGAAGTTCGTCCGCGAGCCGTCGTAGTCGACGCCGAGCCCGCCGCCGACGTCGAGGTACTTCATGTTGGCGCCGAGCTTGCAGAGCTCCACGTAGAGGCGGGAACCCTCGCGCAGCGCGGTCTTGAGGTTGGCGATGGCGGTGATCTGGCTGCCGAGGTGGAAGTGGAGCAGCTGGAGGCAGTCGAGCATCCCCTCGCGCCGCATCAGCTCGACCGCTTCGGTCATCTCCGTGGCGGTGAGGCCGAACTTGCTCCGCTCGCCGCCGGAGCTCTCCCACTTCCCGGAACCCTTCGACATCAGCTTGGCGCGCAGGCCGACGACCGGCCGGATGTTGAGGTCGCGGGCGATCTGGATCAGGTCGACCAGCTCGGTGAAGCGCTCGATGACGATGACCGGCTGGTGACCGAGGCGCGTCGCCAGCAAGGCGGTCTCGAGGAAGACGCGGTCCTTGTACCCGTTGCAGATCAGCAGCGCATCGGGGTTGTCGAGCAGCGCCAGCACGGCGAGGAGCTCGGGCTTGCTGCCGACCTCGAGGCCGAGGCCGTGCGGCTTGCCGGCGCGCAGCAGCACGTCGACGACCTGACGGTGCTGGTTGACCTTGATCGGGTAGACGCCGCGATAGCGGCCCTTGTAGCCGTACTCGCCGATCGAGCGCTTGAAGCAGCCGAAGATGTGCTCGACGCGGTCCTCGAGGATGCCGTCGAAGTGGACCGTGACCGGCAGCGGGATGCCGCGGCGACGGAGGTCGTCGATGAGCTGCTTCAGGTCGATCGCGGCCTTGCTCTTCTCGGGACGCGGGTGGACCTCGACGCTGCCCGCTTCGTTGATGCGGAAGTAGCCGCGCCCCCACGCCGACAGCGAGTAGAGCCGGTCGCTCTGCTCGCTGCTCCAGATGCGGGCTTCAGATTGCGTGAGCAACGAAGATGGCCTCCACACGCGTCACCGACGCGCCGCGGCGGTTCACGGCGCAGCGCAAGGGTGCAAAGCAAAGGAAAAGCGCGGGCGCTTGTCGAGGGAGTGGCCCGCTGGAGCGCCGTCGACTCCGCGCGCCGAGACGGCGGCGGCGCCGGTCGCGCGCCGCGCCGGCCGGCCACATACGCGTGGAAAACCGCCGCCGTGGACCGTAGCTTGCCCCCCCCTTCGCAGGTTTCCGGTCGAGCCGCGAAGGCGGACGGCGGAATCGGTGCACCGCCGTCCGGTGG
>VGYY01000207.1 GCA_016872815.1 Planctomycetota bacterium
GAGCTCGGCCGAAGTCGGCCAGCCGCCGTGATCGCCGCGCCAGCGCACCGCCTCCTCGCCGGCCTCGTGCAGTTCGCGCAGGTCGCGCTGCAGCCCCGCGGGGAGCGTCGCGAAGGCGCGCTGCCACGGCGCGAAACCGAGTTCCGCGGCGTCGCCCGCGCCGTCGCCGCGAGTGCCGCGGCTGATCCAGAGCAGCGCCAGCACGCCGACGATCACCAGCGCGCGCACGACGGCGAAGGTCTCGCCGCGCGCCGAGGGCGATGCCACCGGCCGGAGCGCGTCCCCGCGCAGGGGCGCGCCTTGCCGTGCGGCGGACAGCGGCGTAGCTTCCGGCACCATCGAGACGGTCCACGGAACTCACGGGGCGATCGGATGGGCGAGGTTAGCGGCGGCGCCGATCGGCGCGACGGCGGCCACTACCGGGTCAGCACCGAGGAGCAGGCCGCCTTCCGGCGCGACGGCTGGGTCCATCTGCGCGGCGTGCTCGCGCCCGACGAAGTGGCGGCGCTGGCAGTCGACTACGACCGTTTCCTGCGCCGCGAGATCGCCGTGGCGGGCAAGGACTTCTGCGACATGTCGGGCGACTACACCCGGACCGTGGAGCAGTTCTCGATCATCAACGTCATGCTGCCACGGCGTTACCACCCGCCGTGGCAGGGCAACGTCTACGAGCGGCGCGCCCATTCGATCGCCGAGCAGCTCTGCGGTCCCGGCATGGCGCTCGACTACGACCAGCTGCTGGCCAAGCGACCGCGCCGCGACGATGCGGTGTTCGGCTGGCACCAGGACCTGGCCTACTGGCCGACCGACACGCCCGACCTGCGCACGGCGACCTGCTGGATGGCGATCGACGCCGCGACGGTCGACAACGGCTGCATGCGCTTCGTCTCGGGAACGCACCTCGCGCCGCTGCGCCCGCACCGGCCGCTGCACGGCGATCGCGCCAAGTCGCACACCCTGGTCACCGACCTGGTGAAGGGCGACACGGTCACGCTGGCGCCGATCGCGCCGGGTGACATCACCGTCCACAACGAGGCGGTGCTCCACGGCTCGGGCGGCAACAAGAGCGCCGGCTGGCGGCGCGCCTACATCGTCGCCTTCCGCAGCGCCGCCACCGTCGCCGAGGAGCGTCGCCGCGGGTTCACCCACTCGCACAACGACGGGAAGACAGTGCTCGACTCGGTGGGTTTCAACGCGAAGCAATGACCCCGCCCCGCTTCCTCGTCGTTGGTCACAGCCACGGCGTGGCGCTGGCGCAGGCGCTGGTCGCGCGCCGCGGCTCTGGTCGGGCGGAGCACGCCGACCTCGCAGGGCGACTGGCCGCGGGCGTGCGGTCACCGTTCGCCGCGCGCGGCGATGGCCAGCACCGCGAAACTCCCGCCCTCTCCGGGCAGCGTCCCGAGCAGGTCCCACGCCGCGAGCCCGTCGTCGCCGCGCGGGTCGAGCAGCAGCAGCGCGAGCCGCGCGAGGCGCTGTGCCGACGGCACGAAGAGCGTCCCCGCCGGGAGCTCGCCGGACCACGGCGCGCGCGTTCCAAGCAGCTCGACCTGCGTCCTGCCCTGGAACGGCCGCGGTGACTCCTTGCGTTGCGTGATGGCGAACCGCTCGCCGTGACCGCGCGTCGGCGCCGCGAGCCGCTCGCACTCGAGGCCGTGCGAGCGCAGCAGCGCCTCGACCTCCGCGCTGGCGCCCGGCAGCGCGTAGCCGAGCGGCGGCAGCAGCGCCGGCTCCCGTCCGGCGAAGCTCACGTGGGCATCCATGGCGACGGCGCGCGCGTCGCCAATGTCGATCACCCGGTCGAGCCCGGTCACGGCGTCCTTCTCGCTGCGGCATGCGCCCACCAGCACCGGATCGGCGGCGCGCGTCACTTCGTGCGCGCCCCGCAGCGGAACCGGCGTCGCGTCGGCCGCGAGGCGCAGCGCGGCGGCATCGGCGGCCGTCCGCAGCGCGCGCAGCGCAGCGGCGCGTTCGGCGACGAAGTGCAGCGCTGCCAGCACGAATTCCCGGGTCGCCGCGATGCGGACGGCGAACGGCTCATGGCTGTAGGCCTCGGAGAGGAGCGTCAGGCGGTTCTGCAGCCCGAAGTAGTTGGTGCAGAATCGCGGGCGGCAGTCGAAGGTGAACCACCCCTTCTCGGGGGCGTTCGCGTCGGCGAAGTCGCCGTAGTCGTAGGTCGCATAGCCCCGCTCCGCCATCGCGGTGCGCAGCGCCGGCAGGAACTGGTCGCGCCCGAACGCGAGCAGCGCCGGTTCGGTGGCCGGATGGAGCGGTGCGGCGTAGGTGAGTTCGTAGCCGTGGAAGCTGCCGTCGGTGGTGTGCAGGTCCATCACCAGCGCGGCATCGACTTCGTTCACCGCTGCCACCAGGCCGCCGATCTCGGGCGACGCGAGCTTCATGCAGTCGCGGTTCAGGTCGAGTCCCTGGCCGTTGGCGCGCTGGCCCACGCCCTCGACCGGGCCATTCTGGTCCGGTCGGTTCTTCCGGTCGATCGCGTCGTTGCCGTCGGCGTTCAGGTTGGGCACGAAGACGATGGCGAGCCGCTCGAGCAGCTCGGCATGGCCGCCCTGGGCGAACTCGCGCAGCAGCGCCTGGGTCGCCTCCTTGCCCTCGACCTCGCCGCCGTGGATGTTGGCGAAGACCAGCACGGTCAGGCGGCCCGAGCCGGCGGCCGCCGCGAGCGAGGGCAGCGGCGGTTCGGCCACCAGCACCCACGGGACGTCGCGCCCCTGGCTCGTGGTCGCGAGCGAGCCTCGCACGAGGCGCGGCGAGGCGGCGACGCAACGCGCGACGAACGCGTCGACGTCGGCGCTGGTCGAGGTGCGGGCGTGGTCCGACTGCTCCGGGATCGTGCGCAGCCCGGCGAGCGCGGCGACGGCGTCGGTGCCGTCGTCCGCCGGTGGCGGCGAGAAACCGGCAGCGGCGAGCGCGGCGGCGAGCGCGGCCGCCAGCCGCACCACGACGGTCGCGGCCCTGCTCATCGCCGCCGCAGCGCGACAGTTGGCGCGAGGCGCGCCGCCTTCCAGGCGGGGATCGCGCCGCCGAGCAAGCCGAGCAGCAGCGAGAACTGGAGTGCGCTCGCCATCACCCCGGGAGTGACGCGGAACGCGAAGGCGACCTCGGTGAAGGTCGCCCAGTTCGTCGTCCCGGTCTCGATGCCGTTGATCGGCAGCGCCAGCAGGCAACCGACGACGCCGCCGACCAGTCCGAGCAGCAGCGCTTCCAGCACGAACGAGAGGAACACCGGAAGGGGCCGGAAGCCGATCGAGAGCAGGATGCCGATCTCGTGGGTGCGGCTCGCCACGGCGGAGAGCATGGTGTTGGTGGCGGTGAAGACGGCGGCGATCCCCATGATCACCGACAGCCCGACGCTCAGCGCCAGCAGCACGGTGCCGACCGCGTTGGTCAGGTCGGTCAGGTAGGCGCGCTCCGTCTTGACCACGACCTTGAGGTCCTTGTAGTCGGCGCCTTCCTTCAGCATGGTGGCGAACGCCGCGAAGCCGTCGCCGGTCGCGCCCGGCGCGAGGAGTGCGACCACGCGGCTCGCCACCGGCCGCTGCAGCGCGACGCTGATCCGCTCGAAGTCGCCCCAGATCTCCGACTCGAACGGGCCGTCGCACTCGAAGATGCCGACCACCTTGAACGGGACGGTGTTGACCTGGACGACATCGCCGAGCTGGCAGTCGGCGATGCGGTTCTTCAGCTTCCTGCCGACGATCACCTCGTCGGCGCCGAATTCGAGGCTGCGCCCCTCCGCGATGCGGAACTCGTCGCCGCGCAGCGCGATGCTGGCGCGTTCGATGCCGCGGAACGGGACGTTGGTCTCGCCGCTGCCGTCGGCCTTCGGGCGGCGCACCGCGAGGTAGCACTCCATCGCGCCGAGCGGCGCCCCTTCCGGCCCGTCACCCCGCGCGATCTGCGGCAGCGTCTTGATCAGCCGATCGCAGGTCTCGCGCGTGAGGCCGCTCTCGCCTTCGCTGGTCGCGCCGTCGCGCAGGAAGACCGCGACGTCCTCGCGGCCGTTCTGCGCGAACAGCGTGGTGAAGCCGGCGCGGAGCGCCAGCACGCCGGCCAGCACGGCGACGGTCGCGCCGACGCCGACGATGGTGAGAAGCGTGGCGCTGCGGCGGACGAAGAGGCTGCGCAGGGTGTAGGAGAGCGGGACGAGCATGGGTCACTCCACCGATCGCAGGGCGTCGACGACGCGCAGCGATCGCGCGCGGAGCGTCGGAACCAGTCCGGCGGCGAGCCCGATCGCGAGCGTGACCAGCGCCCCGAGCAGCAGCGTCTGGTTCGTGACCTCGTACCCGGGGAACTGCGAACCGAGCAGCGCCCTCATCGCCGGCTCGAGGAGCTTCGACAGCAGGAGGCCGCTGAAGCCGCCGAGCCCGCACAAGAGCAGCGACTGCGCCAGCATCAGCCCGGCCACGCTGCCATCGGTGAAACCGAGCGCCTTCGCGATCCCGGCGTCATGCTGCTGCTCGCGGAACGCCAGCAGCATGGTGTTGATGCAGGCGAGCACGATCGCGATCAGCACGCCGGTGCCGATCGCCGAGACGAAGAACGGCACGTTGCCCATCATCGAGACGAACTGCGCGTTGAACTCGGCCTCGGTGCTGCTCGTGACCCGCTGCGGCCCGTTCTCGAACAGCTTCTCGATCGCGGCGGCGACGGCGACCTGGTCGGCGCCGGGGGCGGTGCGCAGGAAGTAGGTCCCCGTGCCGGGCGACTCGCCGGTCATCGCCTTGACCGACTCGTCGAGGTAGTCCCAGCGGAAGAACATCGTGCCGGGGTCGACGGCGGTGTTGGCCGGCTCGTAGATCGCCCGGACGATGAACTCCCAGGCCGCCCCGTTCGGGCCGGGGAAGATCGTGCCGATCAGCGGGATCGTGTCGCCGAGCTTCAGGCCGTGCCGCTGCGCCAGGCTCTTCCCGATCACGCAGCCGCGGCGATCCGCCATGACGTCGACGTAGGAGCCCTCGACGATCACCACCTCGGGGTAGAGGCGGTCCATGACTTCCATGTCGACGCCGAACTGCGCGAACGCCATCGGATCGTCGCCGTAGCGGCCGCCGAACCACTGCCACTTGCAGATGTGCTGCACCCCCTCGACCGCGGCGATCTTCTGCTGGTAGGCGACCGGCAGGTCGACGAACAGGCTCACCGCCGACTGCACCACCAGGCGATTGCGCTTGGCGTTGCGGACACCGGCATCGAGCGCCACCACCAGCGACTGCAGCAGGCAGAGCAGGAAGAGCGCGACCACCAGCGAGCCGACGGTCAGCAGCGAGCGGACCTTGTGGCGCAGCAGGTAGCGCCGGACGAGTTTCAGGGAGACCATCGGCTCAGCCCCGCGTCGCGGCGCCGGCCCGCGGCGCGTTCTGCTCGATGCGGCCGAGTTGTCCCTTGTCGAGGTGGACGATGGAAGTGGCGACCGCGGCGGCGTGCGGGTCGTGGGTGACCATGAGGATCGTCTTCCTGAACTCGGCATTCAGCCGCGCGAGGAGTTCGAGCACCTGGTCGGCCGACTTGCGGTCGAGGTCGCCGGTCGGCTCGTCGCAGAGCAGGACCTTCGGGTCGCTGGCGACGGCGCGCGCGATCGCGACGCGCTGCTCCTGGCCGCCCGAGAGCTGGCCCGGCCGGTGTCCCTCGCGCTCCTCGAGTCCGACCAGCTTGAGCGCGTAGCGGGCGTGGTCACGCCGCTCCTTCCGCGACAACGGGGCGAGCGTGAGCGGCAACTCGACGTTCTCGAGCGCCGTCAGCACCGGGATCAGGTTGAAGCCCTGGAACACGAACCCGACGTTGGCGGCCCGCCAGCGCGCCAGCGCCGGCGCGTCGAGCGAAGCGAGATCGGCCCCCGCGACGAGGAGCGAGCCTTCGTCGGCCTGGTCGAGACCGCCGATCAGGTTGAGCAGGGTCGTCTTGCCCGACCCCGACGGCCCCATCAGCGCATAGAAGCGCCCCTCGGCCATCTCGAGGTCGAGCCGATCGAGCACGGTCAGCGTCTCGCCGCCGCGGCTGTACCCCTTCACCAACCCGCTGGCGTGGATCATCGCCTGGCTCATGCGTCCCCCGTGCTGCGCACGCGGTCGCCCTCCTGCAGGGACGGCGGCGGCGCCTTGATCACTCGCTCTCCTGCGGCGAGTCCGGCCGTGACCAGCACCCGCTCGCCGGTCTCCTCGCCGGCCGTCACCGGCACGAACCGGGCGACGTCCCGTTCCAGCTTGAACAGCCCGGCCCGTCCGTCGATCCGCACGATCGCGCTGGCCGGGACGAAGACGCCGGTTGGCACCGCCGCCGGCATGGCGGCCGGTGAATCGCCCGCCAGGAAGACCACGCGCGCCCCCATCTCGGGCCGCAGCTTGTCGTCCGGCGCCGCGAAGCGGACGCGCACCTCGATCGTCGCCTTGTTGCGGTTGGCGGTCGGCCAGATGCGCATCACCTCGCCGTCGTAGCCGCGGTCGGGAAAGGCGTCGAGGAAGATGCGCGCCGGCGCGCCGACGCGGACCGAGGCGATGCTCCGCTCCGGCAACTCGACCTGCACCTCGAGCGAGGCGAAGTCGACCATCGTCGCCACCGAGCCGCGGCTGTTGCCGCCCTGCGAGTTGGGCGACACGACTTCGCCGACTTCGGCGTCCTTCAGCACCACGACGCCATCGAACGGCGCCCTCACCTCGGTCTTGTCGAGCGTCGCCTGTGCGTGGTCGCGGGCGGCCGCCAGCACGCGCCCCTGCGCCTGCTGCTCGACCAGCGCCGCCTGCTGCGCTTCGACGCGGCGGTCGGCCGTCGCGATGGCGGCGTCCGCCTCCCCGACCTGCGCCGTCGCCGCATCGAGCGCCGCGACCGCGCGGGCGTGCTCGGCCCGCGCGTCGTCGAGCCACTGCCGGCTCTCGATGTCGTCCGCCACCATCTTCTCCGCGCGCGCGAGCCGGCGCGTCGCCTGCTCCAGGGTCGCCGCCCGTTCGGCGCGGGTCGCCTGCGCGGTGACCATCGACCGGGCGGCGTGCTCCCCATCGCTCCGGGCGACGGCGACCTCGCTCTCCATGCGCAGGAGGGACGCGGCGTGCGCGTCGTACTGCGCCTGCGCCTGCGCCAGCGCGGCGCGCGACTCGTCCGAATAGAGGCGCGCGACCACGAACCCCTTCGGCACGACCATCCCCTCGGTCACGTTCATCTCGACGATGCGACCGGGGGTGTCGGCGGAGAGGGCGGCGCGCTTGCTGGCCACGAGGAAACCGTTGGCGGCGGTGCCGGACAGCGCCGTGGCGGCCAGCGGCGACGGGGCGACGGCGGTGGCGAGTTCCACCTCCGGCAGGCGCAGGCGATCGATCCACGGCGCGAGCCGCGGCCAGAGCAACCAGCCGACGGCGGCGGCCACGACGATGCCGAGCCACGGCGCGAGGCGCTGGCCGCCGCGACGGCGCGGCGCCGCGGCCGACGGCGGCGGCTCCGTCTTGCGCTCGATCCGCAACGGGTTCAGGTCCACGGGGCGAAGCTCTCCGGCGCGAGGGATGCGCCACGCTAGCGGACACG
>VGYY01000208.1 GCA_016872815.1 Planctomycetota bacterium
CCGACGCGTGGCGCGGCATCGCGACGCCCCTGCGCGAACTCCCCGCGCTGGCCGCCGCGCTCGCCGGCGTCGGCCTCGCGGTCGACGGTTCGGGCGCGCTGACCGGCCTGCTCCCGTCGGGCGGCTGAGGACGCCAGCCGCGACGCGCGCCGTCACTCGAGCGGCTTCAGGCTGTCGCGCGCTCGAGCTCCTTCAGCCGCTTCGCCTGGTCGACTTTGAGGCCGCCAAACTTCTTGCGCCAGCGGTAGTACGTCTGATCCGTGATCGCGAGCTGCTTGCAGATCTCCCGGATCGACGCGCCCTGCGACTGCTTCACCTCCGCTTCGCGCAGCATCGTGATGATCTGCTCCGGGGTGAACTTGCCCTTTCGTGCCATCTCTGCCTTCCTCGAATGCGGCCACCTGCCATCATGCGGGTGGACTAGTTCTTGGGGGGCAGGTCACGGTCGACGAGTTCCTCGCCATTGGCCAGCTCGACGCACAATCGAGCTATGCGATCAGCGACACCGTCCCGCCCGGCCTCACCGGACTGACGATGACGCTGCGCGGCTACGTGGTGGGCTGGCGCGGCAAGCTCGAGCAATCGGCCGACGAGGTGCTGACGTTCGAGTGAGAACGCCCTGAATCGAACCAGCTGATCGACCAACGCTCCGGGGGCGGCACGGCGAATCGCGCCGGCCGCCCCCCTTCGAGCGCTACCGCCGCGGCGGTGGTGTGCTACTCGTCACGACCGGCCCGCGCCGCGGCTCCGCCCGCCGCCGCGCGTTCCGCTCGCACGAGGCGAACGATGGTGCGCACGCTCTGGCTGACGCTGCTATTCGCCGCCATCGCGGTGTCCGCCCGCTCGGCATCGCCCGCGCCGCGCGACCTCGACGTCCTGGTGCCGTCGGGCTCGCCACTCGACTGGGCGGTGCTGACGCCGCAGCGCTACGTGCGTCCCGAAGGCGCCTTCGAGCTCACGCGCACCGACGCGAGCGGCCGCTACGCCGCGCCGCCCTCGAAGGCGGGGTTGCCGCTGGTCGGATTCGCCCGGCCGATCGAACTCCTGACGCTCGACTTCGCGAGCCACTTGAGCTGGCAGCAACCGGGTTTCACCACGCGGCGCGCCGCCGTGACCGGCAACAAGAGCGCGCTGGGTCACACCTGGCCGCTCGATCCCGACCCCGACCTCTATTGGCGCACCACCGGTCTCTTGCTGCAGGCGATGCTCCATCCCGGCCGCATCGTGAACGACGAGGTCGGCGCCGAACTGCTCTTGCTCGGCGACGGGGCCGCGCAGGGACTCGACGCGGCGACATCGCTGGACGAGCTGGCGCCCTTCGCGCGTCGCGTGCGCAACGCCATCGGTCGGACGCCATTCCGGCCGCCGCCACCGAGCGCCGAAGGCCTGTCGCCGTCCGACGCGCTGCTGCAGCGGTTCGTCGCGGAAGAACTCCTGGCCGCGCGCCCCCACTCGAACGACTTCCTCTTCGGACGGCGCCTCGCGTTGCTGCGCGAGGAGTCGCTGCCGTGGACGGCGAAGCTCGCCGATAGCCCGCACGACGTGCTGCGCCGCGCGGCCGTCGCCTTCCTCGCGATGATCGACACGGCGCGCGCAACGGAGGCGCTGACGCAGGTCGCCGCGGATCGCGAGCGGGACGACCTGGTGGCGCGCGCCCGCGCCATCCGCGCGCTTGGCCGCCGGAAGGCGCGTGGCTCTGCGGCGACGTTGCGGGCGGCGCTCGAGCTGTCGCGGGAGTCGATCGAGCAGGCGCTGCTGCGCCGCGCACTCGGCGATCTGGGCGACGCGGCGGCGATCCCCGCGCTGATCGAGCGGCGCGACCTCTTCGCCGACGACGGCGAGCCGCTGCTGTCGCGGCTGCTCGCCCTGGCCCGCATCGATGCCGGCGACCAGACGCAAAAGGTGCGCGAGTTCGTCGCGCCGCTGCTCGAGGAGTCGCCGACGCTGCGCGATGCGGCGAAGTTGAAGCTGTCCGGCCACCGGCCCGATGTCCCCGATCCGGAAGACCTGCGTGTGAAGGCGATCGTCCAGCTCGCGCGCTTCATCGCCTGGCAGCTGTCGCCGGACGACGCGACGCTGATGAGGCAGGCGACCGCGCCGTTCCTCGAGGTGCCGCTGGCCGGCGGACGCCTGAAGCGCCACGCCTGCCGCACGTTCGGCTCCCTTTCGCCGGTCGCGCGCGGCGCATTCGCGGAGCGGCTCGGCGGCTGCGGTGAGACGGGAGCGGCGCTGGCCGCCCGCATCGCTCGCGACGAGAGCTGCGAGATCGAGCTGCGCTTGGCGGCCGTCGAGGGGCTCGCGAACCCCGGACGCCTCGACCTCGCCGCCGCGCTGGGGAAGGACGAAGCGACCGCGTTGCCGTTGCGCCTCGCGCTGCTCGAACTGCTCGACCGGGCCAGCGATCTGCGCGCGCTCGACGTGGCGTGGGCGTTGCTGCGCGGAGCGGCGGCGAGCGAGGGGGCGGTCCCGGACGACGCGGCGCTGCGGCAGACCGAGCCCGATTCCGCCGACGCCAACTGGCGACTGCTCCTGGCGGCGCAGGCGCTCGGTCGGCGTCACGCGTTGACGTCGGCGCAGCTGATCGCGGCGCTGCGGTCGACGGCGCCGGCCGCACTGCCGACGCGCGTCGGCATCGAAGTCTGGATCGAGGCGTTCGTCGACGATGTGGTCGCGCGCAAGCGGCGCGGCATGCAATTGCGCGTTGCGGCCACGGACCTGGTCGCGCGCATCTTCCAACTCCGCGACCGGGCTTCGGATGCGGCAGCGCGTGAGGGACTGGCGGCATGGATCGCGGGACAAGCGGAGGCGGTGCTCGAGCAGCCGGAGCGCCGCGATGTCCGCGATGCCGCGGAACGCGCGATCCGGCAGCGGCTCGATGAAGCGACGCGGGGCGGAGAGCCGAGCGTTCCGTCCGAAGACCCGCTCCAGCAGGTGCCGCTGCGGGAGACGTTGCTGATGGAGCTGGCTCGGATCGGCGACGCCGAAGCGGTCGAGGCGCTGGCCGATCTCGCGCGCGACTTCGCCTGGCCCGAGCGTGCGGCTGCTTGCGTCGCGCTCGGCGCAACACGTCATCGCGACGCCGCGCCGCAGCTCGCGTTCTTGCTGCGCGACGGCGATCCGTTCGTGCGGCTGTGCGCGTGGATCTCGCTGCGACGGCTCACCAGCCAGGACTTCTTCGCCAACTGGATCGATGGCGACCCGAGGGAGCGCGACGCGGCGTGCCTCGAGTGGGCGCGTTGGCTGGCGAACCACCGGTGAGGAGCGCCACGCCGATGACGACGACGCGTGACACCGCGCGGGCCGCTCGCGTCGCTCGCGCGGGCGCGATCGTGCTGGCGCTGGCAAGCTGCCGGATCGAGGAGGTGGCGCCGGGAGATCCGCGGCCACCGTGGCAGCAGATCGACCGGCCATCGCTCGCGGCGTGCGGCGGTTGCCACTTCGAGGTGTACGAAGAGTGGGAGCGGAGCCTCCACCATCGCGCGTGGAGCAACGAGAACGTCCGCGCCGAGACCAACGCCTTCGCGCAGCCCGGTTGCCGCGCCTGCCACAGTCCGCTGCCGATCTTCGCGACCGGCCTCGATCGACGGCCCGCTTACCGTGACGTCAACCAGTGGGATGGCGTCCACTGCCTGTCCTGTCACGGTCTCGACGACGGCGTCGCCGCCGCTCGCGACGTCCCGGATGCGCCGTGCCGACCGCGCCGTGTGCCCGACTTCCTCACCGCGCAGGCGTGCTGGCCGTGCCACGAGCCGACCCACCACGCCTTCGAGGAGTACGACCGCTCCGACGCTCGCGCCGTCGGCGTGCGCTGCGTCGATTGCCACATGCAACCGACGCTCCATCGCGCCGGCCGAAGCCACGGCCCGCACGGTGGGCTCGATCCCGAGTTCGTGAAGCGGGCGGTCGCTTGGCAGGTCGAACGCGCCGGCGACGTCGTCCGCGTCACGTTGCGCAACCGCACCGGCCACAAGTTCCCGGGCGAGATCCCATCGCGGATCTTCCAGGTCCGCTTCACCGCCGACGACGCCGAGCCGACGTGGGTGACCTTCCGGAAGCCGGGCAAGACCGAAACGCGCGCCGACGATCGCCTCGACGTCGACGAGACGCGCCGCCTCGAGTTCCCGATCCCGGCCGGCGCGCGCCGCCTCGCGATCGCACTGCTCTGGAAGCCGTTCCCGCTGCTGCCAGACGAGGCGGCCGCGGTGCTGGGCGAATGGAGCGAGGAGAGCGGCGCGCCAGCGGTCGAGAGCGGCGAGGAGGCGGGCGTCTCCCCTCCCGAGGCCTCGCCTGAAGCGGGCGGGCCGTAGACGCACCACCATTCGGCGACAACGGTCCACCACTCTCGACGGCGCGGCGATAGAAGAGCGCCCGTCGATCGTCCTGCGCGGAGCGGATGCAGCATTCCGACGGCTCGATTCGCCCACCGATTCGAGATGCCCGAAGAACCGCTCCACCGGCCCGCGCGGCCGCGGACGCGGCGCGAGATGCTGCTCCAGTGCGCGAACGGCTTCGGCGCGCTGGCGGCGGCGGCGCTCTGGCAACAGCAGGCGTACGGTGCGCTGTTGCGGACGGCGACGAGCGCGGTGCCGCGCGGTCTCGACAGCCACGATCCGCTGGCGCCGAGGGCCGCACCGCTGCCGGCGCGCGCTCGCCAGGTGATCTGCCTCTACATGGACGGCGGGCCGTCCCAGTTCGACACGTTCGACTGGAAGCCGCGCCTCGCGAAAGAGCACGGCCAGCGGATCCAGCTCGCCAACGTGCCGAAGACGCAGTTCGCCGACGTCGGCACCGTGCTGCAGAGCCCGTGGGAGTTCAAGCCACGCGGCCAATCGGGGCTGATGGTCAGCGAACTGCTGACCTGCCCCCCAAGAACTAGTCCACCGCCTCAGTGCCAGGTTGGACGCATTCGAGGGAGGCAGAGATGGCACGAAAGGGCAAGTTCACCCCACGCAGCGAGAATCCCTGGCGATCTGTCTGCCTAACGTTCAACATCAGCGGCGGCGCGTAGCGCGGTCCGCTGCATGCTGTTGTTCGGCGTGCCTCTTATCGCGGAAACTTTCACCCGGCAACCCTCCGCATCAACCACTCCAGAGGGCCGTGGCGGAACACGGCCTTCCATGCCCAAGACAGAAGAACTGCGGTCCCGAAAAACATGAGGCCATACCCAGCCGCTACCGGCAGCGATTCCGTTCCTGCGAATCCGAGCGCAATGAGCGACCCCAGGCCGACGACGATATGAGCGAAGTACCAAGTCAGCGCCATCTGCCCGGTAGAAACGAGCGGCCGCCAAGCCTCTGCCATTAGCGAGGCAGTCCGGACGGAGAGGGCGATCACGACAGTGGCGGCCCCCCCGGCGGCCAGCAGGAACAACGGGAGGGCAGGCATCGAACTCGTCCCAAACAGCGCAATGACGGTCTCCGCATCGGTCCCATTGAGCGGGTTGGCGAGCAGATACGACACCAGCAGGCGTGACACTCCCTCGGCCGCGACGGTCACCGTGGCAGCCACGAGCAGCACCCGCCGGTTGGTCCGGCGGTCGGTCAGGTCGAGTCGCCCGAGCCACATACCGAACAGCACAAACCCGGTCCACGGAAGGACGCTGCGGAACCCGTCGTAGAACAGGTTGCGGACCACGCCCGCAGGTGACCAGAGGTTGTGGTAGGTGAGGGTCGACCAATCCCAGTTCTTCTCGAAGTCGCCGACCATGACCAGTACCGCGAACACGACCGCGAACCCGGCTGCAGCCGCGAGAAGCCGTCGGCCAGAGGCAAGGAGCAGTCGGGACGCCAGCAGGAGTGACACGCCGTACACCCTGAGAATGTCGCCGGGCCAGAACGTGAGGTTGACGAACCCGAGAGCCAACAGGAACAACCCACGGCGGACGAACGTCTTCCGGACCGCGGCCAGACGCGCGGATTCCCCACTCGACACGGCCTGGCGCGACATGAGGGTGAGACCGACTCCGGCAAGAACCACGAAGGTGGCGGCAGCCCGCCCGTCGAGCAAGTCCAAGATTGCTGCAAGCCAGGCCGGGGCGGAGCGGTCTGCCGCGGCTACCAGGGAGAAGTGAACGACGATCATTCCGAGCAGGGCGAGTGACCGGGCCACGTCGTAGCCGACGACTCGTCCTGATCCTTCAGACACACCTGCTCCCGTGGTTCCGTCAGGCGGTTCGCGCTGATGGCTCACTTGATCACCCACGACGCCGAACGTCGTCCTTAAGCTGCAAGGCCGCATGGTCTCCAGCGGTCAGGACACCCGGAACGGTACCTGCGGCCTTGTCAGTTTCAAGGGCATGTTAGGCAGGGCCCCGACAACTGCCCACGTCTCAGCAGTGACCAGTCCTCAGTCGCGGCGCAGGCGACCCCTGACGATCTCATCCGGCTTCGCGCGGCGGAACGCAAGCGAGAAGTCGTCCTCAAGCGACGGATCAGTTAGATGAGTCCTCACGTAGTCGACTAGACCCTTGGCGTCGGTGGCGAGTCCCTTCGGTACGCCCTTCTCGCCAATGAACCGAATCGTCAACTGGTGGTCACCTGAGAGTTCATACTTGGCAAAGAAGTACTCTGGCGACCCCGTCGCCTTCAGGTCGTTGAAGTTGATGTACGCTTGCCCATCGATGTCCACCCGATAGGCCCGGAGGCGGAGTGGTGCCCGATCTCCATCGAACCACTCGACGAAGTACTCAGTGTCGTTGAACGGAAGCACAACCGCATGGACCACCTGCTTCTTGTCCTGCGGATTCTCCCAAAGCCAATCACCAAAGACGGAAACATCAAGTGGATGGTGTTGGACTTGTCCGAGCGGCACCTTCGACACGAAGGGACAACCGGACAGGGTCATGGCCATCACGGCGGTGATGAGAAGCACTCCGAGTGAACGCATTGAACACCTCCACCGCACGCTGCCCCGCCAGCGCCTCTGCCTAACGTCGTCCTTAACTTGCGAAGGCGCCGGGTGTCAGCCGTCCGGCGACCGAGACCGTACGCGGCGACTTCGTCAGGTTCAAGGGCTTGTTTCGCGACACGTTCGCTACGCTAACGGCACATCAGTCTCCAGCAACTTTCACTTCGTACCCAGGGAGGCTTTGCAATGAATCAACCGCAAGTTCCGACGTGGGATGAAATTCTTCGTCTCATGCAAAGGATCGAGGATGACGGTCCAGAGGAAGATGGGCGAACTGTCTGGACCACGTACGTGTGCTGCGAGTTCGCGAAGAGAGCTCCAGAGGGAACGATCGCGTTCACCGGATACCTCGCTGACTTTGTCTGGTGCTACCAGGAAGAAGAAGACGACACGCAGAGCTACGAGGGGTTGATGTTGGCCGGCGAATGCGAATGGACTCCGACGACGGACGCATTTTGGGAGGACTTCGTCAAGCTTGCTGACTTGAGTGCAGACCGAAGGATTTTCATTGGACACCTGCGGCAGCGTGATGGTGGTGGTTCGCTGAGCGACGAGAGTTCCACCTTGACGCAGGCG
>VGYY01000209.1 GCA_016872815.1 Planctomycetota bacterium
GATCATCAGGGCGGTCAGCAGCAGGTTGACGCCGGGCAGCGGGATCGGGATCGGTCCCAGCGTGAACAGCGGTTCCGCCGCCGCCTCGGCCCACGGGAACTTCACCGCCCATGGCCCCGCGTCGTGCACCAGCACGTACGACTCGAAGTACTTCTTCTGCGTCGTGTAGAGCCCGAACTCGATCTGCTCCAGCGTGCCGAGCCACGTCAGCAGCAGCAGGAAGAGCAGGATCAGGCAGGTGAAGCCGAAGCCTGACAGCGCATGGAAGATTCGGGTCAGCAGGCGCATTCGGTGTCTCTCGTCCTCACTGCTGCAGCGAAGCGCAGAGCTCGAGGAAGCCGTTCTTCACGGCGTCGTCGATCTCGCTTTCCGGCCCGGTCAGCTTGACGAACAGCGAGCGATCGGACAGCAGCACGATCGCCCCGAGCATCCGCGCCTGCGGGAACGAGCGGCCGGTCATCCCGTCCTCGAACGCACCGAGCAGGTCGAGCAGAACCGCTTCCTGACCGCAGACGGTGATCTTCGGCAGCTTGGCGAATTCGTCCGCCGTGCACGGCGCCAGCCCGATCTGTCCGCGCCAGCGGTCGACGTTGCTCTTCAGTCCGCCGCCGCCGCCCGACAGCGAGGAGACGGCACACTCGGTCTGCTTCGCCCCCGGCGGGATCAGCGTCACGACGCGGGTCGGCTTGTCGGCGGCGCGGGTCCAGCCGGCCGGAGCCGCCCACGTGATGCCCTGGTTCGACCCGCCGAGGGGGTTCTTGTCCGCCGCCGCCTCGGGCGGCGGGGCCGTCGCCGCGTCGCCGGCGCCGACCGCCGCGCCGTGATCGTGCCCATCGTCCGCCGAGTGGCCGGGCGGCATTCCGGCACCGCCGGCGTCCTCGAGCCGCAGCGAGGCGACGAAGGCATCGAAGTTCGGCTGCTCCGCCTTCACCAGCTCGGCCGGACCGGTGAACTTGACGAACAGCGACTGCTCGCCGAACTGCGCGATGACGCCGAGCAGCGCAAAGCCCGCCTTCTTCTCGGCCCCCATGTTCGAGTAGTCGCCCGCGAGTTCGAGCCGCGTCCCCTCGAGCCCGAGCAGCCCCTGCTTCGGCAGCGCGCCCACCGCCGCGGCGTCGATCGCCGCGAGGCCCATCTGGTCGCGCCAGCGGTTGACGTTGTCGACCAAGCCGCCGCCACCCCCCGGCAGCACGCTCAGGTAGCACTCCATGTCGGCGTGGCCGGCCGGCTGCAGATTGGCGCGCCGCATCTCGGTGGGCGGCAGTTCGGTCCAGCCCGGCGGGTTGTCCCAGACCAGCTCCCGCGCCGGCGCCGGCGGCTTCGGTTGCATCGACCCGAACCGCTCCGCGCTGGTGGCACCGACCTTGTCCTGCCCTGGGCGGACGTCGATCTCGCGCGTCTCGGTGATCGGTCGCGGTCCGGCGTCATCGCTGCTGCATCCGGCGACCGTCAGCACCAGCGCCGCCATTGGCGCCTGGGATCGGAGGCAGAGGGGTCGAGGGACCATCGGGGGCTCTCAGCAGGGGGGCTGTGGGGGCGGGAATCCTCGCGCTGGCGCGTCGCCCGTCGTTGGCGTCACCCGCAGCGCCACCGGGGCGTCATCGGGGCGTCATCGGGCCTGCACCGACTTTCGGCAGCGAGGAACGCGAACAGTACGGTGGCCCTGCGCGCGAAGCGAATCCGGGGCCGATCAGGCGTCAAGACCGGGTCGGTGCGCTCCGCGCGACGTCGCGGCAGCGACCCACGCGCTACTTCCCTGCCGGCGGTTTCGGCGGGGACGACTTCGTCGCCGACAGCTGCAGTTCGACCTCGCTGAGGCCCACGGCCGACTTGCCGACGGGTCGCTCGGCCGTGTCGAGGATCCGCACGTCGAGCCGCCGGATCACCGCCGCCCTCGGCAGCAGCAACTTGCCCTTGCGGCCATCGGCCGGCAGCAGCACCTCGTACGTCCCGCCCTTACCGCGATCGATCGAGACTTCGACCCGGCGCACCTTCCAGCGCTGCCGGTCGGGCTCGAAGTGGCGCTGCTGGATCGGGGCGATCAGGACGGTGTCGGCCCGGACCGGCTTGCGCAGTTCGATCGTCAGCAACGGCTTCTGGTCACCGTCGGCGGCGAGCCAGCCGCGATGGACCAGGTTGTCGAGCGCGAGAGCGGGCTCGAAGTCGGGGGTGAAACGGCTGCTCGCGCTGGCGTTGGCGGCGTTCGGACCGAGCAGGTTGCGGCCGGGGTCGCCGGCATAGGCGAGCAGGTCCGGGTCGAGCGCCTCGCGGATCGGGATCGCCAGCTCGTTCGAGCCCAGCAGCAGCTGCTCCGGCGGCTGCTTGTCGGGTGGCGCCGCGATCCGCACCAGCGCGCGGACAGGCACCGTGCCGTTGCGCGTGAACTCGACCTGGGTCGCGAACCGCTCGCCGGCCGCCGGCCGCGTGGGGTCACCCGCGACCCGCGCCAGCAGGGCCTGGTCGATGATCGCCACGTCGAAGGCCGCGTTGGCGGTGCCGCGCGTCGCATGGAGCGCGACGACGTTGCGCCCGGCCTGCAGGAGCTCGGCGAGCGGTCGCAGCGTCGGCACCGGGGAGCCGGTCGGCAGCAGCCCGTCGCCGCGCCACGCCAGCGTGCCGTTGACGAAGACCTCGAGCCGGCCCGGCGCCACCGCGTCATCGCCACCGGTCGCGACCGCACCCGGCGGCCGCGGGATCGCCGCGATGCCGGCCGCGGAGCGCTGGATCGAGTCGAGGTCGTCGCGCGTGCGCGCGAGGTAGATCGCGTCGAACCAGCCGGTCCCGGCGAACATCGGCACCAGCGCGAGCCCGGTCAGCGTCGTCGCGCCGCCGAACGCCGCGTGCAGGTCGATCGTCTCGCTGGTCCACTGCTTGGGCGCATTTTTCTCGAGCTGCTGGCCGGGCCAGTTGAGCTCGTTCGGTCCCGAGTGGAATCGTGCGGTCTGAGCGTTCCAGGCGCCGTTCGAGGCCAGCTGGAACATGAGCCCGCCGGGCCCGTCCTTGCGCCAGTTGATCCGCAGCCAGCGGTACTCGCCCGGCTTCGGGTCGGCGGCGATCGGGAAGTGCCAGCCGGGGAGCTGCGCCGAGAAGACCTGCGTCGGCGTGACCGCCAGCGCGATCCGACCGTTGGCGGCACCGCCCTCCTTCACCGTGACCGACGCCTCACCGGATCGGTCGGTCAGCGTGGCCGCGAACTCCGGCTCCTCGTCGAACAGGCGCAGCAGCGGCGCGGTGGTGCCGAGGGCCGCGCTGCCCGCCAGCGTGATCCGCAACTCCGGCGCCACCAGCGGCGTCGCGTCGAGCGTGAACTCGCGCCGGGCGAACAGCTCGCCACCCTTCCAGGGCGTGCGGACGGCGACGTCCGGGACCGTCGGATCGCCGAATGCACCCGGCGCCTTGCGCCACTTGGCGTCGTCGAACGCCGGCGCCGCGAAGTCGCCCGCCGTCGGGGCGTCGCTGACGCGCCACGGCGCGGGGTCGTCGCGCGCGTCGGCCAGCAGCGTGCGCCCCGGCGTGAGGTAGAGCACCTCGGCGACGCGCGGACCGCGGTCGGCGTCCTCGGGCCAGGTGAACTGCGGCGCCACCCCGCCGAACGACGACACCCAGAGCGTCAACGGCGTGTCGCCGGAAGCGCGCAGGCTCACGTCGCGCGCCGGATCGTCGTCGCCGTGGAGATTCTTGCCGCGGACGGCGACGCCGGAAACCGCCGAAGTCGCGCGCGCGAGGAAGAGGAGGGCGAAGCAGGTGCTCGGCTGCGGACCGCCGTCGCCCTCCCACCAGCCGTCTTCCTTCTGGGCGCCGACGATGATCCGGCTGCCCTCGCGGTACCAGTTCTTCCCCGCCAGTTCATCGACGTCGCACAACCCGCCGACGCGCTCGATGCCGTACAGCCAGTACCAGAGCCAGCTGCCGCCGACGCGCGGGTTGATGTCGGCGCTGAACTCGCGGTCGAGCCAGCCGACACCCTTGCGCCAGCCGGTCGCGAAGGCCGCCTTGGTCGCGCCGATCCGGGCCAGCTGTTCATCGACGATCTTCAGCACGCAGACGCCGCCGGCGGTCATCGAGCCGGTCGGAAGCCAGCCGGACACATAGCCGAAACCGGCGCCTTCGTAGCCGCCGGTCGCCTTCTCCTGGTGGGTGAGCGTCTCGTCGCCGAGCTTCATCCAGACCGGGGTGTCGATCTTGACGCCGCACTTCGCCGCGGCACGCAGGCCGAGCGCGGCGTACTGGCCATTCGAGAGGTCGGCGCCGCCGCCCGGATAGGAGAAGCCGCCCGGTTCCTGCTGCCACGAGATCAGCCGCCGCGCCGTCTCCTCGATGCGGCCGAACAGCTCGGCGTCGCCGCGCTCGAACAGCGCGCCGAGGAACATCAGCTCGAAACCCGCGGGGTAGGTGTGGCTGGCCGGCTCGCACAGGAGGCGCAGCTTCGCGCGCTGGACCGCCGGGTGCTGCGCCGCGATGCCGCACTTGACCAGCGTGTACCCGGCGAGCGCGGTCATGCCGTGCTTGAAGTCGTGCGCCCGCTCGGACCAGAGACCGTCAAGTTCCTGCTGCGAGAGCAGCCATTGCGTCCCGCGCTGGATCGCGAGCGGCACCCGGCCCTGCGCCTCGATCGTGGCGGTCTCATCGCGCGGCACCTCGAACGGCGGCGGCGAGGAGGTGACGGCCAGGCGGAGGCGACCGGGGAGGTGGTGCGAGCCGAAGTTGAAGTCGAGCCGGAAGCGGAACTTGACGCCGGTGTCGTAGCCCTGCAGGCGCTGGGCCTCGAACACGGCGAAGTGGGCACGGCCGAAATCGGGCGCGACCGCCCAACCGGTGTGGCTGGCACCGTCGAGGGCGCCGACGACCGGCCAGCCCTGCTGCTCGAAGTCGGCGAGCGGGCGCTTGAGCACCACCGGCTTCCAGCCGTCCGAATTGCGCGGCGCCTGCTCGACGACGAACTCGTTCAGCACGAAGTTGCCGTTGCTGGCGAGCCCCGGGCCGAGGCCGGGCGTCGCCGGATCGCACAGCAGCTCGAGCCGGAACCCGGTGACCCTGGTGCTCTCGGTGGAGCACTCGAAGGTCAGCGTCTCGCTCGGGGCGACGGTGCCGCCGAGGACCACGATGCGCTCGGCGTCGAGCGTGAGCGTGGTGCCATTGGCGGCCACCATCCGCGTCGGCGCGAGCAGCTCCCAGCGCGGCGCACTCGCGGCTTCGCCGGCCGGTGGCGGCTCCTGCGCCCGGACGGGCGGCGCCGCCAGCAGCAGGGCGGAGAGCGCGAGCACGCACGTGGCGGCGGGGGGCGGCGGCGAGCGTGGCGCCATCGGGCGAGCCGGATCAGCGCGCCGTCGCGCGACAGTGCTGGTCGAAGGCGGAGGTGAGCCGGGTGGCGACGTCCTGCGGCGAGCGGCCCTCGATGTCGCGCCGCTCGAGCATCGCGACGACCTTGCCGGCCTTGAGCAGGGCGATCGCCGGCGAGCTCGGCGGGAACGGCTTCAGGTGCTCGCGCGCGCGGGCGGTCGCCTCGGCGTCCTGCCCGGCGAAGACGGTGGTCGACTGGTCGGGCCGCACCGAATGCTTCAGCGCCAGCGCGATGCCCGGCCGGGCCGCACCGCCGGCGCAGCCGCACACCGAGTTCACCACCAGCAGCGTCGTCCCCGCATGCTTCAGCGCGCTGTCGACCTCGGCCGGGGTCTTCAGCTCCTTCACGCCCAGCCGCGTGAGCTCCTCGCGCAGCGGCTTCACCAGTGACTCGTCGTACATGGACATCGCGACTCTCCCGGCAGGGTCGGCGATGGTAGCGCGCCGACCGTCGCTCAGCCGAGGTCGACCCGCCCGGTCGAGTCGCCGAAGCTCGCCGCGCGGACGCCGGCGCGGTCGAGCAGCGACAGGAACAGGTTGCACGCCGGCGTCGGGTCGGCCACCCGCAGGTGCCGCCCGCTGCGGACGGTCCCGTTGCCGCCGCCGGCCAGCGCCAACGGCAGCTGGTCGTGGTTGTGCCGATTGCCGTCGGAGATCCCGGCGCCGTAGAGCACCAGCGAATGGTCGAGCAGCGTCCCGTCGCCATCGGGCGTCGCCGCCAACCTGGCCACGAACGCCGCCCACTGCTCGACGTGGAAGCGGTCGATCTTCTCGACGAAGTCGATCTTGCGCCGGTCGTTGCCGTGGTGCGACGCCTCGTGGTGTCCCTCGGGTGCGCCGATCTCCGGGAAGCTCCGGTTGTCGCCGTCGTTGGCGAACATGTGGGTCGCGACGCGCGTGAGGTCGGCCTGGAACGCCACCGCCAGCAGGTCGGCCAGCAGGCGGATGTGCTCGCCATGGTCGCCCGGGACGCCCGCGGGCCGGGTGAGCTGCGCGGCCGGCTCCGTCGTCGCCGCCCGCTCCGCCTTCTCGATCCGCACCTCGAGCTCGCGGATCCCGGTCAGGTACTCGTCGAGCCGCCGCCGATCGACCGCGCCGAGCTGGACCGACAGGCGTCGCGCGTCCGCCGCCGCGTAGTCGAGCAGGCTCTTGCGCCGCGCGAGACGCCGCGCCCGCTGCTCGGGCGAAAGGTCGTCGCCCGCCCCGAACAGGCGCTCGAAGAACGCCCGCGGGTTGGTCTCCTTGAGCTGCGGCGTCGTCTCCGACTGCCACGAGATGTTGCACGAATAGGCGCACGAGTAGCCCGAATCGCAGCCGCCCGACACCAGCGGCGGCGCGCAGCCGACTTCGAGCGACGGGAAGCGCGTCGCCGCGCCGATGGCGGCGGCGATCCGTTGGTCGAGCGAGACGCCGTTCCGAATTTCCGCACCCTCGGTCTTCTTCGGGTGGGCGCCGGTGAGGAAGCAGGCCGCCGAGCGCGCATGGTCGCCCGGGCCGTCACCGAGCGCCTCAGCGTTCCGGTGGGCGAGGCCGCTCACGACCAGCAGGCGGTCGCGCAGCGCCGCGAGCGGCAGGAGCGTCGGCGGCAGCGCGTCGGGCAGCGGGGCGCTGGCGCCGTCGGTGGCCGGCGTCCACGACTCCATCCACTTCCCGTTCGGCACGAAGCAGAAGGCGAAGCGCAGCGGCGCGGCCGGCGCCGACACCAGGCCGCGCGCGAACGCGGCGCGCGGCAGCATCGCCTCGAGCCACGGGACGGCCACGGCGACGCCGGCGCCGCGCAGGAAGGTCCGCCGCGACAGCGGCGTGCGAGTGGCGAAGTGGATCATCGACCGCCCTCTGGTGGCGTGCCGCGCCGCGTGGTGAACGCCGGCAGCGCCACCACGTCCAGCAGCAACTGCTCGAAGCTCGGACTCCGGCCACGGTAACGATCGACCAGCAAGTGCGCCGCCCGCAGGTCGTCATCGGCGAGTCCGCGCCCGAGGGCGTAGGTCAGCAGCTTCTCGGCCAGCGTCCGCGTGAGCGCGTCGTCCTCGAGCAGCACTTCGCGCAGGTCGGCCGGCCCGCGCAGCTCGCGCCCGTCGGGC
>VGYY01000210.1 GCA_016872815.1 Planctomycetota bacterium
GGCGGCCGTGCAGGCGCGCCGTCCGCTGCGGATCAGCGCCGATGAGTCGGCGGACCTCCTGCGCGCGACGCAGCTCGCCCGCGAACTCGGCCACCCGGCCGTGCTGGTGGGCGGCGCCGAGGCGATGCTGGTCGCCGATCAGCTGGCGGCCGCGCGCTACCCGGTCGTGCTCGAGGTCGGCCTGTCGCTCAGCCGACCGCCGACCGACCGGCTGCCGGGGCCCGATGAAGCGCTGCTGCGCGCGGAAACGGCGTCCGAACTGGTGCGCCGCGGCATCAAGGTGGCGTTGGCCACCGCGCCCGGGAACGATCCGGCCGAACTGCTGATGGCGGGAGCGCTGGCGCTGCGCGGCGGGCTCACCACCGAGCAGGCGGTCGCCGCGGTCACCCGCGTGCCGGCCGAGCTGCTCGGTGTCGGCCACCGCGTCGGCTGCCTGATGCCGGGCAAGGACGCCGACTTCGTCGCGCTGTCGGGCGCGCCGTTCCTGCGCAGTTCGCACGTCCAGAAGGTCTGGGTCGAGGGGCGCCTGGTCGCCGACGCGACGGCCGCGAGCGCGGAGCACTCGGCGCGCGGCGGGACGGTGGTCCTGAAGGCCGGCACCGTGCTGACCGCGACCGGTGCGCCGATCCGCGATGGCGGCGTCGCCATCGCCGACGGCCGCATCGTGTCGGTGGGCGCCGACGTCGCCGTGCCGCCCGGAGCGACGGTGATCGACCTCGGCCGCAACGCGGTGCTGACGCCCGGCTTCCTCGACTGCAACTCGCACCTCGAGCTCGGCGAGGACCGCACCAACCTGAGCCTCGACTTCGACCTGGTGCAGGCGGTCGCTGGCGCCGGGGAGGAGGCGCTGGCGGTGGCGCGCGGCGGGGTGACCACGGCGCTGGTGCAGACCTGGCAGGCGCATCAGAACGGCTCCCGCGTGGTCGCCCTGAAGACCGCGGGGGCGAGCCGCTCGGAGCGGCTGGTCGACGGGCTGGCGGCGGTCAAGTGGTACTGGCGCGGGCCGTTCGATCCGATCGTCACTGCCGACCGGCTGCGCGGCGCGCTGGCCGAGGGCAAGCGCTACAGCGACGCCTGGAACAAGTACCGCGATGACCTCGCCAAGTGGACGGCCGAGCAGAAGGCGAAGGGGCCGGCGCCGGTCGAGGCGGCGAAGCCCGCCGCAGAGTCGAAAGAGGCGACCGAGACCGAGAAGGAGAAGAAGGCCGATGCGCTCACCGGCAAGTGGGACATCACGGTGTCGGGCGGGCCGATCCCCGAGCCGCAGACCGGCACGATGCGCCTCAATCTCGACGGCGAGAAAGTGTCCGGGCAGTTCGCCGCGCTGTTCGGTGATGAAGAGAACCCGCGCGAAGTCTCGGGGTCGTTCGTCGGCAAGACGCTCAAGCTCGAGATCGACGTCGAGATCCCGGTCGGCAAGCCGGTGATCGAGGCCGAGCTCGACGCCGACGACCACCTCGCCGGCAAGCTCCGCCTCGGCGATCGCTTCGCCTTCGACTTCTCGGGGCAACGCACCGACAAGGTCTTCACCGAGGTCGTCTCGGTGAAGAAGGTGAAGAAGGAGAAGGGCGCCGACGGCAAGCCGGTCGCGCCCGAGCTGAAGGCCGAACTCGAGCCGTGGCGGCGCGTCTTCGCTGGCGAGCTCCCGGTGCTGCTCGAGTGCGACACCGCCATCGGCATCCGCCATGCACTCAAGGTGCTGGCCGAGGCGAAGGTCGAGGTGGTGCTGCTCGGCGCCGCCGAGCTGCTGGCGCTGCCGCGGGAGGAGTGGAAGGGCCTGGTGAAGGGCGTCGTCGTCGCCGAGCAGGTCGACGGCGTGCGCCTCGCCGCCGACGGGACGACGCGCCAGCGCTTCGTGCCGGCGATCGAGTTCGCCGCGGCCGGTCTGCCGGTCGGGTTCCAGAGCCACGGCATCACCGCCGGGCGCGGCCTCGCGCTGAACGCCGCGTGGGCGGTGCGCCAGGGAATGGACCCGGGCGCGGCGCTGCGCGCCCTGACCATCGACGCCGCGCGGCTGTTCCATGTCGACGACCAGGTCGGTTCGCTCGAACCCGGCAAGCAGGGCGACGTGCTCGCCTTCTCCGGTGATCCGTTCGAGCTGTCGAGCCGCCTGCTCAAGGTGTTCGTGGCGGGCCGTGAGGTCGCCCTGGAGACCAAGCCATGACTCTCGCGTCCTGCGCGCTCTGGTCGCTCTGCACCCTCGCGGCCGCCGAGACGACGCCTCCTGCGACGCCGGTGGCGCCGGCGGCGGTGGCCGTGGCGGCCGGTCCCGCCCGCAGCGAGGGGGAGCCGGTGGTGAATCCGCCGGCGCCGAAGCCGACCCGCCCGTCCGGGCTGCCGGTCGCCGAGGCTCCGCGCTACGCCATCGTCTGCCAGAAGGTCTTCACTGCGTCGATGACCGACGAGGTGGTCCACAACGCGGTCATCCTGGTGAAGGATGGCCGGATCGAGAAGGTGGGGCGGCAGTCGGAGGTGGCGATCCCCGCCGGCTATCAGGTGATCGACGCCAAGTCGCTCTGGGCGGTGCCGGGCCTCGTCGATTGCCACGATCACGTCGGTGGCGGCCTGCAGGACCTGAACGACGGCGTCTACCTCAGCAACCCCGGCCTCGACTCGCTGAACACGATCGATCCGGAGAACGCGAACGTCCGCAACGCGCTGGCCGGCGGCGTGACGACCGTGCTGGTGATCCCCGGCTCCGGCAACAACATGTCGGGCTTCGGGACGATCATCAAGACGTGGGGGCGGACGCTGGACGAGGTGCTGGTGCGCTCGCCCGGCTCGCTCAAGATCGCGCAGTCGGGCAACCCCGAGCGCTACTGGTACGGCATCGGCCGTTCATTCATGAACTGGAACACGCGCGACACGCTGCAGCGCGCGCGCGACTACCACCACGCGATGACCGCGTTCGAGCAGGGGCGCGGGCCGAAGCCCGACTTCAACCCCTACTTCGAGAAGTTCCGCGGGCTGCTCGATCGCGAGTTCCCGGTGACGGTGCACACGCAGATCTATCAGGTCGTCGCCGAGACGATCCAGATGCTGAACGACGAGATGAAGCTCTGGACCGTGCTCGACCACTCCGAGTTCGATGCGTGCGAGCTCGGCGCCGAGACCGGCAAGCGCGACATGTACGTGATCGTCGGCCCGCGCTCGATCCACTACGACCGGCGCGACCGCGAGATCGTCGGGCTGTGCGCCGAGTGGCTGCGGACCGGTTCCGACATCGACAAGATCGGCGTCAACACCGACGCGCCGGTGCAGCCGCAGGAGGCGCTGTCGATGCAGGCGACCTACGCGGTGCGCTTCGGCCTGCCGCGCGATCGCGGCATCCCGGCGCTGACGCGGGTGCCGGCGCTGGCGCTCGGCATCTATGACCGGGTCGGTTCGATCGAGGCGGGCAAGGACGCCGACCTCGGACTGTGGACCGGCGACCCGGTCGATCCGGCCAGTGCCTGCCTGGTGACGCTGGTCAACGGGCGGGTCGCCTACGACGCGAAGACGATGGGTCGGCGCTTCTGAGCCGCGCACCGGACATGCGAGGGACCTCCATGGGAATCGTGAGCTCGAGGCTGCCGCTGGCGCTGCTGCTGGCGGCGGCGGCCGGCGCGACCGCGCGCGCCGCGGACGGCGACGATCGCTATGTCGCCATCCGCTGCGGCAAGCTGATCACCGGCACCGGCGACGAGAAGAGCGGCGTCACCCTGCTGGTGAAGAACGGCAAGGTCGAGCTGATCGGCGAGAAGATCGAGCTGCCGCACCCGTGCGAGGTGATCGACGCCGGCGGGATGGTGGTCATGCCGGGCCACATCCACGCCCACAGCCGCCTGTCGCTGGTCGACTTCCAGCGCCCCGGGATGCGCGCCGACCTCAAGGTGGCCGACGAGTTCCTGCCGGCGCCCGGCGCGTTCACGCCGGCGCTCGCCGCCGGCTTCACCACGCTGCAACTGGTGGCGCCCGGCTCGTCGGGGATCCCCGGACGGTGCATGGTGGTGCGCACCGCCGACGGCGGTGACGGGCTGGTGATCGACGACGACGGCGCGATCAAGGCGCACCTGATCGCCGCGGCGCAGGATCGGCGGATGCTCGCCGAGGCGCTGACCGGCGCCAAGCGCGAGATCGAGAAGCGCGACAAGGCGAAGGCCGAGTTCGAGGCGAAGAAGAAGGCCGCCGAGGAACAGAAGAAGAAGGAGGAGGAGGCGAAGAAGGCGCAGCAGCAGGGCGCGCCGCAGGGACAGCCGCAGGGACAGCCGCAGGGCCAGCCGGGGACGCCGCCGGGCGGGCCGGCGCCGGCGCCGGGCGGACCGAAGGCAGGCGAGCCGCCGGCGCCTCCCGCCGGTGCCAAGCCGGAGGAGAAGAAGGAGGAGGCGTTCCAGCCGCCGCCGATCCCGCCGCAGCTGCAGCCGTTCGTCGACCTGGTCGAGAAGAAGCCCGGCACCTCGCTCTTCGTCAAGCTGGGCGGCGCGACGAGCTACCTCCACTGGCTCGAACTGCACAAGGAGCACGAGGTCGCGCACGTCCTCTACCCCGAGGTGATCCGCGCGCAGGGCTATCCGCAGGCGTTCTCGGGCGTGAGCGGCACCGACCTCCACTGGATCGCCGACAAGGTCGGCGAGAACAAGGAACTGGTCGTGCTGGCGCCCTGGACCAGCTACACGCAGGGCTCGATCGATCTGGTCAACGTGCCGGCCAAGTTCGCGGCGGCTGGCGCCCGCGTCGCGCTCACGCCGTTCTCCGACTCGACCGATGCGCTGCAGTCATTCCGCTTCCAGGTGGCCGAGCTGGTGAAGGCCGGGATGAAGCGCGGCGACGCGATCGCGGCGCTGACGAAGCATGCGGCCGAGGCGATCGGCGTCGACGCGCAACTCGGCACGCTCGAGCCGGGCAAGGAAGCGAACCTGATCGTGCTGACCGCCGATCCGCTCGATGCGCAGGCGACGCTGGATCAGGTGTTGGTCGGCGGGCGCGTCGCCTGGACGCGCGGCCCGAAGGCGCGGAGCTGACGATGCGCAGCATGACCCGATCCCTGCTCCTCGCCCTGGCGGTCGCGGTGACCGCGGCGGTGCCGGCACCGGCGCAGGCGACCTTCGCCGAGGACGCGCCCAAGCCGGCCGTCCCGTCCGGCGCGAAGCCGGACGAGAAGAAACCGGACGAGAAGAAGGACGAGAAGAAGGACGAGAAGAAGAAGGACGAGAAGAAGGACCGCTGGCTGGCGATCCTGAACGGCGACGTCCACACGCTGGCGGATGGCGTGCTGCGCGGGGCGACGGTGGTCTGCAAGAACGGGAAGATCCACGCCATCGGGCAAGGCCTCGCGGCGCCGGCCGAGGCGGCCACGATCGACGCCACCGGAATGCACGTCTATCCCGGCCTGATCGCCGTGAACTCCGGCGGCGTCGTCGGCCCCGAGCCGGTCGAGCTGACCACCGACGTGTTCGCCTACAACATGACCTTCGGGCTCGCCTGCGGCTGGACCACGGTCGCGTCGGGCAACAGCGCCGGCAAGCTCACCTACGGCACCCTCGACGGGCTCCTGCTGCGCAACAACCTCTGGCTGCGGATGAGCTACCAGAGCGGGGACGAGCGGCGGCGCGTGCGGGACGAGCTCGAGGCGGCGCGCGAGTTCCTGCGCAAGAAGCGGCTGTTCGACCAGCTGAAGGCGCAGCAGCTGCCGGCCGAGGAGCCGAAGCCGGAGGGGGTGAACGGCGAGATGCTGCGCCTGCTGTCGGGCGGCGCCCTGGCGCGCTTCGACGCATTCACCGCCGAGGACCTCGGCTCGATCGCCAAGCTGGTGACGGAGTACGGCTTCAAGGCGGTGGTGTTCGGCGCCAACGAGGGCTGGGTGGTGGCCGACCAGCTCGGTCGCGCCGGGATCTCCTGCGTGATCACGCCGATGACGGCGCGGGTCGAGCGCGATGCGCGGCTCAACCGGCCGAACGGCTCGACCATCGAGAATGCGGCGCTGCTCTGGCAGCACGGCGTCAAGGTCGCGGTGATCCCGGAGACGCCGCGGCTCGGCAGCGACGGGATGATCGACCGCGACCTGCGCACGCCGACGCTGGAGGCGGCGCTCGCGGTGCGCGGCGGCCTGCCGCGTGAAGCGGCCGAAGCCGCGCTGACCATCAACGCGGCACGGGTGCTCGGCATCGACGATCGCGTCGGCTCGATCGAGCTGGGCAAGGATGCCGACCTGATCGTGCTCGACCGCGAACTGCTCGACTACGAGTCGTTCGTGCACTACGCCGTGGTCAACGGGCGCCTCGCCTACGACAAGGACAAGGAGCCGCTGTTCCGCGCGCTGCGGCCGCGGCCCTCGACCTACCAGGAACCGAAGCCGGTCGAGCCGCCGAAGGAAGAGAAGAAGGACGAGAAGAAGGAAGAGAAGCCCGCCGAAGAGAAGCCCGCCGACCCGCCGGCCGACGCGAAGCCGGCGGAGCCGCCGCCCGAGAAAAAAGACGAGAAGAAGGACGGGAAGTAGGACGGGAAGTAGGACGAGGTCAAGCCGCCGGCGGGTGGCCGGCAAGGCGCCGACCCGCGTGCGCGCGCCGTTCGCTCACAGCGCGAACAGGCGGTCCATCTGCTCGGCCACCTGCTTCAGCCGTTTGCGATCGCCGCCGCCGACCTCGGCGGTGGCCCACCGTCCGGCCGGATGGTTCGAGTAGCCGATCTCGTCGAGCGCGGCCATCACCGCGGCGTAGCGCGCGTCGCCGTCGCCGAGCTCGGTCTCGAAGCCGCGCCACAGCCCGCGGTCATCGCGCTGCTTGCGGCTGTAGTCCTTGATGTGCAGCTTGACGATGCGCGGGCCGAGGATGCGGATCCACTGCTCCGGCCAGCCGAAGTTGACCACGTTGCCGATGTCGAAGTGGCAGCGCGCCAGCGGGTGGTCGAGCTCGTCGATGTAGCGCGCCATCTCGAGCGGTGACAGCAGGAACTGGTTCCAGACGTTCTCGATGCCGATGGCGACGTCGAGCTCCTGCGCCAGCGGGAGCGCCTCGCGGATCGCTTCCTGCGAGCGCAGCCACGCCTGGTCGTAGGTCAGCTCGCCGTTCACCACCGCCGGCACCAGCAGCACGCTGATCGCCCCGCACTCCTTCGCATCGCGCAGCGCCGCACGCAGTCCATCGAGCCCGCGTCGGCGCACCGCAGCGTCTTGATGGTTGAGCGGCGCGCCCCAGTGCACCGAATCGACCACGCCGTGGATCCTGACACCGCTCTTCTCCTGCGCGACCAGCAGGTCGTCGAGCGGATCGGCGGCCGGCCGGTCGATCTCGACGCCGTCGAAGCCGAGGTCGCGCAACAGCAGGAACTTGTCGAGCACGGTGGCGCCCTCGCCGACCATGCCGAGCCCGACCGCCTTCTTCAGCGTCCGCCGGCGCCCGCGCGGGGCGGCCGGTGCCGCCGGCGGCAC
>VGYY01000211.1 GCA_016872815.1 Planctomycetota bacterium
CGCCGACGGCGCCGACGGCGCCGCGCCGAGCGCGCGGCGTCGGAGCGGACGGGACGGGCGCGAGGTTCCGCTGCGCCGCAGTCGCCGCCGTTTCGACTTCGAGGGCGAGCCGCCGCGTGCCGGCGCCCGGACGCGATCGGTGGCGACGTTGCACGGAACCGTCGTCGCAGCGGCGGAACAGCCGACGCGCTTCCTGCTGCCGGCGCTGGCGCTGCCGCCGCTCGTACTGTCCGTCGATCCCGCGCGCGCGGAACTTGCAGCGGCGCTCGACGCCGAGTCGCGGAGGCTCGCCGCCATCGGCGACCACGCCGCCGCCGCCGCCTGCCGCCCGCCGCCGCGTTGAGCCGCTTCCGCCTCGTCTCGCCGTTCCAGGCGGCCGGCGACCAGCCGAAAGCGATCGACGCGCTGGCGCGCGGGATCGAGGCGGGTGCGCCGCACCAGGTGCTGCTCGGCATCACCGGCTCGGGCAAGACGTTCACCATGGCGTCGGTGGTGGAGCGGGTGCAGAAGCCGACGCTGGTGCTGGCGCACAACAAGACGCTGGCGGCGCAGCTCTACAGCGAGTTCAAGTCGCTCTTCCCCGACAACGCGGTCGAGTACTTCGTCAGCTACTACGACTACTACCAGCCCGAGGCGTACGTCCCGCGCACCGACACCTACATCGAGAAGGACGCGGCGATCAACGAGCAGATCGAGCGGATGCGCAACTCGGCGACCCGCTCGCTGCTCGAGCGGCGCGACGTGCTGATCGTCGCCTCGGTGTCGTGCATCTACGGGCTCGGCTCGCCGGGCGCCTACCAGGAGATGTCGGTCACCATCGAGAAGGGCGGCAAGGTCGAGCGCGACGGGCTGCTGCGCCAGCTGGCGGCGATCCAGTACCAGCGCAACCACTACGAGTGGAAGCGCGGCAGCTTCCGCGTGCGCGGCGACGTGATCGAGATCTTCCCGGCCTACGAGGAGAGCCGCGCCATCCGCGTCGAGCTGTTCGACGACGAGGTCGAGGCGCTGGTGGCGCTCGATCCGCTGACCGGCGAGGTGCTGGAGGAGCCCGGCAAGGTCACGATCTGGCCGGCCAGCCACTACGTCACGCCGGCCGACGAGCTGGCGCGCGCGCGCACCGCCATCGAGGCGGAACTCGAGCTGCGCCTCCCCGAACTCAAGGCCAAGGGCAAGCTGCTCGAGGCGCAGCGGCTCGAGCAGCGCACCCGTTTCGACCTCGAGATGCTGCAGGAGACCGGCACCTGCCCCGGAATCGAGAACTACTCGCGCCACCTCGACGGACGCGCCGCGGGTGAGCCGCCCGCCACCCTGCTCCACTACTTCCCGCCCGACTTCCTGCTGGTGATCGACGAATCGCACCAGACGGTGCCGCAGGTGGGCGGGATGTACCGCGGCGACCAGGCGCGCAAGGGGACGCTGGTCGAGTACGGCTTCCGCCTGCCGAGCGCGCTCGACAACCGGCCGCTGCGCTTCGACGAGTTCGAGAAGCTGGTCCACCAGGTGGTGCACGTCTCGGCGACGCCGGCGCGCTTCGAGCTCGACAAGGCGCAGGGCCGCATCGTCGAGCAGATCCTGCGCCCGACCGGGCTGCTCGACCCGCCGGTCGAGATCCGACCGGCGCGCGGGCAGGTCGAGGACCTGCTCTCGGAGATCCGGGCGGCCGTCGCCAAGGGGGAGCGGGTGCTGGTCACGACGCTCACCAAGCGCATGGCGGAGGAGCTGACCGAGTACTACCGCGGGCTCGGCGTGAAGGTGAAGTACCTGCACAGCGACATCGACACGATCGAGCGCACCGAATTGCTGGAGCAGTTGCGCGCCGGCGCGTTCGACGTGCTGGTCGGCATCAACCTGCTGCGCGAGGGGCTCGACCTGCCCGAGGTGGCGCTGGTCGCCATCCTCGACGCCGACAAGGAGGGGTTCCTGCGCAGCACGACGTCGCTGATCCAGACCTTCGGCCGCGCGGCGCGCAACGTGAACGGCCGGGCGATCCTCTACGCCGAGAAGGAGACCGACTCGATCCGCGCCGCGATCGGCGAGGCGCAGCGGCGCCGCGAGCGGCAGCAGGAGCACAACCGCGTCCACGGCATCACGCCGGAGGGCATCCGCAAGAACCTGAAGCAGCTCCTCGACCTCGCCGAGCGCGAGGAGCACCCCGTGCTCGACACGCCGCCGCCGCCACGCCGCGCGGCCGTGCGCAAGGATCGCGAGGCGCTGCGGGCGGAGATCGCGAAGGTGCGGACGGAGATGGCGGCGGCCGCCGAGAAGCTCGAGTTCGAGAAGGCGGCGAAGCTGCGCGACCGGATGCGCGCGCTCGAGCTCGAGGACCTGAAGCTCGGATGACGGCGGAGCGGCCAGGCGGCGGCGACGGCGGGACCGGCGGCGGGGCGGCGCGCCGCGTGGCGCTGCTGCGCAAGGTCGAGGCGCTGCCGCGCGAGCCCGGCATCTACCTGTTCAAGGACGCCGCCGGCGCCGTGCTCTACGTCGGCAAGGCGAAGACGTTGCGCGATCGCGTCCGCGGCTACTTCCAGCCGGGCGGCGACGGGCGGCTGTTCGTGCGCTTCATCGAGCGGCGCGTCGCCGACGTCGACGTGGTCGTCACGCGCTCCGAGAAGGAGGCGCTGCTGCTCGAGAACAACGTCATCAAGACCCACCAGCCGCGCTACAACGTGCGGCTCAAGGACGACAAGTCGTTCCTGCAGCTCCGAATCGACCCGAAGCACCCGTTCCCGGCGATCGTGCCGGTGCGCCGGCCGCGCAAGGACGGCGCGCGCTACCTCGGTCCCTACGCCTCCGCGCGCGCGATCCGGACCACGCTGCGGATGGTCCGGGCGGTCTTCCCGCTGCGCGACTGCCGCGACGCGGAGTTCGAGAACCGGACGCGGCCGTGTCTCAAGCACCAGATCGGCATGTGCAGCGCGCCGTGCGTCGGACTGGTCACGAAGGAGCGGTACGCCGAGCTGATCGAGGGGGCGGTGCGGGTCCTGCAGGGCGACACGGCCGCGCTGCTGGCGAAGCTGCAGGAGGAGATGCGCGACGCTGCGGTGAAGCTCGAGTACGAGCGGGCCGCCGTGCTGCGCGATCGCATCGCCTTCCTCTCGACGTCGACCGAGGCGCAGGCGGTGGAGGGGACCCGGTTCGACGATCGCGACGCCTTCGGGTTCCACCGGCGCGGGCGGCGCGTGGAGCTCTGCCTGCTCGAGTTCCGCGGCGGCAAGCTGCTCACCAGCCGGCCGTTCTCGTTCGCGACCGACCTGCCCGACGACGAGGCGCTGTCGAGCTTCCTCGGCGCGTGGTACGCGGCCGGGCGGCCGCTGCCCGACGAAGTGCTGCTGCCGCTGCCGGCCTACGCGATGGAGGCGTTCGCCGAGCTGTGGAGCGAACGGCGCGGCCGGTCGGTGCGGGTCGCGGTGCCGCGCGCGGGCAGCGGGCTGCGCGCGCTCGAGATGGCGAACCGCAACGCCGAGCTCGCGGCGCACACGGCCCACCAGCAGCAGCAGATCGAGCGGTCGGTGCTGGAGGACGTCCGCCGCCGGCTCGGGCTCGCGCGGCCGCCGCGGCGGATCGAGTGCATCGACGTCTCGCACACGCAGGGCGCGGCGCCGGTGGCGAGCCTGGTGGTGTTCACCGATGGGCGGCCCGACCCGGCGGAGTACCGGCGGTTCCGCCTGCGGACGACGGCGGGCAACGACGACTTCGGCGCGATGCGCGAGGTGGTGGGGCGGCGCTTCCGCCCGGGCCGCGGGGCACCCCCCGATCTGCTGCTGCTGGACGGCGGTCGACCGCAACTCGCGGCGGTCGAGGCGGTGCTGGCGGAGCGCGGCGTGGCGGTCGAACTCGCGGCGATCGTGAAGCCCGAGCGGCGCGGGCGCGGGCTCGCGCTGGGAGCGGACGAAGTCGATCACGTGGTGCGGCCCGGCGTCGCCGCGCCGATCGCGCTGCCGCCCGACGACGAGGCGTGCTTCCTGCTGCAACGGGTGCGCGACGAGGCGCACCGCTTCGCGATCGCCTACCACCGGCGGCTGCGCACGCGCGGGGCGCTCGCGAGCGAGCTCGCGGCGGTCGCCGGCCTCGGCGCCAAGCGGATCCGCGCGCTGCTGATCGGGCTCGGCGGGCTGCGCGGGCTCAAGGCCGCATCGCACGAGCGGATCGCCGCCGTCCCCGGCATCGGCGCCGCCCTCGCCGACCGCGTCTGGCGGCAGCTCCATCCGCGCGGCGATCCGACCTGACACGCGTCGTGGCCGGACGGCGGCGTCCGGCGCGGCGGTCAGGCGCGCGGGTGGAAGCGGCGGTGCGCGGCGCGCAGGCGCGAGGTCTCGACGTGCGTGTAGACCTGCGTCGTCGCCAGGCTCGCGTGGCCGAGGAGTTCCTGCACGACGCGCAGATCGGCGCCGCCCTCGAGCAGATGCGTGGCGAACGAATGGCGCAGCACGTGCGGCGAGACCGGCCGGGTGATGCCGGCCCGCAGCGCGCGCTGTCGGATCACGTGGAAGAGCCGCGTCCGCTCGAGCGGACGGCCGCTCTTCGACAGCAGCAGCGCATCGTCCGAGTCGGCGCCGGCGAGTCGTGGGCGCCCGTGCGCGAGCCAGGCGTCGAGCGCCGCCGTCGTCGCCGGGTTCAGCAGCAGCAACCGCTCCTTTCCGCCCTTGCCGCGGCAGCGCGCGATGCGCAACTCGCGGTCGATGTCGTGCAACTGCTGATCGGCGAGTTCCGAGGCGCGACAGCCGGTGCCGTAGAGCCATTCGACGATCAGGCGTTCGCGCCGCCCGAACGGGCGGTCGCTGGTCGGCAGGGCGAGGAACTGTTCGACCTCGCGGCGCGACAGCAACTTCGGCAGCGACGCCCGTCCCGCCGGTCGCGGGACCGTCCGCGTCGGGTCGGGAGCGGGCGCCTCCGATCCGAGCAGCCGATAGAGCAGGCGCAGCGCCGTCAGGCGGCGGGCGACCGTCCGCGGATCGAGCGCGAGCGCCTGCTGGGCCGCGAGGAACGCCCGGATCTCCCGGCTGGTCACTTCGCGGAAGGGGCGCGGCGGCGACTGCCAGCGCAGGAAGGCGCGCAGGTCGCGGCCGTAGGCAGCGACGGAGAGGGGTTCGAGGCCCGCCTCGACGCGGGCCCACGTCAGGAAACGGTCGACCGTCGCACGCGGCGTCTCAGCGGTCACAGCGGCCTTTTCCTCCTTGACTCGACGCACTTCGCTCCTAGAGTCCCCCGCCCTCGCCATCGGCCCAACCCCAGTCGTCGTGACTCTTTAACTGACCTATGGCAAAGGCGAATTCAACCGGTGTTCGGGAGTCGCGGGCACGCAGCGTGCCGGGGACCCGCTCGTCCACCGCGCAGAAGCTGCCAGCGCAGAAGCTGCCGCCGCAGAAATCAGCGAGCGCGCGCGCCGTCGCGCTGGCCAAGCCGGCGGCGCAACGGCCGGATCCAAAGGCGAAACCGGCGGCGCGGCCGACCAAGCCCGCCAGCGCCAGCAGCGGTGGCACGCTCAAGGCGCAGGCGCAAGTCGGCGCCGGCGCGGCGAAAGCGCCAGGGACGGCCAAGGCTCCGGCGAGCGGCAAGGCAGCCGCGGCACCGAAAGCCGCGGCACCGAAAGCCGCAGCACCGAAAGCCGCGGCACCGAAAGCCGCCTCGCCGAAGGCGGGATCGGTGAAGCCAGCGCCGGCGAAACCGGCGCCGACGGCGCCGCAGCGTTCGGCGCCGGCGGTGCACGCGAAGACGCCTGCCGACGCCAAGGCAGGGAGCGCGAAGTCCGGCGGCAAGCCAGGCGCCAGTGCGGATCCGAAGCTCGAAAAGCGCAACGATGGCGGCCACAGCCGGGAGAGGTCGAACGTGAAGGACGGGGCGAACGCGAAGGCGGATCGCACCGCCAAGGCGGGGACGGCGAAACCAGCGGCGGCAAAGGATGCCGCCAAGGCCTCCACCGGTGCCGCCAAGGGCGGCAGCGCCAACAAGGCCGGGAGCGCCGCCAAAGGGGGCAGCGCCAACAAGGCGGGGAACGCCAACAAGACCGGCGCAGCTTCCGGCAAGGGCGCCGGGGCCGACAAGGCCGCGCCGCCGCCGGCGCCGGTGCGCCGGATCCAGGTGATGCAGGTCTCGACGCTGAAGCCCGGCGCGAAGGGCAGCCGGATGCAGGTAGCGCGCATCGATGGGCCGGCGGGGTCGGAGGCTGGCGCCAAGGCCGCCAGCGAGAGTGGCGCCAAGAAGCGGCGCTCGGCCGAACTCACGCGCCAGCAGATCGACCATTTCCGCGAGTTGTTGCTGCAGCGGCGCGAGCGACTCACGGTCGACCTCAACCTGATGCAGGACGAGGCGCTCAAGGTGACGGCGCAGGACAACTCCTCCGACAGCGTCGCCGACACCGGCACCGACAACTACGAGCAGGACTTCACCCTCGGGCTGATCGAGAGCGAGGAAGGGCTGGCGCGCGAGGTCGACGAGGCGCTGCTGCGCATCGACCAGGATGCGTACGGCGTGTGCGAAAGCTGCCAGATCCCGATTCCGCTGGCGCGTCTCGAGATCCTCCCGTTCGCGCGCACGTGCGTCGAGTGCCAGCAGAAGCGCGAGTCGCAGGGCTGATCGACGTGGTCGAGACGAGCGCGGCGGTCGACGTCACGTCCGCGGCCGGGCGTCGCCCCGCGAATGCATGGCGCCCGATGGCGTTCTGGGGCACCGCGGTCGTGCTGCTGGTGCTCGACCTCTGGTCGAAACAGTGGGCGTTCGCGCGCCTCGGCGTCGATCCCGCGCAGTACGCGACGATCGAGGAGTTCTACGGCTCGGCGCCGCGCGTCAAGGAATACCTCGTCGGCGACTGGCTGCGGTTGGTCACGATGCTCAACCCCGGGATGATGTGGGGCGCATTCCAGGACTATCCCGAGATCCTCCGCGTGATCCGACCGCTGGCGGTCCTGGTCATCTTCTTCCTGCTCCGCGGCCTGCCGGCGCACCAACGTTTCTCACGGGTCGCGCTCGGTGGCATCCTCGGCGGTGCCATCGGCAACATCTGGGATTCGTTCCGCTACCTCGGCGTGCGCGACTTCGTCGAGGTCCACTTCGACGGCGTGCCGCTCTGCCAGCCGTTCCCGGCGTTCAACGTCGCCGACTCGGCGATCTGCGTCGGCGTCGCGGTGCTGGCGCTTGGCATGATACGAGCGCCAGCGACCCCCGCCGGCGAGGCCGCGGCGCCGCCGTCGGCCTGATCGCCGCGGCGCTGCGGCCGCCGCGCAGGCACCCGGAGCGATCGACGTGGAGATGCTCAGGACCGAGGTCGGAGGGCTCGCACTCGCCACCCCGCTCCTGTCGGCCTCGGGCACCTTCGGCCACGAGGACGAAATGGCCGAGTGGATCGACCTG
>VGYY01000212.1 GCA_016872815.1 Planctomycetota bacterium
GACCTCGCGGCGGAGCTGGTGGCCGAGCTCGACCGCGCGGGCCTCGCGCAGGTCATCGCGGTCGGCCTCTCCTTCGGCGGACAGCGCGCGCAGGCGCTGCTGCAGCATCATCCGGAGCGGGTGGCCGGCATCGTGCTGGTGGCGAGCGGCGCTCCCGATCGCGCGCGCGCCGCGGCGCTCGCGCGTCGCCGCTGGCTCTGGTGTCTGGCGCCGCGCGCCGCGCGCGACGCGCGGTCGCGCCTGCTCGCCAGCGATCGTGATGGCGCCGACCAGCCCGGCGCCTTCGCGGCGTTCCGCGGTCCCGTCGTCGTGGTCGAGCTCGGCGCCGACGCCGTCATCTCGCGCGACGAGGCGGCGCGCGTCCGCTCGCTCTTCCCGCAGGCGCGCGTCGAGCGGTTGGCCGGACTGGCGCACGCCGCCGTGGTGCAGCCGCCGACCGTCCTGATCGCGACCATCGTGGCGGCCGCCACGGCGGCGGGCGCCGCCTGAGCGCGCTCCCTTCGCCCGACTGGCCGCGGACACTACTGTGCCCGCGGCATGTGGCACCCGACTCCCGCGCGCCGTCATCCGCTCCCGACCGCCCACTGGCCGACAGCCGAGGCGGCGGCGGCGGGCCGCTGGTTCCGCCCGATCCGCATCGCCGGCACGACCGTGCTGCAGCGGACGTGGGTGCCGGCGATGGTGCCCTGGCGCGCGACCGAGGACGGCCTGGTCACGGACGACGTCGTCGCCTGGTACCGCCGCTTCGCCGCGGGTCGGCCCGGTGTGATCGTGGTGGAGGCGACCGGCATCCGCGACGTGCCGAGCGGTCCGCTGCTGCGCGCCGGCCACGACCGGTTCATCCCCGGGCTGCAGCGGCTGGTCGAGGCGGTGCGCGAGGCCAGCCACGGCGAGACCCGCCTGTTCCTGCAGCTGATCGACTTCCTCGCGGTGAAGCGCCGGCCGCAGAAGGCGAAGTACTTCGAGCGCTTCCTCGCGCTGTCGGAGCGCCACCGCGCCGCGCTGGTCGCCGCCACCGGCGACGGCCGGTGGCGCGACGCGCCGGAGGCGGACGTGCGCGCGCGGCTGGCCGCCGCGGACGACGCGCTGCTCGACCGCGTCCTCGACTGGCGTGAGCAGGAGGCGCTGCGCTTCGGTTACCGCGAGCGCGTGACCGACCTCCACCTGCCGCACGTGCGCGAGCTGCCGGCGGTGCTGCCCGGCCTGTTCGCCGCCGCGGCGGCGCGCGCGCGCACCGCCGGCTTCGACGGCGTCGAGCTGCACTACGCCCACGCCTACACCATGGCGTCGTTCCTGTCGCGGCTGAACACGCGCGACGACGGGTACGGCGGCAAGCGCGAGCAGCGGGTGAAGGTGCCGCTCCTCGTGCTGCGCGCGGTGCGGCGCGCGGTGGGGGGCGAGTACCCGGTCGGCGTCCGCTTCCTCGGCGACGAGGTGATCGACGGCGGCAACCGCATCGAGGATGCGACCTGGTTCGCGCTCGAGTTCGCCCGCGCCGGCTTCGACTTCCTCTCGATCAGTAAGGGCGGCCGGTTCGAGGACGCGAAGCAGCCGGCCGTCGGCGCCGCGGTCTACCCCTACACCGGCCCGAGCGGCTACGAGTGCATGCCGACGGTGATCTCCGACGAGAAGGGGCCGTTCGGCCGCAACGTCGCCCTCGCCGCCGGCATCCGCCGCGCCGTGCGCGAGCTCGGCTACGACACGCCGGTGGTGACCGCCGGCGGCATCTGCACGTTCGAACAGGCCGAGCAGATCCTCGCGCGGGGCGACGCCGACATCGTCGCCGCCGCGCGCCAGTCGCTGGCCGATCCCGACTGGTTCCGCAAGGTGCGCCTCGGGCTCGGCGCGCAGGTGCGCCGCTGCGAGTTCACCAACTACTGCGAAGGCCTCGACCAGATGCACAAGCAGGTCACCTGCAAGCTCTGGGACCGCGCGGAGCTCGGCGAACCGGGCCTCGCGAAGAGCGCCGACGGTCGCCGGCTGCTGGCGCCGAGCTGGTCGCCGCCGGAAACGCCTTCCCGTCCCTCGTTGCCGTCGAGCGCGCCGGGCTAACCTCGGCGACCCGCTCCGGAGGCGAATCGACCGTGCAGAAGGACTGGCCGCTCCTCGTCGCGCTGACCTTCACCGGGTTGGCGGCGCTCGCGCTCGAGGTGCTCTGGTCGCGGGCGATGATCCCGTGGGTCGGCGGCACGTCGCTCTCGCAGATCACCACGGTCGGCGTCTACATGGCCGGCCTCGTCCTCGGCTCCGCGGCGGCGGTGCCGCGCCTCGGCCGCATCGCCGATCCGCGCGCCACCTTCTTCCGGCTCGAGCTCGCTGCGGCGCTGCTGTCGCTGCTCGCGGTCGTCAGCATGCCGGTCGCCGATCCGCTGTTCGCCCTGTTCTCGCGCGGCGAGCTGCTCGGCAGCGCCGCCGGCTCGATCCTGCGCGGGCTCACCGGCGCCGGACTGATGATCCCGGCCACCATGCTGATGGGGTTCTCCTTCCCGCTGGCGATCGCGGCATTCGAGCGCGGCCAGGGCGGGCGCGGGAACGCCGCGCTGGCCTACGGCGTGAACACCGTCGGCGCCACGATCGGGACGCTGCTCGGCGGCTTCGTGCTGGTGCCGCGGTTCGGCGTGATCGGCGGCGCGCTGGGGGTGGCCGCGTTCACCGCGCTGGCGCTGCTGCTGCTGATGCGGACCGCGCCGCCGGCTGCGTACCAGGCCGCGCGGGGTCCCGCCGCCGCACCGTCGGCGGCCGCCGGCCGCGTCGCCGGCGAATGGCCGATGCTCGCCTCGATCTTCATCGGCGGCATGGTGTCGCTCGGGCTGCAGGCGGTGCTGTTCCGCGTGCTCGGCCTGCTGCTCGGCCCGACGGCGCGCGCGTTCACCGTGGTGCTGGCGGTCTACGTCGGCGGGCTCGGCGTCGGCGCGCTGCTGGTGAAGCGGTTGGTCGAGCGCGGGCCGCGGGCGGCGGCGCTGGCGTATCTCGGCTGCTGGCTGCTGGTCGGCGCCTGGGGCCTGCTGGTGTTCGGCGGGATCGAGCGGCTGGTGGGGGCGGTCGCGGTCGACGGTGTCGCGGCGGGCGCCGCGCTCGGCGGACAGTTGCGGCTGCGCGCGATCGTCGCGGCGGTCGTGCTGCTGCCCATCACCATCGCCTTCGGCGCGTCCTATTCGGCGGCAGTGGCGGCCGCGCCGAAGGGCGATGCCGCCCGCGCCAGCCGTCTCTATGCGGCGTTGACGCTCGGCAACATCGTCGGGCTGTGCGTCGTGGCGTGGGGCGTGCTGCCGGCGTTCCGGCTCGACCGCGCGCTGCTGCTGGTGCTGGCGGCGGCGCTGGTCACGCCGCTGCCGGCGCTGTTCGCGCTGCCGGTCGGCCGCGGCATGCGCCTCGGCTGCGCGCTCGGCGGGCCGCTGGTCGCGGTCGCCGCGTGGCTCGCGCTGCCCGGCTGGCCGCTCCACGTGCTGCACTCGGCGCCCTACGCGCCCGGCTACGGCAGCAGCGCGGTGTCGACCAAGGGCACCGTGGTCCGCTTCCACCGCGCGGCGTTCGAGACCTCGGTGTCGGTGTCGCAGAACGAGGAGAACCTCTACCTCAAACTCGACGGCAAGACCACCGGCTCGACCGAACTCGCCGATCGCGCGACGCAGGTGCTGCTCGGCGCGCTGCCGGCGGCGCTCCACCCGGCGCCGCGCAGCGCGTTCGTGATCGGGCTCGGCACCGGCCAGACGCCGGCCGAGGTGCTGCGCCACGCCGACGTCCTGCGACTCGACTGCGCCGAGATCAGACCCGAGGTGGTCGACACCATGCCGCTGTTCGCGGCGATCAATCGTCGCTGCGACCTCGATCCGCGCTTCCGCATGCTGGAGGCCGACGGGCGCACGGTGCTGCGCTACGGCGGGACGCATTACGACCTCGTCGTCTCCGAGCCGAGCAACGTCTGGATCCCGGGCGTCGCCCACCTCTTCACCGCCGAATCGTTCGCCGACGTGGCGGCGTGCCTCGAGCCCGAGCGCGGGCTGCTGGTGCAGTGGGTGCAGGGCTACGGTCTCGAGGTCGACACGCTGCGGACCATCATCCGCACCTTCCTCGACCACTTCCCGCACGCCTCGCTCTGGTTCGCCAGCCTCGAGCAGCCCGACATCTTCCTGCTCGGCGCGCGCCGCCCGCTGGCCCTCGACTTCGCCGCACTCGAGGCGCGGCTCGCCGCCGCGCAGGTACCGAACGTCCACGTCGGCGGGCGGCCGTTCGATGCGGTCGCGCTGCTGCGCCACTTCGTCGCCGGTCCGGAGGCGCTGCGCCGCTTCGCCGGGGACGGCCCGCGCACCACCGACGCGCGGCCGAGCCTCGAGTACGCCGCCGAGGAGGCGCTCTTCCGCGACGCCGGTGCGCCGGGCGCGACGCTGATCGCGACGCTGACCGAGCCGCCGCTTGCGCTGTTCGCCGGCGGCGCCGCGCCGCCGGACGACCTGCGCGAGCGGCTGCTCCGCCGGGCGCAGCTCAACCGCGAATACACCGCGCGGCTGGTCGATCCGTCGCGCCACGCGGCGCTCTTCACCGCGGCGGGCATCGACGACGTCGAGCAGTTGCTGCGCGCGCACGCGGACGACGAGGAATTCCGCTGGTCGGTGACGCAGATGTTGATGGGCGAGCTGGCGCGCCAGCTCCACGGCGAGCGGCAGATGGACTCCCTCGCGCTGATGGGGCGGGTGGCGAAGCTGGTGCCCGAGCACCCCGAGTCGCTCAAGTTGGCCGCGCTGGCGCGGTTGCCCGATCGCACCGCCGCGGCCGAGGCGCTCGCGCTGATGGAGCGCTATGGCGCCGCCAGCCCGGAGTGGCGGCAGAAGCCGAAGGTCGATCGGGCGAAGATGCTGCATGCCATGGGGCGGACGGTCGAGGCGCTGGCGGCCCTCGAAGCCGTCGTCGCGCGCGATCCGTGGTACCTGACGGCGTGGCGCGAGCTCGAGGGCATCGCGCGCGATGCCGGGCGGGTCGAGCTGGCCGAGCGCTGTCGCGTGCGCATGGGCGAACTGGCGGACGACGGTCGTTCGCGCCAGGCGCAGGCGCGGCTCGCGGCGGAGATGGCGGCGATCGACGCGCAGCGCGCCACCGCGGCGAGTCGGCGCGTCGAGGCCGGCGCCCCGACTGCCGGAGCGGAGGCGAATCGCCCGGGCGCGCCTTGACATCGGCGGCCCCCGGGAACATCGTCCCGCCCTTCATCTCCGGGGAGCGTGCCGCCACCGTGACGCCTGAATCGACCGCCGCCCGTGCCGCGCAGCGCGCCGCCGTCCATGAGGTGTACGCCCGGGCGGCGGAGGAACCCGACACGAGTCTCTGCTGCGTCGACGGCGGCGCCTGGACGCTGCCGGACCTCGTCGTCCCGCCGCGCATGCTCGAGATGAACTACGGCTGCGGTTCGACCGTCCATCCGACCGACCTCACTGGCAGCCGGCCGATCCTCTACGTCGGCGTCGGCGGCGGACTCGAGGCGCTGCAGTTCGCCTACTTCCGGCGGCAACCCGGCGGCGTGATCGCGGTCGATCCGGTGGCGGAGATGCGCGCGGCGGCGGCGGCGAACCTCGCCGAGGCCGAGCGGCTCAATCCCTGGTTCCGCCGCGACTTCGTGCGACTCGTCGACGGCCGTGCCGAGCAGCTGCCGGTGGACGATGCGAGCGTCGAAGTGGTGGCGCAGAACTGCCTGTTCAACGTCTTCGTCGAGGAGGACCTGGCCAGGGCGCTGCGCGAGGTGGCGCGGGTGCTCCGGCCGGGCGGCCGCTTCTCCACTTCCGATCCGATCACGCCGCGGCCGCTGCCGCAGGCGCTGAAGGACGACCCCACGCTCCGCGCCCGCTGCGTCTCGGGCTGCGTGACCTACGACGAGTACCTCGCCGCCCACCACGCGGCGGGGCTGCAGCAGCTGGTGGTGCGCGCGCGCCGGCCGTATCGGCTGCTGACGCCGGCCGACTTCGCCTGCCTCGACGGCGAGCTGATGCTGGAGAGCCTCGAACTGCTGGCGATCAAGGGGCTGCGCGTCGATGCGGAGCCCGACATCTACGCGGGGCGTTGCGCGACCTTCGTCGGCAGCGGCATCTGGTACCGCGACGACAAGTTCCCGTTCCCGGCCGGAACGCCGATGCAGGTCTCCGATCGCGTCGCCGCCGAACTCGCCCGGCGGCCCGACTTCCGCGTGACGCCGCCGACCTTCCACGCCCGCGGTCCGGGGTGCTGCTGATGAAGCGGGTTCGCTTCCTCGTGGTCGGCGGCTTCCTCGGCGCCGGGAAGACGACGGCGCTGCTGCGCCTCGCCGCGCACCATCAGCGTCTCGGGCGCAAGGTCGGCCTCATCACCAACGACCAGGCGGCCAACCTCGTCGACACGGCGGCGGCCGCCGCCGGCGGATTCCCGGTCGAAGAGGTCGCCGGCGCCTGCTTCTGCTGCAAGTTCGACGACCTCGCGCGCCTCGCCGAGAAGCTCCGGGTCGAGGAGCGGCCCGATGTCCTGATCGGCGAGCCGGTCGGCAGTTGCACCGACCTCGCCGCCACGGTGGTGCAACCGCTCGCGCGCCTCTACGGCGACCGCTACTCCCTCGCCCCGTACGCGGTGCTGGTCGACCCGAACCGCGCGCGGCAGATCGTGCTCGAGCGCGGCTTCGGCGGCTTCTCGGCCAAGGTCGCCTACGTGTTCCAGAAGCAGCTCGAGGAGGCCGACGTCATCGGCCTCAACAAGATCGACCTGCTCACGCCGGCGCAGCGCGACCTGCTGCTCGCCGCGCTGGCCCGCGAGTTCCCGAAGGCGCGGGTGCTGCCGCTCTCCGGGCTGACCGGCGCCGGCTTCGACGAGTTCTGCGCGGCGCTCGACCGCGGCGATCCGGCCGGGCGCAACATCGCCGACGTCGATTACGACACCTACGCCGAGGGCGAGGCGGAGCTCGGCTGGCTCAACCTCGCGCTCGACCTGCGGGCGGCGACGCCGTTCGCCGCCGAGCCGCTGGTGCGCGACGTCGTCGCGGCGCTGGTGCGCGAGCTGGCGGGTCGCGGCGAGGTGGCGCACGCGAAGGTGCTGTTCGAGGCCGGCGGCGAGCGGGCGATCGCCAACTTCGTCGGCAGCGGCTCGGAGGTCGCGGTCTCGCGCCCCGGCGGCTTCGCGGCCGAGCATGGGCGGCTGGTGGTGAACGCGAGAGTCCACCTGGCGCCCGACGCGCTGCGCGCCGCCGCCGATCGGGCGCTGGCCGCGGTGCTGCCGCCCCGCGCCGCCAGCGCCGTCGTGATCGAGTCGGCCCAGTTCCGGCCGGGTCGGCCGGT
>VGYY01000213.1 GCA_016872815.1 Planctomycetota bacterium
CCTGCTGGTCGTGGTGTTCCCGATGTTGTCGCAACTCTCCCGGGGCTACCCGTACGGCGAGTTCCACCAGGCCATCAGCGATTTCTGCGGCCAATCGGGCATCGAGTGCCTCGACACCCTGCCGCCGTTCCTCGGACGCGACGAGCAGGCGCTCTGGGTCCATCCGACCGACCAGCACATGAACGACGTCGGCCACGCGCTCTTGGCCGACGCGCTGATGGAGTGGTTCGCCGCCAGGCCGCTCGCGCCACGCCCGCGCTGAGCTGCGCCGAAGCGCTCTGCCGGTCGCCCCCCGCTTCCCGGGGCCGTTGCGCCCCCGGCGTCCGTCGCTCGAATCGCCCGCCATGGAAGCGCCGCCCGCCCCCCGCCGCCCGCTCGCGCCGCGCCTCGCGGCGGCGATCCTGCTGCCGGCCGCTTCGCTGGCGGCGGCCGAGGCGACCGTGCGCCTCGTCGATCTCACCACGCTGGATCGCGCCGCGATCCTCGACCAGGACCGCCGCGCCGTCGCCGACCTCGCCGAGATCGCCGGCTTCTTCGGCGATCCCGACGGCACGCCGCCGCCCGGCTCGATGACCCAGCTGCCGTGCGGCGCCGTCAGCTACGGCTGGTACGACCGCCCGCGCTGGAGCTACTTCGACACGCTCGGCTGCATCGAGTACCGCTTCAACTCGCTCGGCTTCCGCGACGCCGAGTTCCCGCGCGAGAAGCCGGCGGGCGAGCGGCGCGTGCTGGCGCTCGGCGACTCCTTCACCTTCGCCTGCGGCGTGCGGCTCGAGGACTGCTGGGTGGAGCGGCTGGAGGACAAGCTCGCCGCGGCGCGCGGCGCCCCCGCGCAGGTCGTCAACGCCGGCTTCGCCCACGGCTTCCGGCCCGACATGTACGCCGACTGGCTCGAGGAGCGGGGCGTCGCGCTCGATCCCGACGCCGTGATCGTCGGCCTCTGCCTCAACGACATCAGCGCCGAGGTCCCGATGTACCTGCCGCTCGAGCCGCACTTCGAGCCGTGGCTCGGCGGGAAGAGCCGCCTCCTCGCCGAACTGCAGCGCCGCCTCGGCCCGCCGCTGCCCGCGCCCGCCCCCAACCCGATCCGCGCGCGCCGCCTGGTGCAGCAGCACACCGACGAATGGGGCGCGACACGCTCCGGCCTGCGTCGCATCCGCGACTGCATGGCGGCGCGCGGCGGCCGCCTGCTGGTCGTCGTCTTCCCGATGTTCTCGCAGCTCGCCTCGGGCTACCTCTTCGGCGAGCTCCACGAACTGGTGCGCGACGCCTGCGCCGAGGACGGCATCGACCGCCTCGACCTGCTGCCCGTGTTCGCGGGAACGGACGAGCGCGAGCTCTGGGTCCACCCCACCGACCAGCACCCGAACGACGTCGGCCAGGAGCGGATCGCCGCCGCCATCGCCGACTGGGCGGCTCAGAACTGGAAGTAGATGAAGGGGCGGCTGCCGTCGCGCCCCATCTGCACCAGCAAGCCGCACAGGACCCCGAACAGGATCCAGCGCCACGCGAGCAGCAGTCGCCCCGCGATCGCCGCTCGCCGGTCGGCCGATGGCGTGACCGAGGTCGCCCGACGCTCGAGCAGGTAGTGGAGCGTCCACGGGGCCGCGAACGCCGCCGCGTGCAGCAGCATGCGGCCGGCTTCGCGCGCCTCACCGGCGCGCAGCGCCGGGTCGCCCGGCGCGAGTCCGCTCGCCACCGCCTCGACCAGCCACGTCATGCTGGTGGCGCGGAAGCACGCGAACAGCACCACGACCGAGGTGACGGTCGCCACCCGGGAAAGGAGGTCGTGCCAGGCCGAGCGCGGCCGCCAGCGCTGGTCGAGCCCCGCCTGGCGCGACAACCAGACCAGGAGCCCGTGGCCGAGCCCCCAGACGACGTAGGTCCACGCCGCGCCGTGCCACAGCCCCGACAGCCCCATCGTCGCCAGCAGCACCAGCAGCAGCCGCCACCGCCCGCCGACGCGCGACCCGCCGAGCGGGACGAACAGGTAGTCGCGGATCCAGCCCGACAGCGAGACGTGCCAGCGCCGCCAGAACTCGGGCAGCGTGCGCGCGAGGTACGGCGCGTCGAAGTTCACCATCAGCTCGAAGCCGAGCAGCCGGGCGATGCCGCGCGCCATGTCGCTGTAGCCGGAGAAGTCGGCGAAGATCTGGAAGCTGAACAGGAGCGCGCCGGCGAACAGGAGCGGCAGCGACGGCGACTCGGCCGCGAAGATCCGGTCGACCGACGGAGCGACCAGGTCGGCGAAGACGAGCTTCTTCCAGAATCCGACCAGCAGCAGCGGGAACGCCGAACGCAGCCGGCCGAGGTCGAAGCGGGTCGGCCGCTCGAGCTGCGGCAGCAGGCTCTCGGCGCGCTCGATCGGACCGGCGACCAGTTGCGGGAAGAACGACACGAACAGCGCGAAGTCGAGCAGGTTGCGCCGTGCCGCCATCCGCCCGCGCCACACGTCGATCGTGTAGCTCATGGTCTGGAAGGTGTAGAAGCTGATGCCGACCGGCAGCATCAGCTCGAGCGTCGGCAGCGACAGCTCGAGGCCCAGCCGCGCGCCCGCGAGACGGGCGTTCTCGACGAAGAAGTCCCAGTACTTGTAGACGCCGAGCAGCCCGAGGTTCCCGGCGAGGCTCGCCAGCAGCGCGACGTTGCGCCAGCGCGGCCGCTCGCCGATGACCCGGGCGGCGGTGTAGTCGAGCACGGTCGACGCCAGCAGCAGCGTCACGAACCACGGGTGGACCCACCCGTAGAACACGTAGCTCGACGCGAGGAGCAGCGCGTTGCGCGCTGGCACTGCGCGCAGCGCCCAGCAAAGCGGCGCAACCAGCAGCAGGAACACGAGGAACTCGGGGGTCGTGAAGAGCATGCGCCGGCCAATTCCCTCGCGACCGCGCGATGATTGCCGGCGCTTCCGCGGCGCGCAAGCGACGCGCCACCGCCGGCCGATGGTGGGTCCGCTGCCGGCATGCCGGCGGCGCGGCGGCTACTCTCGGCCGTCGCGTCCCGTCGAGCGAACTAGGTGCCCTTGAGCCAGATCCTCCCACCCTGCATCGCCGCGCCGCTCGCGGCCTGCGGTCCGCGCGTCCGCCTCGCCCTGCTCCCCGCGTTGCTGCTGCTCACCGTGCTTCCGGCGGCGGCCCGCCAGGATCCGCCGGCAGCCGCAGCGCCGGCGGCGGCGCCGCGCCCGAATCTGGTGCTGATCACCCTCGACACCACGCGCGCCGACCACCTCGGCTGTTACGGCTACCCACGGCCGACCTCGCCGACGATCGACGCCCTGGCCGCCGAGTCGGTCGTCTTCGAGCGCTGCCTCGCCGTGCTGCCGCACACGACGCCGAGCCACGCGTCGATCTTCACCGGCGTCTACCCCTACGAGCACGGCGTCCTCTCCTGCTCGTTCCGCGCCAGCGTCGAGGACCAGGAGCGGCGCGCCTTCGCCCCCACCGAACGCCTGCGCAGCTACGCGCAGATCCTCGCCGACGCCGGCTGGAACACCGGCGGCTTCGTCACCGCCGCCACCACCAAGAAGATCACCGGACTCGGCCACGGCTTCACCGCGTGGAGCGAGCCGGAGGCCGAAGTGTGCGCCGGCGACGAGGCCGCGGCCCATGCGCTCGAGTGGCTGCAGACCGTGCCCGAGCCGTTCTTCCTCTGGCTCCACCTGTTCGATGCCCACGCGCCGCCGCGCGAGAAGCACGTCAAGTGGGTGAAGGAGTTCGCCGTCGACGCGGCGCTGAAGCAGGTGGTCGCCGAGCGCGGAATGAACGTTTCGGCTCGCTCCGGCCGCCGCATCGACCGCACCCACGAGATCGTCCGCTACGACGCCGGCATCCGCATGATGGACGACCACGTCCGCGACGTGCGCGCCCGCATCGCCGAGCGCGGCGCCTGGGAGCGCACCACCGTCGTCATCACCGGCGACCATGGCGAGGGACTCGGCCAGCACGGCGTGCCGCTGCACGGCCCGGTCTGGCAGGAACAGGTGCGCGTGCCGTTCCTGCTGAAGGCGGCCGGCCTGGCGCCGGGGCGCGTGCCGATGCTGGTGTCGAGCATCGATGTGCTGGCCACCGCCATCGCGAGTTCGCCCGGCCTCCCGGCCGACGAGTTCCTGGCGCAGGCGCGCGGTCAGGACGCGCTGTCCTCCGACTTCGAGGAACGCCCGGTCTTCTCGATGTCGCCGCCGCAGCAGCGCGAGCACGCGCTCTCCGTCGGGCGCTGGCGCCTGATCCGCCGCCAGCGCGACGAACTGCTGCTGTTCGACCTCGAGCGCGACCCCCACGAGCTGAAGAACGTCGCCGCGCAGCAGCCCGAGGTGGTGAAACGGCTCGAGCAGCAACTCGACCAGCTGATCCGCGACCAGAAGCGGCGCCACGCCTGGTACTACGAGGGGCATGGCGCCGAGGCGCCGCTGTCGGACGAGGAGGCGGAGAAGCGGCGCAAGGAACTCGAGGCGACCGGCTACGCCGACGACGGCGACGCGGGCGGCGACGGTGACGAGGATGAGGGAGGCGACGACGGCGCCTGATCAGCTTCCGCCGTGGTGAACACGTCGTAGCGCAGGAACCGGCACTCGATCGGGCCGTCCATCACCGGGAACTTGCGCCGCGCCTTGAGCCCGAGCAGCCGCGGCAGCTCGGCGTTGCCCGACAGCACCCACGCCGTGCAGCCGCGCGCCCGCCGGTGCAGCAGGTGGCCGAGCGCTTCCCAGCTGGCGCGCAGGTCCTCGCCTTCGCCGAGTCGCTCGCCCCACGGCGGATTGGTGACCAGCGTGAACGGCGGCGGCGGCGGCTCGAGCGTCTCGACGTCGCAGCAGCGCAGCTCGACCAGCCCTTCCACCTGTGCGGCGCGGACGCTGCGCTTCGCCAGCTCGATCGCGCCGGGATGACGATCCGCGCCGAGGATCGGGAACGGCAGCGACCGCTGCGCGCGCTCGCCGGCGTCGGCCCGCAGGATCGACCACGCGCGCGCGTCGAAGTCGGGGAACTGCTCGAAGGCGAAGCGGCGCAGCAGCCCGGGCGCGCGGTCGGCGGCAAGGCACGCCGCCTCCACCACGAACGTCCCCGAGCCGCACATCGGATCGACCAGCGCCGACTTCCGGTCCCAGCCGCTGGCCAGCAGCAGCCCGGCCGCGATCGCCTCGTTGAGCGGGCTCTTCACCTGGATCGGCCGCCAGCCGCGCTTGTGCAGGCTCTCGCCCGAGAGGTTCAGGTAGAGCTGCAGTCGGTCGCGCTGCAGCACCAGCTTGATCGGCAGGCGCGGGGCGACGGTGTCGACGCTGGGGCGGCGCCCGGTGGCGCGACGGAAGCGGTCGCAGATCGCGTCCTTGGCGGTCAGCGCGGCGAAGCCCGAGTGGGTGATGGTCGAGTCGCGCACCGAACCGTCGATCGCCAGCGTCCCGTCGACGTCGAGCCAGCGCTCCCACTCCACCGACGACACCGCCGCGTAGAGCTCCTCCTTGCCACGAACCGGCACGTCGAGCACCCGCTGCTGCACGCGCACCGCCGCCCGCAGCCAGAGGTTGGCGGCGTAGCCGAGGCGGCGGTCGCCGCGGAACGCGACGCCGCCGCGGCGCGGCTCGATCGAGCTGGCGCGCAGCGCGGCGAGCTCCTCCGCGACGATCGCTTCGAGCCCCAGCGTGCAGGGGGCGAAGTAGTCGTGCGTCGCGGCGGCGTCGGCGGCGCCGTCGTTCACCGGAGCGACCCGAGCCAGGCGATCAGGTCGCGCAAATCGCGCGGGTCGAGCTTGTCGGCCAGCCCCTCGGGCATCGCCGACATGCCGAGACGGCGCTTCACGACGTCGGCCGCGACCACCTCGATCACGTTGCCGTCGACCCCGGCGATGCGCACCACCCGATCATCCTCGCTGAGGATGCGGCCATCGACGATTCGATCGCCCTTCAGGATCAGCGTGCTGCCGGCGAACCCCTCGGCGATGACCATGTTCGGCGCCACGATCGACTCGAGCAGCTCACGCGGCGACCGCTTGCCGCCGATCCCGGCGAGGTCGGGACCCACCTCGCCCGCGCCCTCGTTCCCCGCCTTGTGGCACTTGAAGCACATCAGCTCCTGGCGATCGGCCACGCGCCGCCCGCGCCGCGCGTCCCCGCCCGCCGCGCACTCGATCAGCGCCGCGACCTTGTCCCCCGCCGGCTTCGCGGCCGCATGCTTCGCGAGCTGCGCCTTGATCCGCTCGTGGCCCTCCTTGCGCCGCGCCGCCTGCAGCAGGTCCAGCGCCACTTCCGGCGCCAGCGTGCCGTCGAGCAGCCGCCCGAGCTCGAGCGCCAGCACGTCGGCCGCGCGCGCATCCCCCATCTCGCCGAGGATCGAGCAGGCGTCCTGCTGCTCGCGGACGCTGCCCTGCGCGAGGACCTTGTCGAGGATCGCGAGCGCCTGTGCCGGATCGAGCCGCGACAGATGGCGGCGCGCCGCACCGCGCACGCCGTCGTTGCCGTCCTTCAGCATCACTTCCACGACGGCGCGCAAGTCGCCGCCGCCGGTCGCCGCCAGCGCGTCGAGCGCCGCGATGCGCACCGCCGGCGGCCGCGCGCCATCCTGCGCCAGCGCCGCCACCACCGGCGAGAGCGTCGCGAGCTTCGCCTTCTCGACGTGGCGCGCCGCCGCCTCGGCCAGTTCCGCCAGCGGGCTGGCGAGCAGTCGCTCGAGCATCGGCTCGAGCACGCCGGCGCCGATCGGCGGGCGCGGCGGGCACGGGCGCCAGTAGCCGAGCATCCGGTCGCGCGCCGGCGGCTGGTCGAACTCGCCGAGCGCGCGCAGCGCGTCGGCGCGGATCGCTTCCGGCAGGTCGTCGCGCTCGGCGGCGACGCGGGCGAGGCGCAGGGCGTCGTCGCGCGTGCCGAGCCGGAACGCCACGTTCACCGCGCGCCGCAGCAGCGGCAGCTCGGTCGCCTTCCGGTCATCGAGCAGCGCCGCCAGCGCCGGCAGATGGTCCGCCAGCTGCAGGTCATCGACGGCGCGCGCCGCCTCCGTGACGATCTCGCGGTCGGCGTCGGCGAGGAAGCGGCCGCATTCGGCCGAACGGTGCCGCCGCAGCGCCAGCAACGCCGCCATCCGCACCGCTGCGCTGCCGTGCGCAGCGAGCCCGGCCAGCGCCGCTTCGTCGCCGCAGCCGGCGAGTCCCATCACCGCGGCGTGGCGCAGCGTGCGATCGGCCCCTCCGACCTCGCGCGCCAGCTCGATCAGCGCGCCGAACGCCGCCGGGACCTGCAGCCGCCCGAGCGCGCTCGCGGCGAAGAAGCGCACGCGCGGATCGGCGTCGGCGAGGC
>VGYY01000214.1 GCA_016872815.1 Planctomycetota bacterium
GCTGCCGATGCGCTCGGCCGTCGCCCGCGACGCGGCGGGGCGCCGCCTGCTGCTGTTCGTGTCCGAGTGGGACAAGAAGCTGGCGGCCCGCGAGAACCCGGACCACCAGCTGCTCGACCTCGCCTGAGAGCCGGATCGAAGGTGAAGGCATGCAGCGCGAGCATGCCGCAGGTGAGGTCGGCGAAGTCGATCAGCACCAGCAGCGCCGCGTGCATCGCGACGGCGCCGCCCCAGAGCCACTTCCGCGCCGCCGTCGCGACCCGCGCGCTTGCGAATCGGTCGTCCCGACCGCGGTCAGGCCCCGCTCTTCCGCCGCTGGCGCACGAAGTTGGTGATGAAGCGGAACGCCGAGAGGTCGCGCACCTCCTCGGCGGCCTTCTGCTGGCTCTGCCAGGCGCCGCGCGGGACGTCGCGCAGGTCGGCGTAGCTGAGGCCGAGGACGTCGATCGCGTAGGCCATCCGCTCGGCCGGCTCCTTCATCGGCGGCGCGCGGCCGAATCCCTGCAGGTCGAAGTGGTTGACCGAGTCGAGGATCAGGCCGTGGCCGACGGTCCACCACACGGCCATGTTGCCGCCGCGGTGGCGGGTGGCGCATTCGGGCGAGTCGATCAGCACCTCGACCCGCTCATGGTCGATGACATCGATCAGGTGCGGCCCGTCCAGCGCGTACTTCGGCCGCGCCAGCCCGTCGAACGCGCCGGTCAGGTACGGGCTCTCGAGGCACGGCTCGGCGGTCACGAGGTCGATGATCCGCGACTGGTCGATGCTGCGCACGAACCCGGGCCGCACCAGCGCCGCATGGTGGGTCAGCGCATGGCAGCTCGAGAACAGGTAGCCGCCGGCATGCACGGCCCACTGCACCTGCTCGAGGTCGTCCGGGCCGCACTCGCCGGTGCAGTTCGCCACGTAGATCCCGAGCGGCGAGACGCCCGACTCGACCACCTGGCCGCCGCGCGTCTTGCGATGGACGATCTTCAGGCTGTCGAGCAGCTTCTCGATGTGGTCGCCGCGGCTCTGGAACACCAGCACGTCGAGGTCCTCGTAGACGCCGTACGCGCTCGGCGAGTAGCCGTACTTCTGCTGCTGCTTCGCCGCCTCGTCCGGATCGGGGAAGGCGTACGCCGCCTCGGCCTTGGCCCACCAGCTCTTCCAGCTGCTCTCCTTCGCCGGCACCTTGTCGCGCGTCATCCGCCGCAGGAACTCGAACGCCGTCAGCTTGAGCGTCGGCGACTTCTCGCCGAGCCCCGCGATCAGCGCCGGCACGGCCTCCTTCCGCTTCAGGTGACCGAGCCCGACCAGCGCCGCGCCGGCGAGCTTCCACTCCTTGTGCTTCGCCAGCTCGAGCAGCGGTGCCAGCGCCGCCGCGTCCTGCGTCTTCCCGAGTGACACCGCCGCCGCCACCGCGACCGGCCACTCCTTGTCCTTCAGCAGGGGCACGAGCGCCGCCACGGCGCCGTCGATCCCCGGCCGCCCGAGCGCCACCGCCGCATCCTCACGCACGTCGCCGTCCGCATCGCCCACCAGCTTCAGCGCGCTGCTCCGCCACTTCTCGGCGTCGCCGCCGCCGGCCTCGACCAGGCCGCGCAACGCGATGCTGCGCAGCCGCGGCGAGCCGTGCCCGGTGGCGACGTAGCCCAGCCGATCGAGCGCGTTCTCGGTGCCGCGCTTCACCACGGGCTCGAGCCACGTCATCGCCGTCGCGGCGTCGATCAGCGCCGTCCCGGCCGCGCCGTCCGCTCCCGTCCGCCGCGTCCCGAGCCGACCGAGCAGCCGCGCGAACCGCGTCAGCGCCTGGTCCTCGGTCGCCAGCTGCGCCGCATCGAACACCCTGGCGGCGAGCGCGGCCCGCTCGCCGTCGCCCGCCGCGGCCAGGGTCGCCTCGATCGCGTTGATCACCCGCCGCTCGAACACCTCGTGCAGCTGCTTCCGCGCCAGCACGCCGAGCAGCGGCGGCAACAGCCCGGCGTCGGGATGGCGGGTCGCCGAATCGAGCGCCGCCGCGCCGACGATCAGCTCGTCGTCGCCGAGGCAGGTGACGAGATGGCCCGCCCGCTCGGTCGCGCCGAACGCGTGCAACCCCGCTGCGGCGACCGCGCGCGTGCGCGGCTCCTTCGCGATCAATCCGGTCTCGAGCCCGGCGCGCACCGGCTCGCCGACGGTGGCGGCGACGGCGGCGAGCCCCTCGCACACCGCCTCGAGCGGCGCACTGCGCGTCGCCTTGCTCAACAGCTCCGCGGTGCCGGCCGGATCGAGCTTCGCCAGCGCCTGCGCCGCTGCCACGCGCACGCGCCGGATCGGTCCGCCGACCGCCAGCTTCGACAGCGCCGCGCCGCAGCCGGCGACCGTGCCGCGCTCGGCCAGCGCCGCCGCGGCGCGCTCCATCACCTCCCAGTCGCGGTCGTCGAGGGCGTCGAGCAGCAGCTTCTCGGCGTCCTTGTGGCCGTCGCGCCGGACCTGCTCGACGGCGGCGACGCGCTCCTCCGGCTCCTTGGCCTTGAGTCGCGTGGCCAGTTCGTCGGGCGGCGCCCGCAGCGCCGCTACGGCGACGACGGCCGCCCCGAACAAGGACGAGCCGGCGAGCGGGGGCAGGAACGCGGGCATCGAGGGCCTCCCGGCGCCGCAGCGCCCCATGCGCACCGCGGCGCGACGGCCCGGAGGATAGCCGTGCCCCGATCAGCCTTGCGGCAGGTGGGAGTCCTTCAGGTGCAGCGGCTCGCTCCTGGCGCGCACCTTCAGGTTGACCAGCTCGACGCCGAGCGAGAAGGCCATGGCGAAATAGGCGTAGCCTTTCGGCACGTGGCCGCCCGAGCCGTCGACCACCAGCATCACGCCGATCATCAGCAGGAACGACAGCGCGAGGATCTTCAGCGTCGGCCGCTGCTCGATGTAGCCGGCGATCTTGCCCGCGAAAATCAGCATCACCGCGACCGCGATCACCACCGACGCGATCATCACCTCTCTCTCGCGCGCCATCCCGACCGCGGTGATCACCGAGTCGAGCGAGAAGACGATGTCGAGCGCGAGGATCTGCGCGAGCACCGCGCCGAAGCTCGCCCGCGGCGCGCCGCTCGGACCGTGGCCCTCGACGCCTTCCAGCTTGTGGTGGATCTCGAGCGTCGCCTTGCCGACGAGGAAGAGCCCGCCGATCACCAGGATCAGGTCGCGGCCGGAGAATCCGTGGCTCCAGCCGCCGACGGCGGCCGGCAGCGCGAGGGGGAACAGCGGCGTGGTCAGCTTCATCAGCCAGCCGATCGCCAGCAGCAGCAGGATGCGCAGCACCATCGCCAGCGTGAGGCCGATCCTGCGCGCCTTCTCGCGTTGCTCCGGCGGGAGCTTGCCGCAGAGGATCGCGATGAAGACGACGTTGTCGATTCCGAGCACGATCTCGAGGCAGGTCAGCGTCAGCAGCGCGACCAGGTTCTCGGTCGTGAACAGGGCGGCGAGGTCCATGGCGTTCGTCCGGTCTCCGGGAAGGTGGTGCAGCGCGACCGACTGCAGGGGCGGGAGTCTCGCGGCGGCAGCGTCCAGTCGCAAGTTGCGCGCGCGCTCGCCGCGCGGCGCCTTCGTGCCGTGCGTTCGCGCGCGAACCGGCGGCTATCGTGCAGCCCCCTCGCGCCCCGCGCGCTCGTCCCGGACCCCGCCCGCGATGCCCGCCGTCGTCGTCGACAACCTAGTCAAGGAGTTCCGCCGCTTCCAGCGCCGCGAGGGGCTCGCCGGCGCGGTGAAGGACCTGTTCCGGCGCGACTATCAGGCGCTGCGCGCGGTCGACGGCGTCAGCTTCTCGATCGAGCGCGGCGAGCGGATCGGCTACATCGGCCCCAACGGCGCCGGCAAGTCGACCACGATCAAGATGCTGACCGGGATCCTGACGCCGACCTCGGGCGAGATCGCGGCGCTCGGCCTCTCGCCGCATCGCCAGCGCAAGCAGTACGTGCGGCGCATCGGCGTGGTCTTCGGCCAGCGCACGCAGTTGTGGTGGGACCTCGCGGTCGTCGAGTCGCTGAAGCTCCTGCTGCAGATCTACGAGGTGCCGCGGGCGGAGGGGGAGGCGCGGCTGGCGAAACTGCGCGAGCTGCTGGCGCTCGACGAGTTCCTCCACACGCCGGTGCGCAAGCTCTCGCTCGGCCAGCGCATGCGCGCCGATCTGGCGGCGAGCCTGCTGCACGGGCCGGAGCTCCTCTTCCTCGACGAACCGACCATCGGGCTCGACCTGGTGGCCAAGGACGCGATCCGCGCGCTCCTGAAACGGGTGAACGACGAGCTCGGCACCACCATCCTGCTCACCACGCACGACCTGCGCGACATCGAGGCGCTGGCGCAGCGGGTGATGGTGATCGACGGCGGGAAGATCGTCTACGACGGCTCGCTGGAGCAGTTGCGCGACGAGGCGGGCGAGGAGGCGAGCGCCGAGATCGAGCTGCTCGAGCCGGCGTCGCTCGAGGAGCTGAGACGGCTGCTGCCGCAGGTGCGCTTCGCCCAGGACAACCCGCTGCGGCTGCGCGCGCAGTTCTCGAAGCGCGAGCTGCCGGCGGCGCAGCTCCTGGCGCGGCTGGTCGGCAGCCTCAAGGTGGCCGACATCGCGCTGCCCGAGCCGTCGATCGAGGAGGTGATCCGGCGCATCTACGAGAAGACCGGCAAGAGCGCGATGGTGGCGGCGAAGGCGGCAGGGGGCGGTGCTGCCGCGGCGTCGCGGTGAGCCGGCGGCGATGAACCCGGCGCGCGCGCTCCACCTGCCGGCCTACCTCGGCTTCTTCTCCGGTCAGTTCCGCAAGATGCTGGCCTACCGCACGCGCTACGTGACCGGGATCGTCTCCTACCTGGTCTACGTCACCACCTACTACTACCTGTGGCGCGCCGTCTTCTCCCACCGTGCGGCCGGCGCCGAGGTGGCCGGCTACACGCTCGACCAGATGGTCACCTACGTCGCGATCAGCTGGATCGCGCGCAGCGCCTACTTCAACAACGTCGACCGCGAGATCGCCGAGCAGGTGCAGAACGGCTCGATCGCGGTGGCCCTCTCGCGGCCGGTCTCGCTGCAGGGGACGGTGGTGGCGGCGGCGCTCGGCGAGGGGCTGTTCCGCTTCTGCTTCTTCACCCTGCCGATCGGCGCGGTGATCCTGCTGCTGTTCCCGGTCGGCGCGCCGGCATCGCCGCTCCACGCCGCCGCCTTCCTCGTCTCCTGCGCGCTGTCGCAGGTGATCCTCACCCACGTCAACTTCCTGGTCGGGATGTGCGCCTTCCCGCTGAAGAACATCGACGGCGTGATGCGCATGAAGCACTACCTGATCGAGATCCTGTCGGGGCTGCTGCTGCCGGTGGCGCTCTTCCCCGGCTGGCTGCAGGCGTTGTCGTCGTGGCTGCCGTTCCAGGCGATCGCCTACGTGCCGAGCTCGCTCTGGCTCGGCCACCTGCGCGGGCCGGCGCCGGCGGGCGGGCCGCTGGCGTGGCTCGCGGCGGAGCCGGGCCAGCTGGTGGCGCGCGCGCTGCTGGTGCAGCTCCTCTGGGTCGCGTTCCTGGCCGTGCTGTCCAACCTGGTGTGGCGGCGGGCGGCGCGGCGGCTCGTGGTGCAGGGAGGCTGAGCCGGCGATGCGCGCGCTGCGGATCTACATCGCGCTGTTCCGGCAGATGCTCAAGGTGCGTCTCGCCTACCGCGGCGATTTCGTCGCCGACCTGTTCGCGACCGCGCTCGGCGGGCTGGCGAGCCTGTTCTTCGTGCTGCTCTTCTTCCGGCCGGTGGGGGAGCTCGCCGGCTGGAGACAGGACGAGATCCTGCTGATCGTCGGGCTGTCGATGATGAGCTACGGCCTGTTCGCGACCGTCTCGTGGAACCTGTTCGAGTTCGGCGATCGCTACATCATCGAGGGGCGGTTCGACCGGGTGCTGCTCCGGCCGATCTCGAGCTTCGCGCAGATCCTCTGCGACCAGTTCCGCATCCCGGTGCTGGCCGAGACGGCGATCGGCACCGCGGTGGTGGCGCACGCCGTGGCGGGGCTCGAACTCGACTGGGGCGTGGTCGAGTGGTCGTTCGTCGCGCTCACCGTGATCTGCGGCGCGCTGCTCTACGTCTTCGTCTTCTCGATCCTCGCGTCGGTCTCGTTCCACTTCGAGGACCGCATCGGCGTCGCGCCGCCGGTCTTCAACCTGATCCCGTTCGGGCGCTGGCCGCAAGAGATCTTCCCGTGGCCGATTCAGGCGCTCCTGCGCTGGGTCATCCCGTTCGGCTTCGTCGCCTACTACCCCAGCACCGCGCTGCTCGGCCGCACCGGATTGGGCGGTCTCGCCATCGCCGCGCCGCTGGTCACGCTCTCGTTCGGCGGTCTCGCCGCGCTCTGCTGGCGGCTTGGCGTGCGCAAGTACGAGAGCACCGGGTCGTGAGCGACGCGGCGGCCGCGGGTCACGCCGGCGCCGCCGTGGCTGCACCGTTCGACGTGGCGGTGGTCGGCGCCGGGATCGCCGGCCTCGCCGCCGCGGCGTTGCTGGCGCGGGCGGGCCGGCGTGTCGTCGTGCTCGAGGCGCATTCGCTGCCGGGCGGCTGTGCGTCGTACTTCACGCGCGAGCGCTTCCGCTTCGACGTGGGTGCGACGACGCTGTCGGGGATGCGCGCCGACGGACCGGTCGCGCGACTGCTCGCCACGCTCGGCATCGACCCGGTCGACGACCTCGGGCTCGTCCGGCACGATCCGGGCGTGGTCTTCCACGACGAGCGCGGCGTCGTGCGGCGCTTCGCCGATCCGGCGCGATGGCGGGCGGAGGCGGCGCGAGCCTGTGCGGCGCCGGAGGACGGCGACTTCGGCCGCTTCGTCGCGGCGGTCGAGGCGACGGCCGATCGCGCGTGGCATGCCGCGCCACGGCTGGGAGCGCTGCGCCCGTCCGGGCTGCGCGAGTGGGCCGCGTGGCTGTCGCCGGCGCGAATCGGACTGGCGGCGCTGCTGCCGGCGCTGCGCCGCCCGGTGGCCGCCGAGCTGGCGCGCTGCGGCGTGCAACGCGAATCGCGGGCGTGGCGATTCGTCGCCGAGCAACTGGCGATCACGACGCAGCGCAGCCCGGAGGAGACGCCGTGGCTGATGGGGGCGATGGGCCTCGCCTACCCGCGCGACACCTGGTCGGTGCGCGGCGGGCTCGGCGCGCTGCCGCAGGCGATGGTGCGCGTGGTGCAGCGAGCGGGCGGGGAATTGCGGTGGCGGACCCGGGCGATCGCGCTGCGGCGACTGCCCCGCGGCGGCGGATCACGCTTCGAGGTCGCGTACGCCGGACCT
>VGYY01000215.1 GCA_016872815.1 Planctomycetota bacterium
GACGTCGACGGCAAGCTCGCGCTCGCCGCCGACGCCCGCAAGCGCATGCCCGCCGGCGAGGAGCCCCCGGCAACGCTTGCCGCCGCGCGCGCCGCCGCCGTCGATGAACTGCTGAAACTGGCCGCCGCGCGCGAGCGCGAGGCCGTCGCCAAGGTCGATCAGCTCCTCGTCGAGTGGTGGGCGCGCCGTTTCGCGCTCGACCTCGCCGCCGCGTCGCCCGCGCTGCGCGCCGGCCGTGACGCCGAGTTCTCGGCCCGCCTGCCGCTGCCGCCCGCGCTCCCCGCCAAGGTGGTGAAGTCGCTCGAGACCTTCGCTGCGAGCGCCATCGCCAACGGCCGCACCGCCGACGCGATCAAGGCCGGCCGCATCCTCGCCGGCATGGGGACGCAACTCGCGTTCGGCAAGGACCTGCAGGGCGAGCGTCCCGCTGGCGTCGGCGACGTGCGCGAGCGCGCCGCCGCGATCCTCGACAAGGCGCGCGCACGGCTCAGCCAGCGCGGCGAGAAGCCGTGGACCATCGACGAGCTGCTGCAGCTCGACGCCGATCAGGCCGAGGCGTTCACCCGCGAGCACGACAGCTTCGCCAACCCCGGCATCGCGCTCTCGCCGCAGGGCTGGTACCGCGTCGAGACCGACTGCGGCTTCAACACGCTGCTCGGTGTCGCCGAGACCATCGAGCTGCATCACCAGCGGCTCGCCAACTGGTACGGACAGGATCCGTTCGTCGGCCGCCAGGGGCTCTGCCGCGTGGTACCGGAGGCCGCGGGCCTCGAGGCGGAGGGGTCACCCTTCTGGTGGGCGGGCGGCTTCCAGTCGGGCGATGTCACGACCTTGCGCTTCAGCTGCAGCAACATCGAGGCGTTCGGCCACGGCCTCACCCACGAACTGACCCACCGTTTCGATGGCGCGATCTACCCCGGCATGCCGAGCTGGCTGGTGGAGGGGCGCGCGGTCTGGACCGGCGGCGCCTTCGGTCACTCCTCGGACGAGCGGTTCGTCGAGGGCTGGGCGTCGGTCGGCACCATCGAGGCGGCCTTCATCAAGGGCTACGGCGACGGCAACAGCCTCACCAAGCTGATCGAAGGGACGATCGACGACTATCGCGACAACTACGTCGCCGGCTTCGCGCTCTACGTCTACCTCGACACCGTCGCCGGTCCCGGCGGGCAACCGCTGTTCAAGGAGCGGCTGCAGAAGTTCATGAAGGAGGCGCGCGGCGTCCGCAAGTGGAATGCGCAGTTCGAGCAGTGCTTCTGCGACGGACGCGACGGGCGGCCGAAGGAGTTCGGCGAGTTCGTCGCCGCGTGGGCGCCCTGGCTCGCCGGTTTCTACTGGGACGGGCGCAAGCCGTGGGCGACCGCCTACGAGAAGGACGTCAAGCACCGCGACTCGAAGACGATCCTCGACGAGCCGACCTGGGTCTGGTCGCGGCATCGCGCCGAGCCGCGCTTCGGCCAGGACCAGGCCGCGCTCGCCGGTCGGCTGCTGCTGGCCGCCGGCAAGCGGCAGGACGCGATCGCGGCCTTCCTCTTCGCGCTGGCGGTCGATGGTCGCCGGCCGCAGGAGGAGGCGCTGCTCGCCGGAGCGCTCGAGGCCGAGGGGCGGCGCGACGCGGCGTGGGTGCTGAAGCAGACGATCGAGTTTCCGGTTGGCGCGCGCCTCGGTGCGCCGCCGTTCGCCAGCGCGCTGCCGAAGGTGCGCGCCTTCGCCGAGCAGTTGCAGTCGGCGGCGATGGCGGCGCAAGGCGCGGCGCGGCCGCTCACCGCGGCGTCATGGCGCGCCGAGCGCGAGCGGTGCGCCAGCTGGTTCGGGCTCTCCGCGCCGCCCGCCGCTCCGCCGATCGACGCGAGCAAGGCGCTGGCCGGCTTCGATCCGCCGGCGCGACCGCTCGCGCCGAAGGGGTTCACCGAGTACGGCCTCACCGACTACGAGGAGCGGCGCGCGAAGGGACGCTGGTACGTCGACGAGGAGGGGGACCTGCACGTCGGTCGCAACCAGCCGCGTGACGCCACCGGCACCGTCGATCGCCATGCCGCGCAAATCCACTGCTTCGCCATCGCGCCGGAGTGGGTGCTGCCCGGCACCTGGCGTCTCGACGCGCGCATCCGCTTCACCACCTCGTTCGTGAACGGCGCCGTGATCTTCGGCTACGCCGATCGCGAGTCGAACCTGCGCTTCTCCTTCAGCGCCGGCGACTTCATGTACGCCATCGGCAAGAGCCAGAAGGAGCCCGAGTTCAACGACATGCACTGGTCGCTCACCGGCCTGCGCGACCGCGATGGCGGGCTGCCGGGCTCGACGGCCAGCGGCGGCTTCGGTTTCGAGTCGCGCCAGTCGAGCTTCGCGCTCACGCTCATGGTCGACGGCGCGCTGGTCGAGGCGTCCATCAACGGCACGGTGGTCGGGCGCTACCACACCGTCGACGGCGCCGCCGTCGAGGGGCTGATCGGCTTCGCCACCAGCATGGGGGCGATCGAGGTCGAGGACGCGCGCGTCACGCGGCTCGAGAAGAGCCGCCTGGCGCCGGCCGCCGGCTTCGCGCCGACCGTGTTCGACCTGGCGACGGCGCGCTCGCTGCCGCCGTGGGGCGCGATGCAGCGCACCTGCGCCGGGCTCGAACGCCGGACGCAGGGCACGCTGCTGCTCTGGCTGGCGCCGCCGAACGAGGCGTTGACGGACGAAGCTGCGCGCGCCGGTTTCACCGCGAAGCTCCAGTGGGACCTGCGCGAGCTGGCGCAGCTGGTCGAGCGGCTGCAGCCGACGCAGCAGCTGGTGGTGGCGCTGCCGGCGGCGGTCGACGCCAGCGGCCAGAAGTTCCTTGCCGAGTTCGGCCAGACGGTCCTCGGTGGCGCGCCGCGTTTCATCGTCCACCAGCAGCCGTTCCAGCCCGACGGCGTCGAGGCGCCGAACAGCAAGCGGTTCCTGCTGTTCATCGACTCCGCCGGGGTCGTGCGGCGCTGGAGCGACATGCCGACCGGCACGATGGTCGCCGATGACGACCAGTGGCTCGGGCAGTGGCTCGCCGTCTTCCGCGACCACGGGCGTCCGCAGCGCGAGCTGCCCGAAGTGGAGCGACCGAAGGTCGACGGCGGGGCGCCGACGCTCGACGGCGACGACGGCGACTGACGTCAGCAAGGCTGGGAACCGCGCCGCAGCGGGCGCAGCGATCAGTCCGAGAGGGCTTCCGCGCAGACCGCGGCGCCGGGACGTCGGCACCGCCGACGATCTCGGCATCGCTTCGCGGGACGGTGGTGATCCCCTTCCAGCGCGCCCGGAAGAGCAGGTCCGAGCTGCTCGCCCGCAGCGCCTCGTCGACGAAGGAGCCCTCGACGCGAGTCAGCGTCGCGAGGTCGATGCGCTCCCGGAATTCCCGGGGCAGGACCTCCCCCAGCTCGGCGGCCGCATGGCGCGGGAGTCTGAAGATCGAGCGGAACAGCAGGTCATGAGGCGTTGGCGCCATGACGCGCAAGACGGCGGTCATGGCGGCTGGTGACGAGCGCCGGACGGTCGCGTGACCGGCGCCCCGACGGCAACCGCCGGATGGCTGCAGGTGCCTGCCGGTTCGGGGGGCACCCGGGTCAGAGCTGCAACTTGTCGCTGAAGTCGGTCTCGTGCGGGTGGAAATGGAGCGCGCCGGCGGTCGTGGTGATCGCGTCGACGATCACCTCGACGAAGGCGCCCGAGCCGTCGACGTTCTGCGAGACGTAGCTGGCGGTCGCGATGCCGGCGACGGTCGCCTGCGCGGTCGTGAACGCCGTCTCGGTGGCGGCCTGCCCGTCGATCCACTCGACGAAGCGGCCGGTCACGGTGGCGCCATCGATCAGCGCGCCATCCTCGCCGTGCACGGTGAAGGTGGCGAGCAGGTCCTCCTGGCCGGTCGGCAGCGCCGTCTGCGCCGTCAGCACCACCGTCTCGGAGTGCACCGACTGGAACAGGTGGCCGCGCGCGGTGAACGGGATCGAGACCAGAGCGGCGAGGTTGCCGTTCGGGTCGGTCCCGTCGATCTCGGCGAGGTACGAGCGGCCGGGCTCGAGCTTGCGCACGACCATGACGTGCTGCCGCTCGAAGCAGCGATCGGTGAACGTGGCGAGCAGCGCCCCGCTGGCCGGGTCGCGCAGGCGGATCCGGCTCGAGGCGACGCTGGAGGTGGTCCAGCGGAACTTCGCCAGCACCGAGTTCTCGAACACCAGGGTCGCGCCGGTCACGATCGGCCCGTTGCCGTTCGACGGCCAGCTCGAGCCGTCGGCCGGATTCGAGCCGTGCGCCACCTCGTAGCCGTCGGGGTAGTTGTCGTCGTCGGAGTCGGGGTCGGTCGGGGAGGTGACGACCTCGTCCCCGTCGCGCAGCTGGTCAAGGTCGCGGTCGATGCCGACCCGCCAGCCGGTGCCGACCGGCACGCCGAGGAAGACCGCAGTCGCCCCCTGCGCCACCAGCGCGTCGATCTGCGCCAGGCTGACCGGCGTCGCCGTCGCGGAATCCGGGAGATAGAGCGTCGTGCTCCGATCCCACGCGAAACCGATCCGCGTGGGCGTCCCGCCCGGCACGAAGAGCCGCACCGCGAGGTCGCAGTTCCCGGCCGCGGCCTGCGGCTCGAGGAACGTGGCGACCGGCGTGGAGGCGGGGTTGCCGGCGCGTGCCTGGGTGAGCGTGAAGTTCCACATCGCCGCCGGCGCGGTCCCCGAGTCGAACTCGGCGACGAACGCGGTGATCGCCTGCTCGGTGGTGGCGGGGACGTTGAAGTTGTCGATCACGAAGTGCCGCAGGCCGTCGGCGAAGCCGTTGTTGGCCATGCCCCAGCCGGTGGCGACGGTCCGGTTCAGTTCGCCGAAGCCGACCGAGTTGAAGGTGCCCGGGCCGTAGTCGACGTCGTCGCTGTCCTTGTCGAACAGCCCGCGCAGGTGCGCCGGATTGTCGGCGAAAGCGGGCAGCGTCACGTCGTTGACGATCTGGTTCAGGGAGCCGTTGTAGGCCGAGATGTCGTGGCAATTGGCGCAGGTGAGGCGCGCGTCGGTCTGCGGCGGCAGGGTGTCGTGCGCGATGCGCAGGATCGGGAACTGCAGGAAGGCGTCACGACCGCGCGTGGCGCCGGCGTTGCTGGCGGTGGACAGCGTCCGCGTCGGCAGCTGGCCCGGGTTGGCCGGCATGGCCAGGGAGAAGACCCACGACTGGAAGTTGCGGAACTTCGCGGTCGACGGGATCGCGCCGCCCAGCAGCCCGGAAAAGGCCGGCTTGAACGCGTCGAGGTCGGCCCGGTCGCCGCGCCAGTGATAGGGCGCGCTCTCCTCGATGCCGCGCAACGATTGCGTGACCTTCACCTTCTTGTCGTCCTTCTCGACCTTGAGGGCGTCGGTCAGCGTGCCGGTGAACTCGCCGAGCCGCCACGCGATCCGGTCGGCGTGGCCATCGAGGTGACAGGTGTTGCAGCTCTGCGTGCCGGTGGAGGAGTTGGCGGCGTCGATGTGGACCATGCGGCCCGCGCGAACCACGGCCGGCGTCGGATCGAATCCGACCGCGGTCGAGGCCAGCGGCGCGACCAGCGCCCCCGCCGTCACCTGGGCCAGGTCGAACTCGTCGATCGTCGCGTCGGCGCGGTTCATGACCCAGACTCGCCCGTTCTTCTCGTCCAGCGCAATCCCGCGCGGCCCGAATCCGGACGCCGCGAGACCGGCGAACACCGTGTTCGTCGTCAGATCGACGACGACGGTGTTGCGCGTGTCGTAGCAGCAGCAGAACGCCCACTTGCCATCCGCAGTCAGCGCCAGCTCGTTCGGCACGGCGAAGCTTGCCGCGGAGGTCGGCAGCGCCGGATCGCGCTGTGCCGGGTCGTTCAGGTCGATGAACGTGGTCGCCTGCGGGACCACGCCGGAACCGGTCGCGGCGATCGAGAGGCGGTGGCGCGCGATGCCGGCGATCGGGAACTGGTGTTCTCCGTCCAGCAGGTTGTTGGCGTCGAGGTTCGACACGACGAAGCGCGCCGCGCCGCGGCCGGGGAGCCGCTTCACGTCGAAGCAGAGCGTGCCGAGCCGCCAGAGGCCGACCGTCGCCTCGGTCGCGCCTCCAGCGAGGTCGAAGGTGAGCAGATCGCGGTCGGGCGGTGGCGGGAAGGGCCCGGTGCCGGCCGGCGGGGAGAGGACCAGATCCCACATGTCGACCATGGTCGACGTGAGCAGGCCGGCCCGCGCGGTGGTCCCGTTGCCGCTCTCGAACGACAGCACGTGGAGTCGCTTGCCGTCGTGCACCAGCGCGCGCGGCTCTTCGGCGTGCACCAGCGGCGAGGTCACGGGATCCGGGAACCGCGTGCCGAATTCGAGGCGGCGCGTGACCGTGCGCAGCGAGGCGTTGATCTCGACCACCTGATTCACGAGCGAGAGCGCGCACCACGCGGTGGCGCCGGCCGGGTCGAAGACCAGGCCCGAAGGTTCGGCCGAGATCGCGAGCGTCCCGGCCGGCGTCGCGACCGCGGGCCCGGGCATGAAGCTGTCGACCACCGCGCGCGTCGTGCGATCGACGATGAAGACCGCGCCGGACGAGGCGCAGGCGATCCAGACCTCGTCGCTGCCGGGACGGTGGCGCACCGTGACCGGACCCATCCCGACCGGGATCTCGTCCTGCAGCACGAGACCCGGCACGGCGAACACCGACACCGTGCCGGCCGCGACGTTCGCCACCCAGAGCTCGCCCGTGTCAGCGAGCAGCTCCACCGGGTGCACCGGCGCTTCCTCGAAGTTGACGTAGCTGCCGTCGCGGTTGTCGGTGCCGAGCGTCTGCGCCGCGAGCGTCACGGGGGCGGCCAGCACGAATGCGGCCACGAGCGACCGCATGCACGACGGCGCCGGACGCGGCGGCGCGGACCAGAAGCCGGCGGCGGTGCCGGCCGAGAGGGGGGAGCGGGCAGGACGAAGCGGCTGGTGCATGGTGGATCTCCCGGCGAGGAGCGCGAGGGCGCCGTTCGGAGCACCCCATGAACCGGAAACCGAATGGGTCGGGCACTTCTCGCCGGAAATTCAGCCGGCCACGGCGACCCGGGCAGCCGCCCGGCCCGGAGGACTACTCGAGTTCCCGCCATGCCGCCGCGGCGGCCCGGTCGGCGGGATCGACCTCCGCCGGCACCAGCGCGAACAGCCGGTGCACGAGGCCGTTCTGCGAGAGGTCGCGGGTGCGCAGCTCGCGCAGCGCGGTCAGCCACTCGTCGCGGCCGGCGGCATCGTCGCGGAGCTGCGCGAGGCGGGCGCGCAGCAGCAGTCCGCGCG
>VGYY01000216.1 GCA_016872815.1 Planctomycetota bacterium
CGCAGCCGCGCGCCCGAGCTGCCGACGCCGCTCGACGCGTCGCTCGCCGATTCCGGGCACGCGCCCGCGGCCGCGCCTGACTACGACGACTGCGATCCGCCGCAGCCGACCGTGCTGCACCTCGGCTTCCCGATGAACGTCAACGCCGCGCTCACCTTCGAGCGCGCGCCGATCGTGGCGCGCCTGCGTACGGTCGGCACGCACGCCGTTCCCTGCGTCCACGGCGGCGAGCATTCGAACCTCCGTCCGCTCGCCCGCATCGAGCACGTCTATCACGGCGACCCCGCGCTGGTCGGCCGGCAGATCGAGCTGCATCGCGCGATCGGTGAGTCGGCCCGTTCGTTCCTCGCGTGGGGCGACGGCTACCCGCCGACCAGCGGGGGGCAGTGGGTCACCGCCTTCGCGCTGATCGACCGGCCCGCGCTGCCCGACGGCTCGCTGCATGCGCAGCAGCTGCTCGCCGAGGGCTACGGCGGCACGACGTTGAGCGACGTGGTCCCGCTCACATCGGGCGCGCCGCCGCGCGACCGCGCCGCCGCGCTCATTCCGCTGCTGCACGACCTCGCCGCGAGCCTCGGCGATCGACAGACGGCGCTCGGCGCCGTGACCGCGTTGCGGCAGTTCGACTCCGGCGCCAGTCCGGTGACGCCGCCGAACTCCTCGGTCTGGCGCGATCCGGTCGCCTGCGCGGCGTTGCTCGCGGCCGCCGCCGACCCGTCGCCGCGCGTGCGCTGGACCGTCGCCTGGATGAACCCGGCGGCTGCGGGACCGGACGGCGAGGAGCGGCTGCTGGCGCTGGCGTTCGATGCCGATCCGCTGGTGCGCCAGCCGGCGCTCCACTGGCTGTCGCACCCCGAGCTCTCCGGCCTCGCCGCCGACGGCGCGGTGGCGCTGGCGGCGCGGGAGCTGTCGCAGCTCGCGGTGGCGCGCGCCGATCATCCGCTCGACGAGCTGCTGACCGGGGTATTCAACGGCGAGCAGCTCCTCTTCGATGACGTGTCGCTCGAGCGCCACCTCGCGCAGCTGCGTGCCGAGCGCGATCCCGACGCGCGACGCCGGGCGTTGCTGGCGCTGAGTTCGGTCCAGCATGGCGACGCGGTCGTCGAGCTGCTTGCCGGTCTCGGCGACGGTGCGGTCGAGGTGCGGCGGGCCGCCGCCTTCGCGCTGGCGACCGCGGGGCTCGACCACGGCGACGCCGTGTGCACCCGCTTGCATGAGGTGCCCGACCATGAGGAGGCCACGGTGCAGGCGCTGGTCGGTTACGCCGAGCTGACGCGCGGCAGCGTCCATGGCTTCGACCGGATGGAACGAATGCTGAAGAGCGATACGCCGGCGGTGCGCGAGCAGGTCGTGCAGCTCCTCGCCCGGGCGGGAGCGCGGCGGCTCGATCCCGGCGACGTGGTGCTGGTGGGCGACGGAGGTGCCGGCGTCGCCGGATTGCTGCTGCGCGCCGCGGGCGACGCCGATGTGGTGGTGCGATCGCGCGCGCTGCTGGCGCTGGCGCGGCTGTCGCCTGGCCACCTTCCGGAAGAGACGTTCGCGTCGGAGTGGGAGTCGCTGGTGGCCAGCGCGGATGCGGACAGCTCGGCGCTGGTGCGCGCGACGGCTCGGCTCGCGCGTGCGGAGTGGATCCGCACGCGGACGCTTTCGGCGAGCGAACGCCGACTCCTGGAACGCCTCGGCTACGGCGAGTAGCGCCGACCGGGAGGCGCGCCGCCGTGGCCCACGGCGCGCGCAGGTTTGCGTCGTGATCGGGGTGGTGCCTACATTGCGGCGATGAGCCACTCCATGACGCCGTTCGCTCGCGCCGCCAGCTTCGCGCTGGCGGCGTCGTTCCCGCTGTCAGCGCTTCCGTCGTGCGGCGGGCCGGCCGTCGCGGGTTCCATGGCACCGCCCGCCGCACCGCCGCTCGCGGCCGCGACAACGTCGCGCGAGTTGTCGACGCGGGAGATCACCGTGACGAGCGAGCTCGCCTATCTCCTGACGCTGCCGAAGGGGTACGTCGCGCCGGTGGGCGACGGCGGCTTCGGTCTCTGGCCGATGGTCCTGTTCCTGCACGGGATGGGCGAGCGCGGCAGCGACCTGTCGCTGGTGGCGCGCCACGGCCCGCCGAAGATGCTCGCCGCCGGCTTCGAGTTGCCAGCCATCGTCGTCTCGCCGCAATGCCCGCTGTCGTCGCAGTTCGGCTGGTCGACGCCGGCGGTGCTGGCGCTGGTCGACGATCTGTGCCAGCGCCACGCCGTGGATCGCGACCGGATCTACCTGACCGGGCTCAGCATGGGCGGTTACGGGACGTGGGCGGTCGCGTGCGAGGCGCCGGAGCGGTTCGCCGCCATCGCGCCGATCTGCGGCGGCGGTGATCCGACCAAGGCCGACCGCCTCGTCGGGTTGCCGACCTGGGCGTTCCACGGCAGCGCCGATCGCGTCGTGCCGCTGGCGCAGAACGAGGCGATGGTGCGCGCGATCGAGGCGGCCGGCGGTGCGCCGAAGTTCACCGTCTACGACGGCGTCAACCACGACAGCTGGACGCGCACCTACGACGATCCGGCGTTCTGGGAGTGGCTGCTGGCGCAGAAGAGACCGCGCGGCCGGTGATGCCGAGAGCTCGTCGTACCGTGCCAGCTGCGGTACGACGGGCATGGCGCCTCGGGAAGCTTGGGCGCGCGGCTCGTCATCGTGCGGCGCTGGCGACATCGTGCGCGTGGTGACCCTCGCACGACCAGGCGCCGCTGACGCTGTTCGTGGACGGGGAGCGGTGGTCCGATGGCTCGCTGCCGCTGCCGGATGGGTCGGCGGCGGCAGGTCGAGAACGAGCGGCTCTTCGTCGAGCCGGGGCGGGCGCTGCACGACGAACCGGAACAACTGATCCAGGAACAGTTGTTCCGGATCCGCGGCCTCAGGTCGCGAGGAGGAGGATGCCGGCGGTGAGGACGGTGGCGGCGAGCCAGCGGGGGCGGTCGACCGGCTCGCGGAACCACAGCGCGCCGACCAGCAGGCTGAGCGGGATGCCGAGGTTGCGCGTGGCGACGACGAGGCTCGACGCGCCCTGCTTCAGCGCCAGCAGCACGAGCCAGTAGCCGCCCTGCATCAGGAGTCCGCCGAGCAGCATGCGCGGCAGCAGCGGCGCCACGCGCGCGAGCGCCACCCGCGTCAGCACGCGGCGCGCCATCAACCAGGCGCTCATGAACAGCACGAGGAAGAGCTGCATCAGCAGGAAGTAGGTCCAGGTGTCGGGCGCGGACGGATGGCGGAGCGCCGCGCGATCGGAGAGGTGGTAGCCGGCCACCGCGCACGCCGACAACAGCGACCACTTCACGCCGCGCCAGCGCGCCGCGCCGTCGAGTGCGCGCGTCGCCGTCGCCGCGAGCCAGACCGCCCCGGCCAGCACCACGCCGATCGCCGCCGCCGCCCGCAGGCCGATCCGCTCGCTCGCGGCGACCACGCCGACCGCCGCCGCCACCACCGGAGCCAGCCCGCGCGAGAGCGGATAGACCAGCGACAGGTCGCTCTCGCGGTAGCCGGCGGTCAGCGCGAGGAACGCCACCGTCTCGATCACCCCCGACAGCGCCGCGTAGCCGACCACCTCCGGCGCCACGGCCGCCGTCCCCGCGCAGGCGCTCCACGCGAACGGCGGCAGCAGCACGACGACGCCGGCGCTCGCCAGCAGCCACGCCGACAGTGGTTCATGGCGTTGGCTGCGCGCGAGGCTGTTCCACGCCACGTGCAGCGCCGCCGACAGCAGCACCAGCGCGAACGTCGTGAGCCCCATCCGCCCTCCCGCCTCGACCGCGCCCACCGCCTCTCCGGCGAGCCAGGGGGCGGCGATTCTGCCGCGCGCCGACCCGGTGGCGGGGCATTGCCCAAGACCATCGGGGAGAGATTCCCGCGGCGCCACCGTTCCGCACCGCCTCCCCCCTTGCCGCCGGCGCGGCACCGACCTTGCCATATCCCTCGCGACCGCTCCCGCGGAGCCTCTCGTGGCGCGGTCGCCCGCCGTCCGCCGCACCCCCCCGGAGTCGCTGCCATGCACCCGATGCCCAACACGCTTCTCTTGCCCAAGGTCGTCCATGGCCTGCCCGACGGCCACCTGATCGTGACGCTGGTGCGCGAGCACCAGCAACTGCTCGAGTGGCTCGACCGACTCGACGTTCTCATCGAGGACTACCGCGATGCGGCCGGAACCCCGGAGGCGCGCACCATTCACGCCGAGATCCGCACGCTGGCCGAGAACCTGGTCGGCGCCGAACCCCACCACGAGAAGGAGGAGCACGTGCTCTTCCCGGCCCTCGAGGCGCGCGGCGTCGCGATGCCGCTGCGGGTGATGCGCCGCGAGCACGACGAACTGCGCCGCTGGAAGAAGCGGCTCCTCGCCGCCGCCCACGAGGCGCACCCCGACACCGAGGCGATCGCCGAGCCGGTCGGGACGCTCGCCGGCCTGCTCCGCGACCACATCCACAAGGAGAACGAGGTGCTCTACCCGATGGCGCTGTCGGTCATCGCCGACCCCGCCGCGTGGGAGCAGCTCGTGCGCCAGGCGGCGCTGGTCGACCGCCGCGGCAGCTGATCTCGGCGCCACGCGTCTTCGACCAGCGACCTCACCTGACCGGTGCCACCCGCCCCTCGGGTGAGCAGATTCCCTTGGCGTCGAGCCTGTGGGGGCGCCGACAATCGGCGCACGATGAAGGTTGACCGGCGCCAGTTCCTCGCGGTCGTCGGCACCGGGCAGGTCGCCGGCCGGGCGGTGGCGCAGCCTGACGGCGGGCGCGCGAGCGACGCGCTCGATGAGCTGCTGGCCGCGCATGCCGACGCCCTGCCCGAAGTCCACGGCGCCGGTGCGAACCACGACCCGATGGCCGCCGAAGCGCTCGAGGCGCTCGGCGCGGCGGCGCGAATTCCGCCGAACTGGGTGGCGCGAGCGGCGACCTACGCGGGCCCGCTCTGGCGCAGCGTCGCCGTCCAGTGGCTCGAGTGGAAGTGACGGTGCCCCGCCGCCGGCCGCGCTATTCGGGCACCCACCCGCGCCGCTTCGAGCAGCGCTACAAGGAGCACGCCGCGGCGGCGTATCCCGACCACGCGCAGCATCTGCGCGCCAAAGGGAAGACGCTCGCCGGCACCCACCTGCCGGTGCTGCTCGACGAAGTCGTGCGCGCGCTCGCACCGCAGCCGGGCGGCTGCTTCGTCGATTGCACGCTCGGCTACGGCGGCCACGCCCGCGCGCTGCTCGAGCGGATCACCGCCGGCGGCGCGCCGGGGCGCCTGATCGCGCTCGACGTCGACGGTGTCGAGCTGCCGCGCGCCATCGCACGCCTGGCGGAGTTCGGGCCGGCGCTGACCGCGCAGCGGCTGCGCTTCGCCGGGATCGCCAAGGCGCTCGAGCGGGCGGGCGTGGCGCAGGTCGACGGCATCCTGGCCGACCTCGGCGTGTCGAGCATGCAGCTCGATGACCCGTTGCGCGGCTTCAGCGTGAAGCACGACGGACCGCTCGACTTGCGGATGGACGACCGGCTCGCCCGCAATGGCGCCGACCTGGTCGCGACGCTCGCGGAGGACGAACTGGCGGAGCTGCTGCGCGAACTGGCCGACGAGCCCGCCGCCGCCGCCATCGCCCGCGCGATCGTCGCCGCGCGGCAGCAGGCAGCGATCAAGACCACGCGCGCCCTGGCCGACGTCGTCTTCGCCGCCAAGCGGATCAGCCGCGCGCAGTGGCGGGCCGCGAGCGTCGGCGCCGGTCGCACCGTCCACCCGGCGGCGCGCACCTTCCAGGCGCTGCGGGTCGCGGTGAACGACGAGCTCGGCAACCTCGCCGCGCTGCTCAAGATGGCGCCGCTGCTGCTCAAGCCGGGCGGGCGATTCGCGGTGATCTCGTTCCAGCGCGGCGAAGAGGAGCGGGTCGCCGCGGCGTTCGCCGACGGGCGGGCGCGCGGCCTCTATTCGGAACTGCACGGGCCGCTGCGGCCGACGGCCGAGGAGCGGCGCAGCAATCCGCGTTCGAGCTCGGCCCGGTTGCGCATCGCGGTGCGCGCGGCGGGACCGTCCGGTGCGTAGGGCAGGCCGCAGTCTCCCGGGGGCGCGGCCGCGGCACGGCCGTTGACTAGGGGGGCCGGATGGAGCGAAATCACGCCGCCATGAACTCTGCCGCGCCCGCCATCGTCTCGCTGCGCCCGCTGCTGCTGACGCAGTTCGCGACCACCTTCGTCGGCAATGCGGCGACCTTCTTCGCCGCCTTCCTCCTCGCCGGCGGGAGCGGCGCCGACGAGGCGGCGACGCAGCGCGCGCTGACCGTGACCTTCCTGCTCGGGATCGTGCCGATGGCGCTCGCGAGCCTGCCGGCCGCGTGGCTCGCCGATCGCTTCGCGAAGCCGCGACTCCTGCGCGCGCTGACGCTGGCACTGGTCGCCGTGACCGGCCTGACGGCGGTGGCGCTGCTGCTGCTCGGTCGTGGCGAGGGGGCTCCGGACGGGGCGCTGGCCCCACGCCTCGCGCTGCCGCTGCAACTCCTGGTCGTGCTGGCCGGCGTCCAGGGCGCCCTGCTCAGTCCCGCCAAGTACGGGTTGCTGCCGGAGCTGGTCGCGCACGAGCGCCTCTCCGACGCCAACGGCCGCCTCGAACTCGGCAACTTCGTCGCGATCGTGCTCGGCTCGGGCGCCGGCGGTTTCCTCGCCGAGCGGACCGCGACCGCGCCCTGGCTCGGCGTCGCGTCGCTGACGCTGCTGGCGCTGGTCGGCTGGCTGGCGGCGCGGCGCCTGCCCGAGCGTCCGGCATGCGGCGGCGGCGAGCCGATGGCGGCGGCGCTGTCCGGCGCGTGGCGCGCGATCCGCGGCGACTCGCTGCTGACGCTCGCCGTCTTCGGCAGCGTCGCCTTCTGGGGCATCGGCAAGCTGCTCGGGCAGGACCTCGTCGTCGACGCGAAGGTGCGCCTGCGCCTCTCCGATACGTGGGCGAGTCTGCTGCTCGCGCTGCTGCCGATCGGCGTCGGCGTCGGCAGCGCGTTGGCGGGGCGGATCTCGGGTCGCAAGGTGGAGATGGGCCTGCTGCCGCTCGGCGCGCTGCTGATGGCGGCGGCGGCGATCGTGCTCGGCGGCGGGGGCGGCACGAGCGCGGATGGCGACGCCAGCGCCGGCGCGATCGCCGGCTGGGGGCGGCTTGGCACCTGCGGCTGGCTGCTCGTGCTCGGCGCGGCGGGCGGGCTCCTGCT
>VGYY01000217.1 GCA_016872815.1 Planctomycetota bacterium
TCGGCCGCGGCCAGCGCGTGGCGCGCCTTGAGGACGGAGAGCTCCGCGCCGAGTCGCTCGCTCGCCTGGTCGTGCGCCGCCGCCTCGATCGCGCCGCGCGCCGCTGCCAACGCGTCGGCCAGCTCCGCCGCCTGCCCCGGCTGCTCGACCTCGTTCAGGCGCGCGAGCTTCGCCTGGTTCAGGATCAGCGTCGTGCGCGCCAGCTCGAGTCGCCGCTGCGTCCGACCGATCACCAGCTCGCGCGTCTTGTCGGCGAGGTCCTGCTCGGCGTACATCAGCTCGAGTTGCGCCAGCTCCTGTTCGTTCTCGGCCAGCGCGTTCGCCGCTTCGGCCAGTTCGAGCTCGGCCGTGCGCCGCGCGAGTTCGCGCCCCGACTCGAACTCGCGGTGCTCGCGTTCCGCCTGGCGCAGGGCGCGTTCGGCGGCGTGCATGGCCAGCCCGGAACTCTTCGCCGCGAGCTCCGCTTCGGCGACCGTCAGCTCGAGGCGCGCCGCCGCGACGGCCCGTTCGAGCGCGGCCGGCGTGGCCGCCTCGTCCCCGCCGGGAGGGACGGAGTCGACGACGGGCAGCGCGCAGGCGCACGGCGCCAGCAGGCTGGCGGCGGCGGCGAGGCAGCGCCTTCCTCGGCGGAAGAAGGGGATCATCGGACGTTCTCCTCAGGCGTCGAATCCGCGGCAGGGACCTCCCCGCGCAGCGCCGACAGTTTCGCGACCGCCGGCGGAGCGGGCAACTGCTCGAGGTCGCGAAGCAGGCGCTGCGCCTCGTTCGCCGCCAGCGCGCACAGGCGGCGCGTCTCGTCGTCGCCTCGGAGCGCGCGCTCGCGCCAGCGGGCGAGCGTCGCCGTGGTCAGCGACAGGGCGCTGCGCAGCTCGTCCAGCGATGGCGACGCAGCGGCGGGCCGGCAGCCCGGATGGCGGCGGACGCCCTGGCGCGCGCGGCGGGCGCCAAGTGGGCGGCCGCAGGTCGAGCAGGCGAACCCCAGCGTCGCCGCCATCGCCGCCTCACGCCGTGGCGGGGAGCACTAGCGCGGCGCCGACGGCGGCGGCGCGCTCCGGACCGCACAGTTCGACCACCAGCGCCAGCGCGAACTCGATCGCGGTGCCGGGGCCGCGGCTGGTGAGCAGGCGGCCGTCGACGACCACCCGATCATCGGAGTAGCGCTCGTCGGCGAATTCGTCCCGCACCGACGGATGGCTGGTCAGACGAGCGCCGCAGATCGCGTCGGCGGCCTTGAGCGCCAGGGGTGCGGCGCAGATGGCTGCGACGATGCGGTCGAGCGCACGCGCTTCGCGGATCAGTCGCTGTGCCTCGGGGTCGACGGCCAGGGTGCGCGCGTTCTTCAGCCCGCCCGGCAGCGCCAGCGCGGCGAAATCGCGCGCCGACAACTCGGCGAAACGGCGCTCGCTCTGCAGGACGATCCCGCGCGAGCCGGTGACACTGCTGCCAGACGGACTCGCCAGCACCACTTCGAGCTGCGCCCGGCGCAGGACGACGACCAGAGCGACGGTCTCGATCTCCTCGCAGCCATCGCTGCAGAGCACGAGGACGCGGGTGACGGTGGATGGCACGGCTGCATCTATGCGTTGCGCGGTCGTGGTTGCAAGCCGCTGCGCGTCGAACCGGTGGACAACTCCTGCTCAAGACGCGCGCGACTCGTCGTGCCCTGGCCGCGTCACGACGCCTGACCCGGGTCGTTCGGTCACGCGACCCTTCCCACGTTCGGACGCATCGCTACAACACCGCGCCGCCGCAGCCGGACCGAGGGGCGCCCGATGGCGGTCGCTCCTCGGTTCGGCGGCCGGCGCCTGGTGGCCAGCGCCGCCAGCCCAGCGAGAGGCGCCCCGTTTATGCGCGTCCGTGCGTCCGGCTCGTTCCGTCGCTACCAGCTCGACCCGAAGGCGCTCGAGGGCGGCGCCCGCCGGCTGCGCGACGATGCCGCAGGGCTCGAGAAGCGCCTCCAATCCAACCGCTTCCGCTCGATCGACCACGCCGGCAGCGAGATGAACTCGATCGGCTGGTGTCGGGCGGACGGCACGACGCCGCGCGGTTTCGTCGCCGAGGACCATTGGCTCGGCAAGGTGCTCGGGGTCGCGCTGCGCATCGACCAGAAGAAGCTCCCGGCGGGCGCCCTGCGCGTGCGCCGGATGGAGGCCGAGGCGGCCGAGCGGCGCGAAGCGGGCGAGCGCATCGCGCCGGCGCGGCGCCGCGAGATCGTCGAGAAGCTCGAAACCGAGCTGATGGCGCGGGTCGTGCCGGCCACGGCGCTGTTCGCCCTGTACTGGGAGCCGGAGCGAGCGCGGCTGCTGCTCAACACGACTGCGGATGGCCCGAACGTGGCCTTTCGCGTCTTGTTCCGCGAGACCTTCGACGCCGCGCCGGAGCCGTTGCCGACCGCCGCGCTGGCGGCGCAGCTGCTCGGCGCGAAGGAAGCGAAGCGGGTGGCCGAGGTGGCGCCGGCGATCTTCGTCGACGGCGGCGTGGTCGCGGTGCCCGAGTCGCCGGCCTTCCTCGGTGCCGAGTTCCTGCTGTGGCTCTGGCATCAGTGCGAGACGGCGGGGGGGAAGTTCGAGCTCGACCCGGCCGGTGAGGTCGGCGTCGCTTTCGACGCGCTGCTTGAACTCGGCGGCGCCGAGGGCGGCGGTCGCGTGACCGTGCGCGGCGACACCCCGACGCGCGCCGCCGAGGCCGGGTCGGCGCTGCTCGCCGGCAAGCTGCCGCAGAAGGCGCGCCTCGTGCTGGCGCGCGGCGACCGCAACTACCACGTCACCCTGAGCGCGGCATCGCTCGACCTCGAGGCGATCAAGATCGAGGCCGAGGCCGAGGAGATCACCGACGAGAACCTGCGCGCCGGCGACGAGCAGCGCGCCGGCTGGCTGTTCGAGCTGTGCGACCTCGTCGACGGGCTGTTCGCCGCATTCCTCGAACTGCGCCTCTCCGCCGATTTCGATGCCGAGGTGCTGCCCGGCATGCGCGACTGGATCGTGGCGCGCGTCCGCGCACGGGCGCGCGGCGCGGCCGCCGGACGCTGAACGGCGCTGAACCTTGCGCTGAACCGGGTGTCCTGCGGGTCGCCGCGGTCGTCCGTCGCGTCAGAGCGTGTTCTGCGCGCGGAACTCGAAGAACGCGAATGCGAAGTGGACGACCAGCACCCATAGCGATGCCGCGATCACGGTGCGGGTGACGCCGCGCGACACGTCGTCGGCGGCGAGCTTCTCGCGCGTACCGATGAACCAGGCGGCCGCCGCGATACCGAGCGCGCAGACCTCGGTCTTCGCCACGACCCAGTTCCAGCCCCAGTGCAGCGGGAAATCCTCGTTCACGAGCCCGCGGGTGAACGCGCGCTCCCAGAAGAAGCCGTTGCGCTCCTCGTGGGTGAAGAGGAACACGCCGAGACAGGAGATCTCCGCCAGCCACCACATGGTCCAGACCAGGAAGGGCATGGCGATCAGGAGCGACCACGACACGCCCGTCAGCAGGTAGCGCGACGGCTCGACGCCGAAGCTGCGCAACGCGTCGAATTGGCGGGCGTAGACCTTGCCGCCGATGTCGGCCGCGAAGGCGGCGCCGGTGCGCGCCGCGATGAGCAGCGTGACCAGCAGCGGCGAGAGGACGCGGAACATCATGAAGCCGAGCGCCGACAGCACGTCGTCGACGAACAGCGGCTCGATGAAGTCCTTCTTCGGCATCTTCTCGAAGGCGAAGTAGGTGGCGACGAAGCCGAGCAGGAGTCCGGCGGCGCCGACGTAGAGGAAGGCGCCGGGCGAGGCGGCGATGCGCAGGTAGTGCAGCAGGTAGCGCACGCCGTAGCGGGCGCGCGGCCAGGTCGGCAGCAGCCGCAGCAGCGCCGTCGCCACCGCCGCCAGCGCTTCGCCGCTGCGGCCGAGGAAGCGGGCCAGCAGCGGCGGGGCATCGGGATCGGGGCCGGCACGGTCGGTCTGCTCGAGCGTCGACGTGCGTTGCAACGCCGCGTCGAGCGGCAGGCGCAGCAGGCATCGCTCGGCGGGCGCCAGCCAGAGCACTTCGCGGGCGATGCCGCGGAACGCCTCGAGATCGTGGGTGACGATCACGGTCGTCCGCATCCGCTCGCCGCCGCCCGCGTGCGCGCTGCAGATCATGTCGGCGACGTTCCGCGCATTGGCGGGATCGAGGCCGGTGGTCGGCTCGTCGTAGAGCAGCAGGTCGGGCGAGAGCGCCAGCGTGCGCGCCAGCGCGACCCGCTGCAACTGGCCGCCGGAGAGGTGGCGCAGGGCACCGGCCCGTTCGACGCCGAGCTGCGCCAGCAGCGCGCGCGCGTGGTGGCGATCCGGCGGTTCGGCGCCGGCGCGGTGGCGCAGCGCGAAGAGGACGTTCTCCTCGGCGGTGAGCTCGTCGAACAGCGCGTGGTTCTGGAACAGGACGCCGACGCGACCGGGAGGCGGCCGTTGCCGCAGCAGGTCGGTCGCCTCGAAGCGCAGCTCGCCCTTCAGCCGGCAGCCGCCGCTGCCGTCCCGCAGCACGCCGGCAAGCAGCTTGAGCAGCACGGTCTTGCCCGCGCCGGACGGACCGCACAGGAGCACCAGCTCGCCGCGACGCACCACGAAGTCGGCGTCGTGCAGCAGCGGCTGGCCGCCGATCGCGACCGAGAGCCCGCGCGCCTCGATCGCCGGCACGCCGGACCCGCCCGGTTCGTGGTCGACGTCAGAACTCATGGCGGCCCGTGAGCACGGCGCCGTCCGCGAGCGGCTCGCCGGTGGCGCCTTCGAGGTGGAGGAGGTTGGCGTCGCGCTTGAGCAGCAGCAGGCGGATCAGCTCGGCGAGGTCGGGGTTGATCCCCTGGCGCGAGGCGTCGAGGAAGAGCAGGTTGCCGATCGGGTCGAGGAACTCCTGCAGTTGGGCCGACAGCCGCGCGAACCGCGGCTGCAGCGCCGGATCGTTCGGCAGCTGGCTGAGCCACGCCTCGAGCCGCGGATTCTCGGTGACCAGCTCGCGCAGCATGCGCCGCAGCAGCGCCTGCACCACCGGGTCGTCCTGCACCTGCCGGAGGATGGCGGCGAGCCCGCTCTTCAATTCCGGGTCGGCGAGCGCCTCGCGCGCCACCGAGGCCAGCGCCGACTCCATGGCGCCGCGCTGCTGGCGCAGCACCGGCAGCGCCTCCTCCTCGAGGAACCGCTTCCAGCGCTCTTCCACCCGGACCGGCCCGTCGTCCAGCACGCGGTCAGCGGCGGCGCGCAGCGCGAAGCTCATCAGCGGCACGCGCTCCCACAACTCGCGGCCGATCGCCTCGGCCGGCGCGGCGCCATGCCGCTCGAGGATCGGCCAGAGCTCGGCGGCGAGCAACTCGGCGATCGGCCGGCCGGCGAGTTCGCCCTGCAGCGCGTCGCCGAGCCGGTCGAGCTCGCGCTGGTGGCGGGCGGCCACCGACGGCAGCTCGTCGGCGATGGCGCGCAGCGCTCCCCTGGCGAGGTCGAGGGTCAGCGGTCCGAGCTCGCGCGCCCACGCGGCGGCGTGGCGGCTGCGGAACGCCTCCCACTCCTGCTCGATGCGGGCGCGGCGCTCGAGCGGGAGCAGCTTCTTCGCCGCGAACACCAGGCTGGTCGCCTGCGAGCGCGAGACGGCCACGCTGCCGGCCGCCGGGCGGAACGTGGCGAGCCCCTCGCGCCGGTCGTCGAGCGCGAAGGTCACGCGCACGCTGCGGGCGACGGGATCGGGGCGCACGCGGACCACCTCGCCCACGCGCTGCAGGCGGCCATCGACGATCGCCATCACGCCGTTGCCGCGTTCGAGCACGGTGTCGTGGGCGAAGTCGGCGTGGAAGGTCGGCGGCGACTCGAGCAGCGCCCGCCACATCTCCAGCTTGACGTGCTCGAGCCGGATGCGCTGGGCATCGGGCAGGCGGGCGATGGCGACCGCGGCACCGCCCGCGACGAGCGCCCACAGCAGTGCACCGAGAAGGACTTTCCGTCGCGTCGTCGCGCCCATCGAAGCGCAGGGACTCCCGGATCGGGTCGCTGGCCGTGCCGCCGGTTGATGGTACCTCGGGTGGCGGGCCGGCGTTTCGCGCCGGCGCCCCGCAGCCGCCGCGGCCGGCCGGCTATCGTGTCGTCGTGTCGCGAGGAAACCGCTGGATGACCGCTCGTCGAATCTCGCCACTGCGCGCAGTGTGGGTGGCGCCGGCGTTGCTGGTCCTGGGCGGCTTGCCGGTGGCGCCGGCGCGGGCGCAGGCGACCCCGCCGGAAGCTGCTCCGCCGGCAACGGCGCCGGTCGCCGCCAGCGACGTCCCGACCGGCGTCCGCGCCATCCGTGGCCTGCTGGAGCAGCGTCGCTACATCGAGGCGGCGCAGGCCGGCGAGAAGCTGGTCCGGGAGCACCAAGACGACGCCGACGCGTGGATCGCGCTGGCCTACGTCCACCTGACGCCGGAGTGGGCGTTCCGGCGCGACGCGCGCGCGGCCTCCGCGGCGCAGCGGGCGATCAAGGCGGGCGGGCGGCGACCCGATGCGGTGGCCGCGCTGGCGATCGCTCGCGCCCGCCTCACCGAGTACGACGAGGCGCTCGCCCTGATCGCCGAGATGTGCGATGCGACGCCCCCGCGGGTCGCCGGCGATCAGCTCGCCGAGCTGCTGGTGTTGCGCGCCGACCTCGCCATCAAGCGCGCCGGCGGCGATCCGACGGTGCAGGCGGCGCTCCTGCTCGACCTCGATCGGGCGATCGCGGCGGCACCGCGCGCGTCGGGGGCGCGGGTGCTCCGTGCCGAGGCGCTGATGAACGTCGACCGCCACGAAGAGGCGCTGCGCGACCTCGAGGTGGCGCTCGACGTGGCGCCCGGCAGCCGCCAGGCGCACGCCGCGGCGCGGATCTGCCGGCAGCGCACCGGCGATGCCGCCGGCGCGCGCCGCCATCACGAGATCTGGAAGCGGCTGAACCGCCTCTCCGACAGCGTCGCCTCGGCCAGCGCGCCGGACGAGCAGGAGCGGCGCTCGACGTTGCGCGAACTGGCCGAACTGAACCCGCGTGACGTCGACCGGCGGGTCGAGCTCGCCGTGCTGGAGCTCAAGCTCGGCGATCCGGCGGCGGCGCAGCGGCAGTGCGACGCGCTGCTCGCGTTGCGGCCCGGATTCGCGCCCTGGCTGCGCTTGCGCGAGCAGGCGGCGGCCGCAGCGCGTGCCGTCGGCGCA
>VGYY01000218.1 GCA_016872815.1 Planctomycetota bacterium
CGTCGCCGCGACGCCGAACAGCGCCGCGACCCGCCCGTGCCACGGCCGCGCTCCCGGTCGGCGCGCCACCGCCGCCGCGAGCAGCAGTCCCGCCGCGCACTGCATCGGCAGCGAGACGATCGCCAGCTTGGCGCGCAGCACCGGCACGAGCAGCGACCCCACCGCGACGATCGCCGGCACCCACCAGGCGCGCGGCGCTGCCAGCGCGTTGCGCCCGCTGCGCAGGTACCACGCCAGCACCACCGCCCCCTCCATGGCGACGACGAAGCCCATGGCGTGCCAGGTCGAGAGCGCCGCCAGCAACGCGATCCCGCAGCCGCAAAGCGCCGCCCGCGAGCCGCGCCGCGCCGCCACCGCCAGCAGCCCGAGGTGGAGCGCGAACCACGGCAGCGCGAAGTCTTCGCGCAACAGCGTGATTCCGACCGTGCGGTAGCTCGCCGGCAACAACGCGAACAGCAGCGCGGCGATGCCGCCGAGCAGCGTGCTGCCGGTCAGTGCGCCAGCCAGCAGGAAGACTCCGACCGCGGTCAGGCTCGCGGTCGCGCTCATCGCCTGCAGGCAGCTCTCGTGCAGCGCTCGTCCGCTGCCCGACAGCAGGTGCCACCAGGCGCAGACGTACTCTTGGCCGACCGTCTCGAACGCCAGCGCGTCGACGCGGTCGGGCCACTGGAAGTTCGGGTCGGCGCGCAGCTCGGGCGGCGCCGTCCCGCCGTGGTCGACGATCCGTTCGGTGAAGTAGTGGAGCAGCGCCGGATCGCTCCACAGCACCCGGCGCGGCTCGCTGCGGTCGTAGCCGGGATCGCGATGGGCGAGGTGGAGCCGCAGCGCCGTCCCGCCCGCCACCGCCAGCGCGAGCAGCAGCCAGCCGAGCCAGGCGGCGAGGTGCGCGCGCGGATTCGGGTCGCGACCGGCGGTCGCCGCTGCGGCCGGCGTCCTCGGCGTGCCGATATGCTGCGGTCGATGCGAGCCCACCGACGCACCATAGCCGCGCTGGCGGCGCTCCTCTGCGCGGTGTGCGGCGGGAGCGAGCCGGAGCCGACGCGGCCGGTCGGCCGGCCGGTCAACGTGCTGATCGTGACGCTCGACACGACCCGGGCCGACCGCCTTGGTCCCTACGGCTTCACCGCCGCGAAGACGCCGCGCCTCGACGCGCTGGCGGCCGAGGGGGTGGTGTTCGCGGACGCCTTCACCGCGATCCCGTCGACCTTCCCGAGCCACTCGACGCTGTTCACCGGCAAGTACCCGCAGAGCCACGGCGTCCATGACAACGCCGTCTACTTCCTCGGGCCCGAGCAGGAGACGCTGGCCGAGCTGCTGCAGGCGCAGGGTTACGCGACCGGCGCATTCGTGTCGGCGTTCGTCCTCGACTCGCAGTTCGGGCTCGACCAGGGCTTCGCCGCCTACGACGACGCGGTCGACCAGCCGCTGATGAAGTTCGACGTTTCACGACTGCCGAAGAACCTGCCCGACGATCGCAGGAAGTGGGAGGCGACCATCGCCACCGCCTACCAGCGGCGCGGCGATGCCACCACCAAGCTCGCGATCGACTGGCTCGGCCGGCTGGGGTCGCAGCCGTTCTTCCTCTGGGTGCACTATTTCGACGCCCATCAGCCCTATCAGCCGCCGCCGCCGCACGACCGCACGTTCGACCCCGCCTATCGCGGGCCGATGGACGGCGACCAGCGCAAGTTCTGGCAGGCGCTGGCGAAGAACCAGGTGAGCGCCGCCGACAAGGCGCACATGGAGGCGCTCTACCACGGCGAGATCGCCTGGCAGGACGAGTGCCTCGGCCGGCTGTTCGACGCGATCCGCGCGGTGGGGCGGTGGGACGAGACGCTGGTGGTGGTGGTGGCCGACCACGGCGAGGGGCTCGGCGAGCACACGCAGCTGTTCGAGCACAACAGCGAGCTCTACGACGAGGCGGTCCGCGTGCCGCTGCTGGTGCGGCGGCCCGATGCCGGGGCGCGGGGAGAGAAGGTGGCGGGGATCGTGCGGACGGTCGACGTGCTGCCGACCGTGCTCGACTGGCTGGCGCTCACGCCGTCGGCCGAGGTGCAGGGCAGCTCGCTGCTGCCGTTCACCAGCGGCGATCCCGCGGTGCGCGCCGCCGCCACGCCGCCGGGCGAGGCGCTGCTCGAGGCGTTGCGCGAGCGGCAGGTGAACCCGGTCGAACGCGCGCTGGTGGCGCTGCGCAGCGACCGCTTCAAGGTCATCGTCGCCCTCGATCGGGCCGGCGAACCGGTGAAGACCGAGCTCTACGACGTGGTCGACGATCCGGGCGAGAAACGGGATCTGGCGGCGCAGCTGCCGCAGCAGGCCGAGCGCCTGCGCGAGCGACTGCTGCAGCAGCTCCACGCGCTGCCGGTGCCGGGAACGGTCCACGCGCGCGAGCTCGGGGAACTCGACAACGAGGCGTTGCGCGCCCTCGGTTACGCGCGCTGAGCGGGCGGCGTGGCCCGAGCGTCACTCGAGGAATTGCAGCGTCAGCACTTCGTTGCCGACGCAGATGCCCTGCGCGATGCCGTCGTCGTTCGCCGAGGCGAAGTGGATGCCGCCGAACAGCCGCGAACGGGCGGCCTCGAGAGCCAGCGAGGCGCACACGCTCGCGTGCGGTCCGCGAGCTCGACGGTACGCTGACGGGGCGCGCAGCGTCGTCCCGGCAGGTCCGGTCGCGGCCGCCGCTGACCACGCCGGCTACCGAGCAAGGAACCGACTCCGATGACACTTCCTGCACTGGCGACCCGTGTCGTTCCCGGCCTCTGCCTCGCGGCGGCCGCTGCATCGCTCGCGGGCGTCGCGCACGCGCAGGGCGACACCGGCCACCTGCGCGGCCTCGGCCGGACCGACGTCTCCTTCAGCTACTCGATGGACCTCTACGACGAGTTCTGGGTGGGGAGCACCAAGGTCAGCGATCCGACGGTCGGCGAAGTCACCCGCGAGGCGGTGAACCTCCACGTCGCGCACGGCGTCCGCGACGACCTCGACCTGGTCTTCTCGGCGTCCTGGGCCGATGCCGAGAACGACGGGACCTCCGACTTCGACGATAAATCAGCGTGGCAGGATGCCGTCGCCGGCGTGAAGTGGCGGGTGGGGCCGTCCATGCGGCTCGGCTACGGCGAATGCTCGTTCCTTCTCGCGCCGTCGCTCAAGGTGCCGCTCAGCCACTACGAGACCAACACGCCGACCGCGCTCGGCGACGGTCAGCTCGACTGGCGCGCCCGCGGCATCGCCCACTACCGGCTCGACTCCGGCTTCTTCCTGTCGGTCGAGAGCGGCTTCGACTATCGCACCGAGGCGCCCGCCAACGAGATCCCGCTGAATGTCACCCTCGGCATCCCCGTCGCCGCCGGGATCACCGTGATGCCGTTCTGGAGCCAGGTGTCGAGCGACGGCGGTCATGACATCGGCCAGGGTGACTATCCGGGCCTCGAGGAGGAGTGGGAGCGGATCGGCGTGGCGGTCTACGCGCGGCTCGACGAGCGCTTCGCGCTCAGTACTGGCTGGAAGCAGACGGTCGACGGCAGGAACACGGGCGACGTCGACGGCGCCTACTGGCTCGGACTGGTCTGGAAGCTCGGGAGCTGAACGCGGCCGGTCGCACCGGCTGAGGCGGGCCCCGCCGCCGTTCACCCGCCGTCGCTGGCGGCGTCCGTTTCCGTCTCTTTCGCCGCCGCCGCCGCCGCTGCGGCCAGCGCCAGCCGCTCCTCCGTCTCGCGCAGCCGGGCGCTGCCGGGCGCCAGCGCGGCGGCTGCCGCCGCGTGCGCCGCCGCGGCCGGCAGGTCGTCCTGCTGCTCGCAGGTCAGCGCCAGCTGCAGCCGGAAGATCGGGTTGCCGGGGGCGATGGTGGCGGCCGCCTCGAGGTGCCGACGCGCGCTCTCCAACTCGCCGAGCGCCTGCTCGACGATGGCGAGCTCGAAGCTGAACTGCGCGTTGCGCGGGTTGCCGGCGACGGCGGCGCGCAGCAGGTCGCGCGCCTGTTCGCGCTCGGAGCGGGTCGGCTGCTCGTTGCGCGCCAGCGCCGACTGCAGGATCGCGCGGCCGCGGTCGGCGGCGAGCTCGGCGGCGCTGCGCGCTTCCTCGGTCACGACCGCCCCCTCGAAATAGGGGTTCACGAAGCGGTCCATGACGCCTTCGCCGAGGTCGCCGGCGCCGGCGATCAGCGGCGCGATCAGCTCGCCGCCGCGGGCGAGGATGCTGGCCAGGGCACGGCCCTGATCATCGGGTTTCTGCGGATTGAACAGCGAGAGGACATCGCCCAGCAGGCCGGCGGCGCCGGCATCCGGGCGCGTCGGCACCGTCGGCACGGCCGGCGGCGCAGCGACTGGCTCGCGGAACGTGAGCAGCTGCCGGGCGATCTGGTCGCGCAACCCCGCCAACCGCTCGTCGCGCCGCTCGTCGATCGCCTGCGCCGCGTCGTAGTCGTCGATCGCCAGCTGCAGGTAGTCGGTGAGGTGGCCGGTCTCGTACAGCTCGCGGTAGAGGTCGCCGCGGAACCGGAGCACCCGGAACTGCCAGCGCTGCAGGAGCGCGCCGGGTTGGCGGACGACCTCGGCCGAGAGGAGCTTCACCGCCTCGCCGGCGTTGCGCAGCGCCTGCTCGAGCAGCTCGCTCTTCTGGCTCGGGCGGTCGCCCAGTCCCTTCGTCATCGCGAAGCGGAACTTGGCGAACTCGAATTGCGTCTCCCAGTCGGTGGTGCCGATCTCTTCGGCGCGCAGCAGGTCGTCGAAACCGGCGTCGCGCTCCCCCGGCTCCTTCAAGCGGCGGCGGAGGAAGCCGCGGTAGAAGGCCGCCACCGGGTCGTCCGGCTTCCGCTCCAGCACGGCGGCGAGATCGCCGAAGGCGCGGCCGTAGAGCTGGTCGACCGAGCCGAACTCGGCGTCGAGCGACGGCTTCTGCCGGCCCTCCTGCAGCTCGCTCTCCCAGAGCTGCCCGAGCGAACACCAGGCGCGCGCACGGCCGAGCCTCGCGATGGCGTCGTCGGGACGCTCGCGGAGCGCCTCTTCGTACTTGGCGGCGGCCACCAGGAAGTTCTCGTCGGCGAACGCGGTGCGCGCCTGCTCGACCGCGGACTGCCAGGTCCTGGCGCGCTGCTGGTCGACGGCCCGCTTGGTGAACCAGCTGAAGCCGGCGACGATCAGCATGATCGCCGCGGCCAGCGCCACGATCAGCTTGTGCTTGCGCACCGTCCGCACGCCGCGCGCCAGCAGGGTGGTGCGCCGCGCCGTGATCGGCTCGCCCTCGAGGAAGCGCTCGAGGTCCTGCGCCAGCTCGAGCGCGGAGGCGTAGCGGCGCTTCGGCTCCTTCTCCAGCGCCTTCAGGATGATCACTTCGAGGTCGGCGTGGAGGTCGGGACGCAGCGCGCGGGGGCTGCGCGGCTCGGCCTCGAGGATCGCCTGCAGGATCTCCTGGGTCGATTCGCCATGGAACGGCGGCGCGCCGGTGAGCAGCTCGAACAAGGTGGCGCCGAGCGACCAGATGTCGGTGCGCCGGTCGATCTCGCCCTTGCGCGCCCGGATCTGCTCGGGACTCATGTAGAGCGGCGTGCCGACCATCGCGCCCGAGTCGGTGATGCCGGCGCCCTGCTCGGGCCGCGCCAGCCCGAAATCGGTGATGACCAGGCGCCCCTCGCCGTCGAGGATCATGTTCGCCGGCTTGACGTCGCGATGGATGATCCCGTGGTGGTGGGCGAAGTGGATCGCGCGCGCGGCGGCCTGGATCAGCTCCGCCGCGTGGCGCTGGTCGCGCGGCCCCTTCTTCACCAGCCGGTCGAGCGGCTCGCCCTCGAGGAACCGCATCGTGTACCAGTGGATCGCGCCGGTCTGGCGGATCTCGTAGATCGGCACGATCGATTCGTGGCTGAGCTGCGCCACCGCCTGCGCCTCGCGCAGGAAGCGCTGGATCGCCTTCTCGGTGGCGCCGAGCCCCGGCGGCAGCGCCTTCAGCGCGACGCGGCGATCGAGGCCGGCGTGGTGGGCCTCGAAGACGACGCCCATCGAGCCGTGGCCGACGATGCGGCGCAGCATGTACTCGCCGAGCGTGGTGCCGACCAGTTCCTGCAGCGGCAGGCGCTCGTTCATCCGACCGGTCCGCCTGCCACCGCGTCGAACTCGCTCCCCGGCCAGTCGGCATTGGCCTGCTCGCGCAGAGTGCGCAGCGCCGCGAACAGTCGCGGCAGCACCTCGAGCGGCAGCGAGTTGGGGCCGTCGGAGAGCGCGCGGTCGGGATCCTCGTGCACCTCCATGAAGACGAGGTCGGCGCCGGCGGCGACCGCGGCGCGCGCCAGCACCGGCGCCAGGCGGCGGTTGCCGCCGCTCTTGTCGCCGGCGCCGCCCGGCTGCTGCACCGAGTGGGTCGCGTCGAAGCAGACCGGGACGCCGTGCGCCTGCATCGCCGGGATCGCGCCGAGGTCGTTCACCAGGCGGTGGTAGCCGAAGAAGGTGCCGCGATCGGTCACGATCAGGTCGCGTGCGCCGGCGTCGCGCAGCTTGGCGACGACGTGCCGCATCTCCTCGGGCGAGAGCCACTGCCCCTTCTTGACGTTGATCGCGACCTTGCGCTGGACCGCCGCCGCAGCCGCCGCGAGCAGCAGGTCGGTCTGCCGGCAGAGGAACGCCGGGATCTGCAGCAGGTCGACCACTTCGGCCGCCATCGCCGCGTGCTCGGGCGCATGGATGTCGGTCACCAGCGGCACGCCGAACTCGCGCTTCACCTTGGCCAGCACGGCGAGCGCCGCCTCGGCGCCGATGCCGCGGAACGACTTGCCGGAGGTGCGGTTGGCCTTGTCGAACGACGCCTTGAAGACGATCGGCAGGCCGGCCGCGCGCGCGGCGGCGATCGCTCGCGCGGCGATGCGCAGCGTGATCGCCTCGCCCTCGACGATGCACGGCCCCGCCAGCAGCGCCAGGGGACGGCCGGCGCCGACGACGAGTTGCGCGATGCGGGCCAGGCGGTCAGCAGCGGTGTTCATGGGGAGGCGGATTGTATCTTCGCGCGCTCCCCGCCTCAGGACGGCGGGCGCGCGCAGGAGCCCGATGGGATCGCACCCGACGCTGCTGCTCACCGGCGCCAGCGGGCTGGTCGGCGCCGCGCTGCTGCGCTGCGCGTTCGCGCGATGGCGCGTGGTCGCGGTCGGCGGGCGACGGC
>VGYY01000219.1 GCA_016872815.1 Planctomycetota bacterium
GCGGTGCGGGCGGCGGCAGCGACGGCGCTCGGCCGCTTCGAGCGCGACGAGGTGGCGTCGGGACTGCTGGTGCGGCGGCTGCAGTCGGAGCGGGTCGACTCGGTGCGGACGGCGGCGCTCGAGGCGCTCGGCGCGCTGCACGGCGCCCGCATCGCGGCACCGCTCCATTCGATCGCCACCAACGGCGAGGCGGCGCCGGCACTGCGTGGACCGGCGGTGGCCGCAGCCGCCGGCTGCGCGGAGCTGCCGGACGAGGCGGTGACGGCGATCGCGCAGACTGCGGTCGAGTTCGCCGCGGCCGACCAGCCCGACGCGATGCGCCGCGGCGCCATCGTCGCCCTCGGCCGACTGGCCGGACGGAGCGACCGCGCTCGCGAGCGGCTGCTCGGGCTGCTCGACGATCCGCTGCCCAATGTCCGGGCGCGCGCGCTGGCCGCACTCGACGAGGCGAACCTGCCGGCGACGTCGTTGCCGCCCCTGGTCGCCTTCCACGATCGTGCGGCGCTGCCCGACCAGCGCAGCCACGCGCGCACCCTGATCGCGGCCTTGCTCGACGCGGACTGATCGTCGTTCTTTCGTGCGATCGCGCGCGGGATTTGGATCCGAACACTCCCTCGGCGGGTGTCGTACCGGACCGCTCGTTCCGGGGCGCGCGCGGAAGGGGAGTTCGACCGCGCCGCTGCAACCACCAACGGGCCCACGAATACAGCGGGTGTGCGTGCGTCAAAGGGTGACGCCGCCATGGCGCGGAACGGATCGGGGGAACGACTGCGCATGAGACGCTCGTCCGGAATCGCCCTGCCGGCGCTGCTGTCGGCCGCCGGCGGGTGCACCGCCGCCTGGTATCACGACGACGCCGACCGCGAGGTCAGCGCGATCCTGCGCGAGTTCGACCGGAAGGCGCTGGCTGACCGCGCGGCGACGGTGGTGCTGCCGAAACCGGCGGCGCCGGAGCCGGCCGCGCCCGCGCCGGTCGATCCGGGCGCGGGGCCGGCGGCGGAACCGCTGCGCCTCGACCTCGCCCAGACGCTGCGGATCGCGGTGACCAGCAGCCGCGACTACGTCACGCGCAAGGAATCGCTGTATCAGCAGGGACTCGGCTTCAGCCTGACGCGCTTCAACTACGGGCCGCAGTTCGACTCCGCGGTGAGCTACCTCTGGGGCGACGGCGAGAAGGCGCTCGACACCAGCTCGTTCGGCGCGTCGCTCGGCATGAGCCAGCTCCTGCCCACCAACGGCTCGATCGGCCTCTCCACCGGCCTGTCGCGCGCGATGAACCGCGGCGACGGCGGGGACATCGACGACTGGTCGACCTCGGCCGGGATCAGCTTCAGCCAGCCGCTGCTGCGCGGCGCCGGCTACGACCAGTACCGCGAGGGGCTCACCCAGGCCGAGCGGTCGATGGTCTATGCCGTGCGCGACTTCGAGCTGTTCCGGCAGGACTACGTCATCCGGATCACCCGGCAGTTCTTCGACCTGGTCAAGCAGAAGCGCCAGCTGGCCAACTCGACCGAGGACATCGACAGCTCCCGGCGCGACGTGCAACGCGCCGAGGCGTTGCGCAAGCAGGGGCGCGGGCTCGAGTCCGAGGTCGTGCGCGCCCGCCGCCGGCTGGTCGAGTCCGAGCAGCAGTTCAACGACGCGCAGGTGAACCTCGAGCGGGCGATCCAGCAGTTCCTGATCCAGCTCGGGCTCGACCCGACCGTCCGCGTCGAGCTGGTCGAGGAGGACCCGCCGTTCGAGCCGGTCGCGTTCGACCCGAGCTCGGCGGTCGAGGTGGCGTTGCAGAACCGGCTCGACATGAAGTCGCGGCGCGAGCAGCTGGAGGACGCCGAGCGCGGTTTCCGGCTGGCGCGCAACGACCTCCTCCCCGACCTCGGCTTCAGCGCCAGCTATTCGTCCGGCGGCAGCGGGCGCGGCGGCCCGGCCAACGCGTTCCCCGATACCTGGACCCGCTCGGCCAGCCTGTCGCTCGAGATCCCGCTGCAGACGATCGACCGGCGCAATTCGTGGCGTCAGGCGGAGATCGCCATCGATCAGGCGCGGCGCGACTGGGACGAGTTCCTCCACCAGTTCCGCAGCGACATCGAGGACCAGCTGCGCGCGCTGACCAACACCGAGCGGCAGCTCGAGCTCGACGAGCAGAGCCTGGCGGAGGAGGCGAGGAGCGTCCGCCACCAGGAGCTGCTGTTCCGGGTCGGCGAGGCGAGCAACCGTGACTTGCTCGAGGCGCGCCAGAAGCTGGTGCAGTCGAAGAACGCGCAGATCGAGCGCCGGGTCGATCACCTGATCCAGCGGCTCGGCGTCTATCGCAGCCTCGGGATCCTGTTCATCGGGGCGGACGGGAGATGGAGCGTCGGCGCGCCGGCCGACGCCGCGGGAGACGGACGATGAAGGCGCTGCTCGGCGTGACGGGGCTCTTGCTGGCCGGCGGCGGCGTCTGGTGGTGGCAGACGCGCGGCAGCGCCGACGAGACCGCGGCCATCGCCACCGACGGCCTCTTCACCGTGGCCAAGGGCGAGCTGCCGATCACCCTCACCGAAGACGGCACGCTGGTCGCCAAGGACTCGCAGAAGATCGTCCCGGAGTTCCGCTCGCGCGGGAAGATCATCTCGATCATCGAGGAGGGCAAGGTCGTCGCGGAGGGCGACGAGCTCTGCAAGTTCGACACCGCCGAGTTGCAGCAGCAGGTCGATCAGGCGCAGCTCGAGATCACCAAGGCCGAGGCCGACCTGCAGACGGCGAAGACCGAGCTCGAGATCCAGGAGAAGCAGAGCGAGTCCGACCTGAAGAAGGCGAAGATCACGCTCGAGAAGGCGGCGAAGGACAAGGAGAAGTACGAGGACGCCGACAAGCCGCAGGAGATCCGCCGCCTCGAGATCGCCATCAACGAGGCGGACTCGGCCTACGACAAGGCCAGGAAGTCGTACGAGGCCAGCCTCGAGATGTTCAACGAGGGCTTCATCAACGAGTCGGAGCTCGAGAACGAGAAGCTGGCGAAGGACCGCACCGAGATCGCCAAGGAGCGGGCCGACGCGGACATGAAGATCTTCAACAAGTACACGCTGCCGATGGCGCTGCGCGACAAGCAGACGGCCGTCGAGGACGCCGAGCTGGCGATGGCCACCGCGGAGAAGCGCGCCGAGTCGACCAAGCGGCAGAAGGAGGTCGCGGTCGAGCAGTCGCAGAAGCGGCTCGACAAGCTGAACCAGCAGCTGAAGGAGCGGCAGGACGAGCTCGGCAAGATGGTCCTCAAGGCGCCCTGCCCCGGCATCGTGATCTTCGGCGACCCGCGCTTCACGTGGGACGACTTCACGCAGAACCTCAAGGTCGGCGGCGAGATCTGGGGCGGCAACACGCTGTTCACCATCCCCGACCTGCGGGTGATGCAGGTGAAGCTGCAGGTGCACGAGGCCGACATCAACAAGATCAAGCTCGAGATGGCGACCAAGGTGACGATGGACACCTATCCCGGGGTGCTGATCCAGGGCAAGGTGACGAAGATCGCGGCGATCGCGACCGAGGGCAACCAGGAGGTGAAGAAGTTCGACGTCGAGGTCACGCTCGACGCGGTGACCGAGGTCGAACTGAAGCCCGGCATCAGCGCCAAGGCCGAGGTGATGATCGACGTGCGCAAGGACGCGACCTACGTGCCGCTCCAGTGCGTCTTCCTCGAGGGCGGCAAGCACTGGTGCTACGCGCTCGACGCGGCGCGCCAGCCGCAGCGGACCGAGATCAAGCCGGGAATGAGCAACGACAGCTACCTCGAGATCGTCGAGGGGCTCGTCGCCGGGCAGCAGGTGCTGCTCTACAACCCGAGCGTGCCGACCGGGGCGCCCTCGCCGGACGAGAAGGAGAAGGCGAACGAGGCGCCGCCACCGGTCGCGGCGCCCGCGGGGCCGGCGCCGGCCGGCCCTTGATCCGGAGCGCCACGTGAGCGACGCCGGCGCCGCCGCACCCCCGGCCGCGATCCTCGAACTGCGCGCGATCGAGAAGCGCTACGGCACCGACAAGAACCCGGTGCCGGTGCTGCGCGGCATCTCGCTGCGGGTCGACGCCGGCGAGTACGTCGCCATCGTCGGGCCTTCGGGCTCCGGCAAGTCGACGCTGCTCAACATCCTCGGCTGCCTCGACCGGCCGAGCGGCGGGAGCTACTTCCTCGCCGGCGACGACGTGGCGCGGATGGACGACCGGAGCCTGTCGCGCGTGCGCAACACGCGGATCGGCTTCGTGTTCCAGAGCTTCCACCTGATCCCCCACCTGACGGTGGCCGAGAACGTGGAACTGCCGCTGTTCTACGCCCGCGTGCCGCGGTCGCAGCGGCGCGCGAAGGCGCTCGAGGTGCTCGACAAGGTCGGCTTGTCGCACCGGCTGAAGCATGTGCCGAACGAGTTGTCGGGCGGCGAGTGCCAGCGCACCGCGATCGCGCGCGCTCTCACCACCGAGCCGACGATGCTGCTGGCCGACGAGCCGACCGGCAACCTCGACTCGGTCAACAGCAAGGCGATCCTGCAGGTGCTGCGCGACCTCCACGCGAGCGGCCGCACCATCGTGATGATCACCCACGATCGCGACATCGCGCAGAACGCGCCGCGCCGCGTCGCGCTCCGCGACGGGCTGGTCGAGACCGACTCGGGCAAGCCCGCGATCGGGAGCGCCACGTGATCGCTCCCGAACTGGTCGCCGACTCGATCCGCAACCTGCTGCGCCACAAGCTGCGCAGCTTCCTCACCGCGCTCGGGATCATCTTCGGCATCGCGTCGGTGGTGCTGATGGTGTCGGTCGGCGAGGGCGGGCGGCGCGCGATCCTGGAGCAGATCGCCGAGCTCGGCATCCGGAACATCATCGTCAACTCGAAGAAGCCGCCCGAGGACCAGGACGCGATGAAGCAGGAGCGGAGCTTCCAGCTCCGCTACGGGCTCACCTTCAAGGACCAGAAGCAGATCGAGTCGACCGTGCCGATGGTCGAGCAGGTGCTGCCGGTCCACGACGTCAAGCGCTCGATCTGGTTCAAGAGCCGAATGATCGAGGCGAAGGTGCGCGGCGTGACGCCCGAGTACTTCGACGCGCTGAACCTGAAGCCGATCATGGGGCGGGCGCTGACCCACCGCGACGGGCTCGAGCGCAAGCGGGTCGCGGTGATCCGCTCGCGGCTGCTGCGCGAGGCGAAGTACGTCGGCGCGCCGCTCGAGCTCGATCTCAAGGTCGGCCGCGAGTGGTTCCAGGTCGTCGGCGTGCTGCCCGACTTCGAGTTCCAGAGCCCGAACAAGGCGGTGCTCGGCATCGACGACCGGGCGCTCGAGGTCTACGTGCCGTTCGACACCGTGTGCGACCGCTTCGGGCTCAACAACTACTCCTGGCGCGCCGGCTCCTACGAGAACGAGCGGGTCGAGCTGTCGCAGATGGTCTGCCGGGTCGAGAGCGAGGAGAAGGTGCTGGAGACGGCGCGCTGCATCCACGCCGTGCTCGGCAAGTTCCACGACAAGCGCGACTACGAGGTGAGCGTGCCGCTCGAGCAGCTCGAGTCGCTGCAGACCACGCAGGAGACGTTCAACACGATGATCCTGATCACCGCGGCGATCTCGCTGGTGGTCGGCGGCATCGGCATCCTGAACATCATGCTGGCGAGCATCACCGAGCGGACCCGCGAGATCGGCATCCGGCGCGCGCTCGGGGCCAGCCGCGGCGACATCGTGCTGCAGTTCCTGGTCGAGACGGTGGTGATCGCGACCGTCGGCGGGCTGCTCGGCGTCGCGCTCGGCGTCGGCGGCGCGCCGATCGTCAGCAAGTTCACCGGCTGGCAGACCGCGGTCACGGCGTGGGCGATCGTGCTGTCGCTCGGCGTCTCGATGCTGACCGGGATCGTGTTCGGGCTCTACCCCGCCCGCCGCGCCGCCTACATGGACCCGATCCAGGCCCTCCGCCACGAGTGACGGCGGCGCCGGCGACCTACCGGACAAACCGTTCCTGGAACAGTTGTTCCGACAAACCGTTCCTGAATCGGTTGTTCCGGTTCGGTCAGCGGGCGGGCGGGGCGTCGGGCACGAACTTGCCGAACTTCGCGATCCAGTACTTCGGCTCGACGCCGATGCCGAGCGAGCGATGCTCCGGGTCGAGCAGGTGGCGGTGGGCGTCGGCCATGCGGCCCCACTGCTGGAGCGCCTGCCGCGCCGAGAAGCGGCCGCGCAGGTAGTTGACGCCGCCGTCCTTCGCGGTGCGCGGATCGGGCAGCGGCTGCGGGTCGGACTCCTTGTACGCCTTCGCCGCCTTCGCCAGCGCCGCGACCGCGACCTGCGCCGACGTGGCCAGTTTCGCGTCCCAGCGCAGCTGCGGCCGCCCGAACAGCTCGCGGTACGCGTTCACTGAAGCCAGCAGCTCGAGCGCATCGCCATCGACGTCGCGCAGCCGCTCGTTCGACTCGCGGACCTCGCGATCGCCGTCGAGCCGCGCGCGCTCGGCCAGGTCGAGCGCGTAGTTGCGCACGTGCACCTTGCTGGTCCAGCGCGGCAGGAGCCGCGTCGCCAGCAGGTCGGTCAGGTCGGGCAGCGGCGCCTTCAGCGACTCGAGCAGCGCGTCGATCGCCTGCACCTCGCGCACCCGGCGCGCATACGCCTCCGACAGGGTCGCCTGCGGCCCCGGCGCGCTGCCGAGCTCGCTCCCCCACACGGCCCGCACCGCATCGACCCGCCGCTCGGCCTCCTTCTGCGCCTTCGCCAGCTCGCCGCCGCGCGCGACATCGCCGGGCGCCTTCGGATCGAGCATGAAGTACTTCGCCGGATCGTCGAGCCACTCGAACGCCGCCGCGCGCGCCGCCTTGAGCGCCTCGCACCGGTCGCGCACTTGGGCCAGCGCCGCCTTCTCCGGCGCCGCCGCCAGCTCGACGCTTATCGCCTTCGCCCGCTCGGAAAGCGGCACCACCGCCGCCCCGCCGACGTCGTCGACCGTCCGCTGCAACTCTTCGAGGCGCGACTCGAACGCGGGCAGCTTCGCGGCCGCCAGCGCGTCGAGCGCCTTCGCCACCTTCTGCCGGGCCGCGATCAACTCGGGCGGCGGCGGCGCCTCGGCGGCCCCGGCGCCGGTCGGCGAGGTCGGCGGCT
>VGYY01000220.1 GCA_016872815.1 Planctomycetota bacterium
TTGGCGAGGCGGCGCACCAGCGCCGTGGCGGTCTCGGGACCCGGAGCGGACGCCGGTGCGGCGGGCGCCGCCGCCGCGAGCGCCTTCGCGGCCGCCGCATCGCCGACCCAGCGCAGGCGGTGGACGCCGCCGACCGTCCCGCGTCCGCCGGCGGCGAACAGGAGCGATCCGTCGGAGTCCATCGCGAGATCGGTCACGTTCAGCGGATGGCCGCGCAGCAGCACGTCGGCGACGCCCGAATAGCTCGCGCCGTCCGGCACCGCGCGGAACGCGTAGATCACGCCCACCGACCAGTCGCCGGCCAGCAACGCGCCGCGGAAGCGGGCGGGGAACTGCTCGCCGGTCACGCGGCACATCCCGGTCGGCGAGCCGCGACCGACGCCGAGCACCGGCGGCAGCGAGTCGGCCGCCACCACCGGCCAGACGCTCGAACCGGTGCGCCAGCCGTAGTCGCCGCCCGGCACCACGTGGATCAGGTGCAGCGGCCGGTACCATGGCAGCCCGACGTCCCACTCCATGTCGGAGTCGAAGGTGAACAGCTCGCCGCGCTCGTCGAAGGCGAGGTCGTAGTGGTTGCGGAAGCCGGCGGCGAACAGCTCGCAGACGCCGCTCGCCGGATCGACCCGAAGCACGACGCCGCCCGGCGCCTTGCACTCCGTGGCATGGCCGTTCGGGTCGAGCATCGTCGGCAGCAGGTGGCCCTCGTAAGTCAGCCGGTAGGGAGAGCTCGCCGCCGGCGGTTGGCCGAGCCGCGCATGGTTGCCGATGGCGACGTAGAGCGCGCCGTCGGGGCCGGGCACGATCGCATGCGGTCCGTGCTCGCCGAGGTCGCCATCGAGCGCGACCACCTTGACCGGCTTCGACTCGCCGGCGACGCGTTTCGCATCATCGAGGCGATAGAGGCCGTGGCCATCCGGTCCGGCGCCGGTGAACCAGGTCGTGCCGGCCTGCCAGTGGATCCCCTGGCAGCCCTTGATCGCATCGCTGAACGGCAGCACCTCATCGGCGCGACCGTCGCCGTCTTGATCGAGCAGCTCGAAGATCGGACCGCCTTCGACGTTGGCGAGCTGGCGTCCGGGACCGGCGGACGCGAGCGCGACGACCGAGCCGAAGCCCTCGGCGACGGTCGCGAGCGCGAAGCCCGGGAGCGGATCGAACGTCGGCGCGGGCGGCGCCTGCAGCTCGCCCCATGGCGCCATGCCGAACGGGCCGAGCTCGCGGACCGGCTGCCACGTGCCACCGACGCGGGGCTGGGTCGCGTCGTCCTTCGGCGTGACCGGCGTTGCGAGCCACGCTGCGTCGGAGACGAGGCGCTGCTTCGTGCCATCGGCCTGCGTCAGTTCCAAGGACAGTACGAAACCGGCGGGGCCGTCTTCGTTGCGGCAGGTCGCCAGCAGCAGGTTGTCGCCGGCGCGCAGCAGGTGGGTGAGGTCGAGCCGCTCGAGGCGATTCCAGTCGCTGCCGCGGCCGGCGACGCTGCCGTTCACGTGGAGTGCGAAGCGGTTGTCGCAGGTGACCCAGGCCCACGCGCGCTGCGGCGGCGCCGCGAGCGTCAGCGTGCGCTGCAGCTGCCAGCGCTCGTCGTTCGGGTCGGGCGTCGGCGCGTCGGCGCCGCGGGCGGCCGGGTCGCCCCAGATCCAGCGCGCGCCAGCCATCGACTGGGCGAGCAACGGCGGCGCCGGCAGCGCGAGCAGCGCGGCCAGCAACGGCGCCGCGACGCGGGCGGCGAGCCACGCCTCGAGCCGGCAGCGGACGAAGCGGGAGAGCGGGCGGTGGGGATCCATGGGTCCGGTATCTAGTCGCGATGCTGCGCACAGTCACGGTCTTCTGTGGATCGCGCTGCGGGAACGACCCGCGCCATGCGATGACCGCTCGCGAACTCGGCGGCGAACTCGCCCGGCGCGGAGTGACGCTGCTCTGGGGCGCCGGGCGGGTCGGGCTGATGGGGGAGGTGGCGGACGCCGCGATGGCCGCCGGCGGTCGGGTGAGCGGGGTGATCCCCGAGTTCCTGCGCACGGAGGAGTTGCTCCATCCGCGGATCCGGCCGGCCGATCTGGTGGTGACGGCGACGTTGTTCGAGCGCAAACGGCGGCTGATCGAGCCGGCCGATGCGTTCGTCGTGCTGCCGGGCGGCCTCGGGACGTTCGACGAGCTGTTCGAGGTGCTCACGCTGCGGCAGCTGCGCCGCCTGCCGCGCCAGCCGCCGTGCGGGGTGCTGAACGTCGACGGCTACTTCGATCCATTGCTGGCGCAGCTCGAGCGGGCCGTCGCCGCCGGTTTCTGCGATCGCGGCCATGTCGCCGCGCTGCGGGTCGCCACCGACGTGCCCGCGCTGCTCGACCGGCTGGCGATGGAAGCCGGGGGCGGGTGATGCGCCCTGCGGTGCGCGCGGCGGCCCGAAACGAGAGCGGGCCGGAGCGCTCGCGCGCACCGGCCCGCCGTTCGATCATGCTCGTGTCGCGGGCGAGCAGGGCTCGTCCGCAGGCGCGATCTCAGTAGCGGTCGCCGCCGCGGCCACCGCCGCCGAAGCCACCACCCCGGCCGCCGCCGCCGAAGCCGCCGCCGCCGCCGCGGCCACCGCCGCCGAAGCCGCCGCCGCCGCCGCCGAAGCCGCCGCCGCCGCCACCGAACCCACCACCGCCGCCGCCGCCGCCGAAGCCGCCGCCGCCGCGCGGACGGAAGCCGCCGCCACCGCGATCCTCACGCGGCTTGGCCTCGTTGACCGTGAGCGGCCGGCCGGCCATCTTCTGGCCGTTCAGCGCTTCGATCGCCTTCTTCGCCTCGTCATCCGACCCCATCTCGACGAAACCGAAGCCCTTCGAGCGGCCGGTCTCGCGGTCCATGATGACGTCCGCGCTCTTCACTGCGCCGTGAGCTGCGAACATCTGGTTCAGCTCTTCGCTGGTGGTCGAGTACGGAAGGTTTCCGACATACAACTTCGTGCCCATTCTCAATCTCCGGTCAACGATCCGCGGCCACTCGCTGGGCAGCTCGCGCCGCGATTCCTGACGGCCACTCACGTGGCCAACGTGCTACCTCGGACCCAACGGGCGTGCGCTTGAGACCGCTCACCGGCCGCAACGGCTGGCCGGCAACTCATCACGGGGCGGTTCGACGCAACGATGGAAACGCAATCGAGCCGTGAATCGCGAGCTTGGACTCGTGGCGACGACTCGCGCTGCGATCGCGAAGCGACCACGCGCGTGCCACGAAGGACCGAGACGAGACCCATCAAACGCAATCGCGAGACCTTGTTCCGCCGAGCAACCCAGCCCGACGGCGGCGGAACATAGCGCTGCGATCTCTCGCGCGTGAAGGGGGAAAATTGCGCGGCTGCCGCGAAGCAGGCGGTCAGCGCAGCGTCGCGAATGGCGGCCGCGAAGCGCGCCACTGCGGTCGCGGACACGCGAACGGTTCCAGCACGACGGTGCCATGAGCCGGCGCCGTGGCGGTCGCGCGCAGTCGTCGGGCGCGACCGAACGAAGCACTTAAACCCATTGCCCGCCATGCGCTACGACCGCAGGCGCCAATCCTGGACTGGCGGATGGCGCACCCGGCGCCCGCCGCCGTCTCAGTCCGGTTGCGGGGCGTTCGTGGGTCCTGCGGCCTGTTTCCGGGCGGCGCGCGACTCGGCCGCGAGCCACATTCCGGCGATCGTCCCGAGGCACATCACGGTGTAGGTCGTGTTGAGCCAGAAGTCGACGCCGTCGGTCTCGCCATAGGCGTGGAGCCCGACGCCGAGCTGGTTCACGCCCCACCAGGAGAAGGTGACGATGTTGGCGCCGAAGATCGCCGCGGTGCACATGCCGAGGTCGCGCACGTAGCCGCCCATCCGCGCGTGCAGGATCGCGAGCTCCCAGAGGCAGATCATCAGCGCGCCGTTCTCCTTGGGATCCCAGCCCCAGAAGCGGCCCCACGAGTCGTTGGCCCAGACGCCGCCGAGGATGGTGCCGACGATGCTGAAGAGGAGCCCGAAGCAGATCACGCCGTAGACCATGCGCGCGATCGGCTTGAAGAGGGTCTCCTCGCGGTTCTTCGCGCCGACCAGCTTCGCTCCGACGTACACCAGCCCGAGCGCGGCGGCGAGCAGCCCCGCCGCGTAGCCGAGCGTCACCGTGGTGACGTGCGTCGCCAGCCAGAAGTTGGTGTCGAGCACCGCCTGCAGCTGCGGCATCGTCTCGTTGCCGCGCTCGAACGCCTCCTTCACCTCGTAGCGCGCGGTGAGGAACATCCCCGCGGCACCCAGCACCGATGCCAACGCGACGGCGATCCGCTTGCGGTCGATCCACTCGAGGATCAGGCAGACCAGCACCAGCCCGGCGGTGATGAAGGGGATCGTCTCGTAGAGATTCGACACCGGCGGCCGCGCGCGCAGGTAGCCGCGCCACACGATGCCGCCGATGGTGAGCGCCAGCGGCAGCGCGACCATCCACGGCAGCAGGCGGTGGTAGCCGGTCGCTCCACGCAGCAGCCAGCCGATCGCGACCAGCACGAACGACAGGACGAACAACCCGAGCGCCCGATAGAAGAGGTCGGCCTTCTGGAAGGAAATCTCGCTCTCGATCTTCCGGTACTGCCCGCGCGCTTCGGCGCTCCGCGTCAGCGTCGCCACCGCCGACTCGAGACCGCGCTTGATCGCCGCCGGGTCGGTCCGCCCCGCCCAGGCCTCCTCGAGCCCGACGATCGCCGGCAGGTGCAGCGCCAGCAGCTCGCTGTCACCGCCCGAGATGCGCTTGTGGACCTCGTCGAGACCGTACCACTGCTCGATCGAGCTGCCGCCCGGCACCACCTCCGCGGGCCCCGAGTTGTACATCGACGTCCGCACCTTGGGCGCCGGCTTGGCATCCGGCGGCCAGATGGTGAGCAGGCTCGAGTAGTTCGCCATCACCCGCGCGACGTTCAGCAGCTGCGCGATCGCATCGGCCGTCGCCGGCTCCGCGGCCGCGGTCTGCAGCTCGGCCAGCTCGCGCGACTTCGCCAGGATCGCCGAGAAGCGGACGGTGCCGCCGCTCTCGCCGGCGAGGCCGAGCAGCTGGCGCACCCCTGCATCCGCCGGCGGTTCGATGAAGTCGTTCATGCCGATCGACAGCACGCCGAGCAACCCCTCGTACTCGTTCACCCGGTTGGCGAGGGCGAAGACCTGGTTCTCGACGTAGGTCCGGTTCTTCGCTTCCCGCTTCTGCGGATCCTCGCGCAGGGTGCGCCACTGCCGGAAGAGCTCGTCACGCCCGGACTCGAGTTCGCGGTAGCTGTAGCGGTCGCGCTTCTTGCGTCGCTCGAGCCGCTCGACTCCGATGGCGTCGAGGACTTCCCAGGTCTGCAGCTGGAAGCAGCGGTATTCCTGCGACTGCCGCGGGAAGAACATGAAGTCGAGCAGCAGCTCGACCGGCGAGAGCCTGACCTCGACGTCGTCGGCGGTGTCCTCGGTCCCCTGGTCGAGGACCTCGGCGTAGTCCTCGCGCCCGTTCAGGTTCAACGCCGTGAAACGGGCGTAGCTCGAGAACGGCTTGATCCGGCCCTGATCCTGGATCGGCAGGCGCGAGATGAGGGCGACGATCTCGGGATCCCACGGTTGGGTGCGGCGCGGTTCCGGCCGTGCGTCGCGCTCTGCGGCGGCGTCGGCCTGCGCCGCCACCGTCGGCGCGATCGTCGCCAGCAGCGCCAGCGCCACGATCCCGCGCAGCCAATGCCCTCGGTCGCCGGTGCTCGCCTTCATCGCCGACTCCTGATCGTGCTCATGTCCCGCGACGCTCATCCTCACGCCGACTGCTGCCGGAGGTTCGCCACGTAGCGCTTGAGCCGCAGCGAGAAGTGGAACAGGAGCCCGATCCCGATCAGATAGCACGCCCACTTCGGCCACTGGTCGGACGGGTTCTCGACCACCGTGAACTCGGAGTAGAGGTCGGGGCGCAGGGGGAACGTCTGCGGCCCCCACCCGGTCTGGAACAGGACGTAGCCGTCGTGGCGGACCGGCTCGTTCATGGTGACGCGCATCGCCTGTTCGCGCGTCTCCTCGATCTTCGTGATGTTGCTCCAGAACGTCCGCGGCAGCGAGATGCCGGGGTGGAACTCGACGATGATCTTCTCGAGCCGCACCTCGAACGGCAGGTCGTAGCGGCGGCGGCCCACGTCGATCAGCCACTTCTTGCCGCCCGCCTCGAGCGTCGCGGCATGGTCCTGGAAGCCCCACAGGATCTGGTCGACCTGCCGGCCGCTCTGCTTGTCGATCGCCGTCACGTAGAGGGCCGGGACGTTGCGCTCGTTCTCCGGCAGCGGCGGTTGGTCCAGCACGACGTAACCGTCGATGATCGGTCCATCGCCGCGGAACATCGGCCCCTGCTGCACCACGCGCGCGTTCCTGAACGACTTGGTGACGCGCAGGTCGAACGGCAGTTCGTCATGGTTGAAGCGCGCAGTGGCGCCGTCGAGATCGCGCCACTCCTCGCCGGGGATCACGAACTGCTTCACCCGGCCGGTCGCGTCGGCGTCGCGGATGGTCACGTCCCAGTCGTGGAACGAGAAGTAGGTCCGCACCGGCTGTCCCGGCGGGCAGTGGAGGATGCCCTCGTGCTTGCCGAGGTGCTCGACGAAGCCGGCCAGCAGCATGAACGCGATGCCGAGGTGGGCCACCAGCACGCCGGCGCGGCGGAAGTCCTTGCGCATGCGGACGATGCCGCCGCAGATCAGGTTGATCATCAGGGCGGTCAGCAGCAGGTTGACGCCGGGCAGCGGGATCGGGATCGGCCCCAGCGTGAACAGCGGTTCCGCCGCCGCCTCGGCCCACGGGAACTTCACCGCCCATGGTCCCGCGTCGTGCACCAGCACGTAGGACTCGAAGTACTTCTTCTGCGTCGTGTAGAGCCCGAACTCGACCTGCTCCAGCGTGCCGAGCCACGTCAGCAGCAGCAGGAAGAGCAGGATCAGGCAGGTGAAGCCGAAGCCTGACAGCGCATGGAAGATTCGGGTCAGCAGGCGCATTCGGTGTCTCTCGTGCTCACTGCTGCAACGACGCGCACAACTCGAGGAAGCCGTTCTTCACGGCG
>VGYY01000221.1 GCA_016872815.1 Planctomycetota bacterium
GCGCGCGACCGCGGTCCCACCGGCGCCGAGCACGCGCGCCGCGGCGGCGAGGAGCTCCCCCACGTCGCGGCCGATGGCGGCGAGCGGCTCCCAGGCGCGGTACCACTCCACCAGCGTGAACTCGGGCGAGTGGAGCGGCGAGTCCTCGTCGCGCCCGTCGCGATAGCAGCGGCCGAGCTGGAACAGCCGCTCGTGGCCGATCGCGAGCAGACGCTTCATCGCGTACTCGGGCGACGTCGCGAGCCACAGCGGGCGCGCGCCGTCGCGGCCGTGGAACGCCGTCGCGAACGGGAGGAGATGCGGCTCCTGACCCGGTGCGGCGAGCAGCGTCGCCGTCTCCACCTCGAGGAACTCGCGCTCGTGGAAGAAGGCGCGCAGTGTGCGGAGCAATCGATCGCGCGCCTGCAGCTCGCGCCGCTTCCCGGACGCCCCGAACGCACCGGCGGCCGCCCACTCGGCGCTCTCGCCCGATCGCAGCGCCGGCCGACCGACCACGCGCAGCCGAGTGGCGGCGATGCCGAACTTCCCCCGTTCCCCCTCGACCTCGATCAACGCCCCCACCTCCGGCAGCTCGCCCGCGAGGAAGACGCGCGCTTCGCCCGACGCGTCCCGCAGCACGAACGCCACGCGTCCCGCCTCCGGCGCGAGGTGAGCGACCACTCGTCCCGCGAGCTGCGCGGTGGCGTTCAGCTCGACGTCGCGGATCAGGCGGCGCATCGGCGCGCGTCGCTCACGGCACGATGCGATAGAGCATGCGCGGATACGGGATGCACTCGCGCACGTGGTGGGTGCCGCAGATCCACGCCGTGGTGCGCTCGACGCCGAGCCCGAAGCCGGCGTGCGGCACGCTGCCGTAGCGGCGCAGGTCGAGGTACCACTCGAACGCTTCCTTCGGGAGCTTGTGCTCCGCGATCATCTTCTCGAGGAAGGCGAGGTCGGTGGCGCGCTCGCCGCCGCCGATGATCTCGCCGTAGCCCTCGGGCGCCAGGCAGTCGCAGCCGAGCGCGAGGCGGTCGTCGGTCGGATCGCGCTTGGCGTAGAACGCCTTGATCGCGGCCGGGAAGCGGTGGACCAGCACCGGCCGGTCGTGCTCGCCCGAAATCGCCGCTTCGTCGGGCGCGCCGAAGTCGCCGCCCCACTCGAAGGGGAGCCCCTTCTTCTTCAGCAACTCGACCGCGTCCGTGTAGTGGAGGCGCGGGAAGGGCTTCTGGATCGCCTCGAGCTTCGCGATGTCGCGCTCGAGCGTCGCCAGCTCGGGGCGGCGGTCCTTCAGCACCGCCTGGACGATGAAGACGATCAGGTCCTCCATCAGGACCATCACGTCGTCGAGCGTGGCGTAGGCCATCTCCGGCTCGACCATCCAGAACTCGCGCAGGTGGCGGCGCGTCTTGCTCTTCTCGGCGCGGAAGGTCGGGCCGAAGCAGTAGACCTTGCCGAACGCCATCGCCGAGGCCTCGGCGTACAGCTGACCGCTCTGGCTCAGGTAGGCCTTCATGTCGTCGAGGTAGTCGACCTCGAACAGGTCGGTGGTCCCCTCGCACGCGCTCGGCGTGAAGATCGGCGAATCGACGCAGAGGAAGCCGCGCTCATCGAAGAAGTCGCGGATCGCCTTGATGATCCGCGCCCGGATGCGCAGCGTCGCGTGCTGCTTCTTGCTGCGGATCCAGAGGTGGCGCCGCTCGAGCAGGAACTCGGGCGAGTGTTCCTTCTTGGTGATCGGGTAGTCGTGCGCGACGGTGACGACCTCGGCCGATTCGAGGCCGATCTCGACGCCGAGCGCCTGTTTCGGCGAGGCCTTGACCGTGCCGCGGACGATCAGCGAGCTCTCCTGCGGGAGCGCGCCGAGCTGCTCGAAGAGTCCCGGCGCCGACTTCTCGAGCTCCGGCCCGTAGGCGACCGCCTGCACGATCGCCGAGCCGTCACGCACCTCGAGGAAGTGCAGTTTCCCGCTCGAGCGGCGGTTGTAGAGCCAGCCGCGGATCTCGACCTTGCGTCCCACCATGCCGGGCAGCCGCTCGGCCGCCTCCACCGCGTACGTCGCGTCCGCGCTGCTCATGCGTCCCTCTCAGGGGAAGAGCTCGGTCAGCGGCTTGAGCGCCACTTCGACCAGCCTCCCGTCCTCGACCGTGACATGCCCCTTGAACGACATGCCGGCGCGGCGCGCTTCCACCGGCACCCGCCGCAGTTCGTGTCCTTCGTCGCCCGTCAGCTCGGCGAGGATGTGCACGCTCTCGAAACCGCGCTCTTCCAGCGCGCGCAGCAGCTTGAGCCCGGGGGCGACCGGCTCGACCGTCGTCGTCCCTGCGACGCGCGCGCGCAGCTCGTCGATGTGGAGGCGCAGCTCCTGCACCTGCCGTGCGAGCAGCTCGAGCCGCTCCTGGACCGGCAGCAGGTCCTTCGCCTCGGCCGGCGCCGGCAGGCGCGCGATCACTTCGCCCATCCGGCGCACGGCGTCCTCGAGCGGCCGCGTCCGATCGGCGCCCGCCGCCGCGGCCTCGACCAAGGCGCTGCGCACCTGTTCGATCCCGGGGAGCGTGTCGAAGCGTGCCAGGCCGGCACGCAGCCGCAGCAGTGCCAGCGCCACGAGGGCGAGGCACAGTGCGATTCCCGCGGCGACCGCGATCTCGATCCACCCCACGCCGATGCTCCGTCGCCCTGCGCGACCGGGCGTGCGCGCGCGGCGGCGCGCGCTCCCGAGGGCGGCGCGGCAGGCTAGGTGGGCCGGGGGAGCGGTGCAAGGAAGCGCGACGGCGAAGCCGGCACCGTCCAAGCGCAGGACTTCAGCCCCCGGCGGGATCCTTCGGCTTCAGCAGCTCGAGCAGCTCTCGGGCCTCCGCCGCCTGCGGCGCGTCCGGCGCGGTGGCCACCAGTTGTTCGAGCAGCGATCGCGCCTTGTCCAGATCGCGATTCGGCCCCTTCTCGAGCAGCAGCATCGCCGAGCCGAACTGCGCTTCAGCACGGGTGGCGGTGACCCGTTGCGCCTCGCCGTAGGCATTCCGCGCGAGTCGGAACAGCTCGTCCGAGAGGGTGCCGCGGTAACGGGCGACCAGCACGTTCGCGAGCAGCAGGTTTGCGTGCGCCTTTTCGTCACCGTCGAGCTTCGGCATGACCGCCATGAGGTCGGCCTGGGCGTCGCCGTTCAGCGCCAGCGCGTGGAGCACGCGCGCCCGGAGCAATCGCGCCTCGACGTGTTCGGGATCGAGCTTGACCACCCGATCGAGTTCGACCCGGGCGTCGGACTGGCGGTCGGCTTCCGCGGCCAGCAGTCGTGCGGCGCCGAGTCGCTCCGCCACGGTCGCGTGCCGCCGCGACGCATCAAGCCAGGCCGAGATGCCGAACCAAACCGCGACGACGGCCGCCATCGCGACGACCAGCAGGACGATCTTCTTCACGCGCTGTCACCCTCGGCGCCCTGGAACGGGACCGCACCGAGGCAGCTTAGACCGTGATCGCTCAGCCGCCTTCCGCGGCCTCCGCTTCGGCGCGGCTGGCAGAGACCTGCCGCCGAACCGCGGCGAACGGGATCACCTCTGAGTCGAGGACGGTGCCGCAGCGGTTGCAGATCAACCGCACCTGCACTCGCCCCTCGTCATCGAGGAGCTTCTCCTCGCGGGCCTGCAGGATGCTGCAGGAACAATCCGTCCAGCGCATCGACATCGCGAACACCCTCCCTTGCTCTCGCGTCGTCATCGCCGTCATTCCTCGCCTCGAAGCGCAATTCCCACCGCCCAAGCGCTTCGAGTTTCGGCACTTCCACAAACCGGCGTTGACCTCAAACTCCGGTCCGACATTTCCAGCGTTGTCGACATGGTGTCGCTGCCGTCCGTAGTTCTCCTTCGCGATCCCCTTTGATCCCGATTCCTCCCCATACGCACGGGGAGGCTGATTGTGTTGGTGTTCGACTCGCGTTCTTCCGTCGTGTCTCTAGCAAAGCGCGCACCGAGTTCCGTGCTTTTGGATGGTGTGTGCGCCCCTCATAAAGGTTACCGGGAATTCGCAGCCCCCGAAAACCGTGCTAGCGCGCGGCTCCCGCGTCCAACTTCCGTATACGCACCTGAACGACACCGGTGACAGCTGCCTCCCCGGGGCGCCGCGGGGGGGCTCGTTACACTCCGCGCCCCTCCGCCTTTCCGGCAGCATGTCGGTTGCCGCGCCCTCCCTCCGCTGTGACGGAGACTCCGGGATTTCACTCATGCCCGATGGGACACCGTCGACGCTTTTCCTGATCGATGGTGCGGCGCTCGCCTATCGCTCCCACTTCGCGTTCATCCGCAACCCACTGGTGACGAAACGGGGCGAGGTCGTCTCCGCGATCTTCGGGTTCACGCACGCGCTCCTGCGCATCCTCGAGCGGGAACACCCAAGCCACTGGTCCGTGATCTTCGACACCAGCGCTCCGACCTTCCGCCATCAGCGCTACCCAGAATACAAGGCGACCCGCGAAAAGATGCCGGACGAACTGGTGAGCCAGTTGCCGCACCTGCGCGCCGTGGTGCAGGCGCTGAACATCGCCTGGGTCGAACGCGACGGAATCGAGGCCGACGACCTGATCGCGGCGCTCGCGCAACGGGCGGCACGCGACGGCTTCGTCGTGCGGATCGTCTCCGGCGACAAGGACTTCTGCCAGCTGGTGACGCCGGCCATCGCGCTCTACGCGCCGGGCAAGGGTGACGCCGAGCCGGAACTGACCGGACCTGACGACGTGCCGGCGCGGCTCGGCGTCCGTGCCGATCAGGTCGTCGATTACCTCGCGCTGATGGGCGATGCCTCGGACAACGTGCCCGGCGTGCCCAAGGTCGGCGAGAAGACCGCGCGCGAGCTGCTGGCCCGGTTCGGCAGTCTCGACGCCCTCTATGCGCGGCTCGACGAGGTGGAGAAGCCGGCGCTGAGGCGGAATCTCGCCGAGCATCGCGCCGACGCCGATCTCTCGCGCGAGCTCGTGCGCCTCACCGGGGAGCACGACCCCGGCCTGCCCCTGGCCGACCTCGCCCGTCGACCGGCCGATCCGGTGGCGACCCGGGAGTTGTTCCAGCGCTTCGAGTTCACGTCGCTGCTCGACCGCATCCCCGATCAGGGCGCGCCGCCGGCGGCAGCCGGCCCCTCCCGCGACTACCGCGTCGTCCGCGGCGGCGACGAACTGCGCGCCTGGGTGGCCGAGCTGCGGCGCGCGCCGCTGGTCGTCATCGACACCGAGACCACCGGCCTTGACCCGCTCCGCGCGGAGCTGGTCGGGATCTCGCTCTGCGCCGCGGAAGGCCGCGCCGCCTACGTCCCCTTCCGCGAGCCCGGCACCGGCCTGTTCGCCGTGGCCAGCAGCAGGACCGCCATCCATCAGGACGCGGCGCTGGCCGACCTCAAGGCGCTGCTCGCCGACCCGACGGTGCCGAAGGCGGGCCAGAACGCCAAGTACGACCTCCACGTGCTCGAGCGCGCCGGGCTGCCGGTCCGGGGACTGGCCTTCGACACGATGGTCGCGCACTACTGCGTGGCGCCCGGCGCACCGGCCCACGGCCTCGACGCGCTGTCGCTCCACTACTTCAAGTTCGTGAAGATCAAGACCTCGGAACTGATCGGGAGCGGCAAGAAGCAGGTCACGATGGACCTGGTCGACGTGGCGCGCGTCGGCGAGTACGCCTGCGAGGACGCCGACTACTGCTTCCGCCTGGTGGCGCCGCTGCGCGCCGAGCTCGCCGCCGGCGGCGTGACCACGTTGTTCGAGCAGCTCGAGCTGCCGCTGCTCGACGTGCTGCGGCGCATGGAGTCGGCCGGGGTCGCCCTCGACGTGGCCGCGCTGAAGGCGCTGGCGGCCCGCTGCATCGCCCGCGGCGAGGAGCTCGAGAAGACGATCCACGCGCTGGCCGGCGCGCCTTTCAACGTCAAGTCGCCGCAGCAGCTGGCGCAGGTGCTCTACGAGAAGCTGAAGATCCACGAGCAGCTCGGCATCCGGAAGGTGCCGCGCACCGAGACCGGCTTCTCCACCAACGCCGAGTTCCTCGAGACGATGGACTCCCACCCGCTGGTGGCGGCGGTGCTCGAGTACCGCCAGGTCGAGAAGCTGCGCAGCACCTACCTCGAGACGCTGCCGCTGCTGGTGAATCCGGCGACCGGCCGGCTCCATACCTCGTTCAATCAGGCGGTCGCCGCCACCGGGCGCCTGTCGAGCAGCGATCCCAACCTGCAGAACATCCCGATCCGGACGCCGCTCGGCCGCGAGATCCGCCGCGCCTTCGTCGCGAGCTTCCCGGGCGGCACGCTGCTCTCCGCCGACTACTCGCAAGTCGAGCTGCGGCTGCTCGCCCATCTCGCCGGCGACGAGCAGTTGCGCGCCGCCTTCGCCGCCGGCGAGGACGTCCACCGCCGCACCGCCTCGCTGGTCTTCGGCGTGCCGCTCGCCGAGGTGTCGCCGGAGCTGCGCTCGCGCGCCAAGGCGATCAACTTCGGGATCATCTACGGCATGGGGGCGCAGCGCCTCGCCCGCGAGACCGGACTCAAGTTCAGCGAGGCGCAGGCGTTCATCGAGCGCTACTTCCAGGTCTTCGCCGGCGTGCGCCGCTGGCTCGACGCCACGGTCGAGCAGGCGCGGGCGACCGGCAGCGTGACCACCCTGCTCGGACGAACCCGCGCCATCCCGGAACTCGCCAGCGAGGATCCGCGCATCCAGGCCAACGCCCGCAACGTCGCGGTCAACACGCCCATCCAGGGGACCGCCGCCGACCTCATCAAGCGGGCGATGCTCGCGGTCGACCGGGAACTTGCGGCCGCGAAGCTGCAGTCGCGGATGATCCTGCAGGTGCACGACGAGCTGGTGTTCGACGTCGCTCCGGGCGAGGGCGCCGCGGTGCGCGCGATCGCGCGCCGCTGCATGGAGGGGGCGCTCGATCTGTCGGTGCGCCTCCAGGTCGACATCGGCGAGGGGACGACATGGCTCGACGCGCACTGACGGGCGGGATGGCGCGCCGCGGCCTGCTCCTGCTCGTCGCGTCGGCCGCGGCATGCGGCGACGAGGGGCCGGCGGGCGGGG
>VGYY01000222.1 GCA_016872815.1 Planctomycetota bacterium
CAGGCCGGCCCGACGGAACCCGGATCGGGCGCCGGGACGTCGTACCATGCGCTCGAGCCGTCGGCGTCTGGAGGCTCTGGCCAAGCACGGTTCTCCGCGGCAGGGCGTGGGGACGGCGGGTCCGCCTCCAGCAGCCGGACAGTCGCCCGCTCGCCCGGGGGAGCGCGACCGGCTCTCGATCGGCCGGGACGATAGCCGAACCGAAGGAGCGGATCCCGGGCGACCACCGCGATCGTCCCGACCCCCACCTGCAGCGAGCCACCCCACAGGTCACACCTCCACCCAGCCGAGATGCCCGTTTCGCCGATGGCTGCTCCCCCCACCGACTCGCCGCTGCCGCACCCGGACCGCCGCGCTCCTCCGCGCGCCGCAGCCGGCGTCACCGCCTTGCTGCTCGCCGGCCTGCTGCCGTCGCTCGCTCCGTCGCGGGCGACCGACGACGCGGCCCCGCCGGCGGCCGCACTCGCGGCACCGGCGCGCAACCTCGTGGTGATCGTGATCGACACGCTGCGCGCCGACCGGCTCTCGTGCTACGGCTACGACAAGGCGACCACGCCGCGCCTCGACCAGCTCGCCGCACGCGGGCTGCGCTTCGAGCGGGCGTACTCGACGGCGCCGTGGACGCTGCCATCGACCGCTTCGTTGCTGACCGGGCTGCAACCCGAGATGCACCGCGGCACCCACTTCTTCGCCTCGCTCTCGCCCGACTGCCGGCTGCTGGCCGAGCAACTCGCCGAGCGCGGCTACGAGAGCGCGGCGTTCGTCGGCAACTACTTCGTGCAGCCGCTGTTCGGCTTCGCGCGCGGTTTCGGGAGCTACGACGAAGGCTGCATGGTCGATCGCGGCGGGATCAACTCGGACAAGATCAGCGATGCCGCCATCGCCTGGCTCGACCGGCGCGCCGCGAGCGCGCCGGACGGCGGCGACGCCGCGGCCGCGGCGCCCTTCCTGCTCTACCTCCACTACTTCGATCCGCACTACAACTACTGGGAGCACGAAGGCTTCAAGTTCGGCGGCGAGGACACCGAGCGGGTCTTCTCCGGCGCCGACATCTACGCGCTGCGCGAGCAGCAGAAGCGTTTCGACGACGCCGACCGGGCGCGGCTCTCCGCGCTCTACGACAGCGAGGTCGCCTTCACCGACCACCACGTCGGCCGCGTCCTCGATCACCTGACGCAGCGCGGCCACGACGACGACACCTTCGTGCTGGTCACCGCCGACCATGGCGAGGCGCTCGGCGAGCACGGCTGGATCGGCCACACGATCCAGCTCTACGAGGAGAGCATCCGCATCCCGCTGCTGCTCAAGGGGCCCGGCCTCGCGCCGGCGGTCCTCGGCCCCGATCCGGTGCAGCTCGACGACGTGCTCGAGCCGCTGCTGCGATTGGCCGGGGGCACCGCAGCGGGGAGCTTCGCCGCGGGCGCCGGCGCGCGCCTCGATGCCGGACTCCGCCCGGACGAGGCGCTCTGCTGCGTCGACACCGTCGGCATCGAGCAATCGGACGACGTGCCGGCGCCGAAGAGCGCGACCCGCTTCCCGTGGAAGCTCTTCGTCGACGTCGCCGCCGACGGCAGCGAGACCTACCGGCTGTTCAAGCTGGACGAGCCGAAGGGCCGGAAGAAGAAGCGGCTCGAGGACTTTCCGGCGCAGATGCGCGAGCTGCTCGAGGCCCGCGCCGACGACTGGGCCGCGCAGAAGAAGGAGCGCGAGCGCACGCAGGCCACGCTGACGCGCCGCCGCGCGCTGGTCCAGGGGACGTGGAAGCTGATCGTCGACCTGGTCAGCGGCGAGCGCGAGCTCTACGACCTCGCCGCCGACCCGCACGAGCGCCAGGACCTCGTCGACGCGCAGCCGGAGCGCGCCGCCGCGCTGGCGCAGCGCCTCGCCGAGCTGTGCGACGTGCTGGCCGCGAACGCGCTGCCCGACGGTCCCCCGCTCGATCCCGACGCCGCCGCGGAACACCGCAAGAACATCGAGAAGTCGGGCTACGCGCACAAATGACCCGCTGCCCGCCGCACCGCACCCGCGCCCGAGGAGCGCCGCCTCCATGAACCAATCCCGCCCGAGCCCGCCGACCACGAACCCGACGGCCCTGCCGGCGCCCGGCGCCCGCGGCGCCGGGCCGCTGGTGGCGCTGCTGCTCGCGGTGGCGACGCTCGCCGTCGCCTGGTGGCATGTCGAGCTGGTGCAATTCTTCTGCGACGACTCCTACATCAGCTACCGCTACTCGCAGAACTTCGCCGAAGGCCATGGGCTCGTCTACAACCCGGGCGAACGGGTCGAGGGCTACACCAACTTCCTCTGGGTGATCCTGGTCGGCGTGGCGATGAAGGCCGGCATCGGCGCCGAGCCGGCGTCGCTGGCGCTCGGCCTCCTCTTCCTCGCCGTCACGCTGGCGGCGACCGCGGTCTACACGCGGCGCTTGACCCAGTCGTGGGCGTTCGCGCTGGTGCCGTGCCTGCTGCTGGTCTGCCAGGGGCCGATGATCCTCTGGTCGACCAGCGGCCTCGAGGCGAGCTGCTACGCGGCGATGACGCTGCTGGCGCTGCTCGCCTACGAGCGCTGGTTCGAGCGGCCGGCCGGGCTGCTGCTGACCGGCGCGCTGTTCGGCCTGTCGACCATGGTCCGGCCGGACGGCGTCGTCTTCGGCGGCGCGGCCGGGCTGCACCTGATCCTGTGCGGGCTGCTCGCGCCGCTGTCGGGCCGCCCGCTCGAGCTCGGGCGGCTGTGCGTCCGCGGCAGCGCGCTGGCGGCCGGCTTCCTGCTCGCGTTCGGCCCGTTCGTGCTGTGGCGCCACGCCTACTACGGCGACTGGCTGCCCAACACCTTCTACATCAAGGCCGGCGGCGCGCTGAACCTGCAGCTCGGGCTCGACTATCTCGCCACGTGGTTCCGCGAGTACCCGATCGCAGGCGTGCTGACCGTCGCCGGCCTCCTCGGCACGCTGCTGCTGCCGCGCTTCCGCGCGTCGCGCCGGAGCTTCGCGCTGCTGGCGCTCTCGCTGACGCTGTTCTGCGGCTACCTCGCCTGGGCCGGCGGCGACTACATGGCGCTCTACCGGTTCCTGGTGCCGCTGCTGCCGCTGGCGATGGTGCCGGCGACGGCGCTGCTGCAGGCGCTGTTCGAGGGTGCCGGCCGGTTCGGCCTGCCGGCGGCGCTGCGGGCGGTCGCCGGGCTGCTCCTGCTGGCCGGCGGCGGCTACGCACTGACGTTGCCGAGCCGGGGCAGCGTCGCCGGGATCGAGCAGTCGCGTGCCATCGCCACGGTCAAGCGGATGAAGCGCAACTCGCTGCAGTGGGAACTGCTCGGCAAGACGCTCCATGCGAAGTTCGGCGAACTGCCGCGCGACCAGCAGCCGGTGATGGCGATCACGGCGGCGGGAGCCGCGCCGTTCTTCGCTGAGTTGCCGACCATCGACCAATCGGGGCTGTGCGACCGCCATGTCGCCAAGGTCGAGTCCGATCCCTGGCTGCTCGACCGTCCCGGCCACATGAAGCAGGCGACGCGCGCCTACCTCGCCACGCGCAAGCCCGACCTCATCTTCTGGCACCCGCAGCTGAAGGAGGCGGGCAAGCCGGCGCGCGAATTCGTGGTCGCGCCGACTCCCGACTACGAGCTGCGGGCGATGGCCGTCGACGGACTCACCGCCGAGACCGGCGAGTGCGTCTACTTCTGGGTGCGCAAGGACCGCGCGGCGGAACTGACGCGTTTCGGCATCGTCCCGCCGGCCGAGAGCGCGCAGTGGCGCAAGGCCGGCAGCACGGCGACGCCGGCGACCGAGAAGCTGAAGGCACGCGACCAGATGGCGGCCGCGATGCTGGCCGAGCTCGAGCAGGAACCGCCGCCCGAGCCGCCCTCGATCGACCCGCCGCTGCCGCCCCGCCATGACGGGCCGCGCTTCAACACGCGCCGCATCGGCGCGGCCGACCCGGCCGAGGTCGAGCCGCGCTTCTCGATCGCCGACGTCACCCGTCCGCTCTGGCACGACACGCTGGCGACGCCGATCGAGTTCACCGGCGCCGCCGGCAGCTGGCTCGAGTTCGACGTGGCGAGCGTGCCGGCGCTGACGCCTGACGGCGCGGTGGCGACGGCGGCCGGCATCCGCGTCCCGCAGTCGATCGCCGCCGCGCTGGTGACCGCCTCGGGGCGGGTCGAGCTGAAGACCCGCCTGGTCGATCCGGCACCCGCCGGCAGCTCGGCGTGGCGGCGCGTGCGTGCGGAGCTCTCCGGCGTGCCGGCCGGTCCGGCGGAGCTGTCGGTCGCGATCGACGGCGCCGACGCCCACGCCGCCGGCGCGAAGCGCTCCTGGTTCGTCTCGGTGCCGCGCATCCATCAGGACACGCAAGGCGACGAGCGGCCGAACGTGCTGGTGATCACGGTGGACACGCTGCGCGCCGACTACCTGCGCTGCTACGGCCACGACCGGCCGACCTCGTCCAACCTCGACGGACTGGCGAAGGCAGGCGTCGTCTTCGAGCGCAACCTCGCCCAGGCGTCGTGGACGCTGCCGTCCTACTCGAGCTGCTTCAGCGGTCAGTACACCGAGGCGCACGGCGTCACCCACCGCGACCACCGCTTCGCCGGCCACTTCGTCACCTGGCCCGAGTTGCTCGCGCGCGACGGCTACGCGCTCGGCGGGTTCGTGTCGGGGACGTTCACCGACGCCCACTGGGGCATGGATCAGGGCTTCGACGAGTACGACGACCTCGGCATGGTGGTGAACGAGGCGCACGCCGCCTCGGTGCAGGCGCACAACGGCCTCACGCCCGACCAGCCCGAGGCGATGAAGACCGCGGCGCACCGCCGTCTCACCTCGCCGGAGATCGCCAACAAGTCGATCGCCTTCCTCGACGCGCACCGCGACCGGCGCTTCTGCCTGCTAGCGCATTTCTTCGACCCGCACGAGGACTACGTGCGCCACCCGAAGATCAATCCGCACTTCCCCGATCGCCCGGTGCCGCCCGGGTTCCCGAACCAGGTCGATCGGTTCCCCGAGGTCACCGCGCGCATGCGCGCGCTCTACGAGGCGGAGATCGCCTACACCGACTTCCACATCGGCCGGGTGCTGAAGCGGCTGGTGGACCTCGGCCTCGCCGAGAAGACGATCGTGGTGGTCTTCTCCGACCATGGCGAGGCGTTCAAGGAGCACATCCTCGATCCGCGGCCCGAGTTCGACCACGTCAACTGCGGCCACGGCAGCTCGCTCTACAACGAGCAGATCCATGTGCCGCTGATCTTCCGCGCGCCGGGCATCACGCCCGGCCGGGTGAAGACGCCGACCGGCAACCTCGACATCGGCCCGACCCTGCTCGAGCTGTGCGCCGTCGATCCGGGCGACTGGATCCACCACGGCCGCTCGCTGGTGCCGGCGATGCAGACCAAGGAGCCCGACCCCGAGCGCCTGGTCTTCAGCTCGATGTTCCGCGCGATGCCGGCCGAAGGCGATCCCGACGGCAAGCGCCGCATGGTCGCGCATCGCGTCGACCAGGACGACCTCGCCGCGCTGTCGCAAGGGCGGATCCAGTCGCTCCATCGCTGGAGCAATGACCGCTGGCAGGATCCGGCGAAGAACCTGCTGCCGCAGCAGCAGCAGACGTTCGCCGGGCTCGAGGACGTCTATCAGCAACGCCGCGAGATGCTCGAGGCGCTGCAGCAATCGGCGGTGCCGGTGTCGAACGACGGGCTGAACGACACCCTGAAGGAACTCGGCTACACCGGCGGCTGAACGGCGTTCGCGACGGGAGCCTCGCGTCGGGTAACTTCCGGGCGGTGCAACGAACTCGCCGCTCCTTCCCCGCTCGCCGCGCGCTGCCGTGGCCGATCGCGCTGGCTGCCGTGGCGCCTTGCGCCGCCGGCTCGACGCCGACCGACGCGAACGAGCCGCCACCGCCGCGGCTGGTCGTGCTGCTGGTGGTCGACCAGCTCCGTCCCGACTACCTCGAACGATTCGCGGCGAAGTTCGACGGCTTCTTCGCGGATCTCGCCCGCGACGGGCGCTGGTTCACCGACGCGGAACAGCACCACGCGCTCACGGTGACCGCGCCGGGTCACGCGTCGCTCGGGACCGGCCGTTTCCCCGCGCACCACGGCATCGTCGGCAACGAGTTCTTCGACCCCGCGGAGAAGCGGATCGTCGCCGCGGTCGAGGACCGCTCGGCGCGGCCGCTTGCCGGGGCGGGCGGCGGCTGCTCGGCGGCGCGGCTCCGCACCGACGGACTCGGCGACTGGTGGCGGCGCGCCCATCCGCAGGGGAAGGTGGTCGGCATCTCGCTCAAGCCGCGCTCGGCCCTGCTGCCGCTCGGGCAGGGGCCGCACCTGGCGTTCTGGTTCGACGACGAGTCAGGCGTCTTCGCCAGCTCCGATCGCTGCATGGAGGCGCTGCCCGACTGGGCCGCCACCGCAGCCGCCGCCGATCCGCTGCGCGAGCTTCCCGACCAATGGGAGCGCCGTCTCGCCGACGACGACTACGCCGCCCTCGGTTGCACCGGCGACGACGAGCCGGGCGAGGCGCCGACCGGCCGCCCGCCGACACGCACCTTCCCGCATGGCCTGGCCGCGTTCTCGCGGTCGAGTCGCGCGGCGGCGCTGGCGGTCTCGCCGTACGGCGATCGGCTCGTGCTCGACTTCGCGCGCGCCGCGGTCGCGGGCGAGGCGCTCGGCGCCGACGCGAGCGCCGACCTGCTGGTGCTCGGCCTCTCCGCGACCGACCTGATCGGCCATCGCCACGGCCCCGACTCGTGGGAGATCGCCGAGCAGCTCGTCGCGCTCGATCGCGCGCTCGCCGAGTTCGCCACGTTCCTCGCCGCGCGCGTCGATCCCGCCGGGTTGCTGTTCGCGCTCACCTCGGACCACGGCATCCCGCCGCTGCCCGAGGTGGCGACGGCGCGCGGCGCACCGGGCGACCGGCTCGACTGGACCGCGCTCGGGCCGCTGGTCGACCGCGCGCTGGTCGCGATCGATCCCGCGCTCGCCGGCGCGGCGCTGCCGCTGCCCGGCCTCGGCCTGCGCCTCGACCGGAT
>VGYY01000223.1 GCA_016872815.1 Planctomycetota bacterium
GCGCCGAGCGCGCCCGCGCTGCGCCCGTTCGACTTCTTCGAGCCACCGGTGCGCCTGCCGGGGCGTCCCGCGATCGTCGCGCCGCCGCCGCCGGGTGCGCCGCGCGGCGAGCGATTCGTCGTGGTCGGCGACGGCGACACGCTGCAGAAGATCGCTGCGCGCGAGCTCGGCGGCGCGACGCACTGGCGCCGGCTGCTCGACTGGAATCCCGGACTCGATCCGCGGCGCCTGCGCAAGGGAATGAAGCTCGTGCTTCCGCTGGCGGTCGCGCCGGCCCCGGCGACGGCGCCGGCCGCGGAGACGTCGCGCATCCACGTCGTCGCCGCCGGCGAGACGTTGCGCGAACTCGCCCGCCGCTACCTCGGCGACGAGCGCCGGTTCACCGACTTGCTCGAGTACAACCGCGACCAGCTGGCGCGCCCCGAGGCGTTGCGGGTCGGCATGCGGATCAGGATCCCGTGACGGAGCCGAAGCCGATGCAGCGCCCACGCACGATCGTCTTCGTCGGCGGCGGCACCGGCGGCCACCTGCAGCCAGGCGTCGTCCTGCGCGATGCGCTGCTCGAGCGGCATCCCGACTGGAACCTGTCGTTCCTGCTGGCCGGCCGCCCGGTCGAACGCAGCTTCGTGCCGTCGGCGGCGACGGGGCTCGAGCTCTTCCCCGGACGCGCATCGCGCCCCGCGCCGTGGCGCGCCGACCTGTGGGCCGGCGCCTGGCTCTCCGCCGCCCGCTACCTCCATCGCGTCGCGCCCGACCTGCTGGTCTTCCTCGGCGGCTACGTGGCGTTCGTCGCCCGTTTCGCGCGGTTGCGCACGCCGATGGTGATCCTCGAGTCGAACGTCCTGCCGGGTCGCTCGGTCCGCCTCGCCGCACCGTTCGCGCGTCGCCTGTTCCTGCAATGGCTGCCGCCGGAAGGAGCGCTGCCGATGCACCGGGCGCGCGTGACCGGCATGCCGCTCAAGTTCGAGTCGCTGCCGGTCCGGAGCGAGGCGCGCCTGCGGCTCGGCTTGCGGCCCGACGCGCGCGTGCTGGCGGTCATGGGCGGCAGCCTCGGCGCCACCGGCGTCAACGACCGACTGGTCGCTGGTGCCGCGGAGCTGGCCGAGCTGCGCGGCCTGCAGGTGCTGCACGTGACCGGTCCGCGCGACGAGGAGCGGGTGGCGCATGCCTACGCGCTGGCCGGCGTCGATGCCGTGGTGCTGCCCTTCTGCGACGACATGGCCGCCTGCTACGCCGCCGCAGACCTCGTCGTCGGTCGCGCCGGCGGCATGACCGTCGCCGAGCTGGCGGCGGCCGGGCGGCCGGCGCTGTTCCTGCCCTATCCGCACCACGCCGATCACCATCAGGAGTGGAACGCGCGGGTGCTGGTCGACGGCGGCGCGGCGTGGATGGTGCGCGAGGAAGAGGCGCCGGAGGCGAGCTTCGTCCGGCAGCAGTTGCTGCCGCGTCTGGCCGACCCCGACGAACTCGAGGCGCGCGGCCGCAAGGCACAGGCGCTCGGCCGGCGCGACGGCACGCGCAAGATCGTCGCCGAGATCGAGGAACTGCTCGAGCTCGCGACACCGGTCGGGGCGGCGGCGCTGTCCGGGGCTTGAGCACGTTCGCCGGCGACGTAAGACACTGCCACGGGGACGCGAGGCGACGGTCACGGGAGGGCGGATGTGGCGGCGGAGCGGACGGGGACGGAAGGCGCGGGGTTGCGGTCGGTCCTGCCCCGCGGGCGGCGGATCCACCTGCTCGGCATCGGCGGCAGCGGGCAGGCCTCGCTTGCGGCGTACCTGCTGCAGCGCGGCGACCAGGTGAGCGGCTGCGACCTGAAGGATGGCGCGCTGCTGGCGCGACTGCGGCGTCGCGGCGCGACCATCGAGATCGGCCACGACGCCGGGCACGGCACGCGGCCGCTCGACCTGCTGGTGCATACGGCGGCGGTGGCGGCCGATCACCCCGAGGTGGCGGCGGCGGCAGCGCGCGGCGTGCCGGTGATGAAGTACGCCCGCTGCCTGGCGGAAGAGACGCGCGGCCGGCAGTGCATCGCCGTGGCCGGCACCCATGGCAAGACCACCACGACCACGCTGCTGACCGAGATGCTGGCGGCCTCCGGCCTCGATCCGAGCGCGGTGATCGGCGGTTTCCCCGCCGCATGGATGCTGCCGGGGCGCGCCGGCCGCGGGCCGCACTTCGTGGTCGAGGCGTGCGAGTACGACCGTTCGTTCCACCAGTTCTCGCCGCAGGTCGCGCTGGTGACCAACGTCGAGCCCGACCACCTCGATTTCTTCGGCACCGCCGAGAAGGTGGTCGAGGCGTTCGTCGAGTTCACCCGGCGCGTGGTGCCGGGCGGCGTGGCCGTGGTGCATGAATCGGCCGCCGCGCTCCTGCCGGCCGTGGCGGGCCGGTCGCGCCTCGTCGTCGGCGCAGCGGCGGGATGCGACGCGCGGCTGCTCGCGGCGCCGTCGGTGCGTGGCGCTGGCCGCGGGCGGCTCTTGCTGCCCGGCGCCATCGAGCTCGCGCTCGAGCCGGTCGTGCCCGGCGACCATGTCCTGATCGATGCCGCGCTCGCCGCCGCCGCGGCGGTGGCGCTCGGCGCGGAGCCGCGCGCGATCGAACGCGCCGTCCGCGACTTCCGCGGCGTGCGCCGCCGGCTCGAACCGCTGCTGTCGCGCGGCGGCGTCCGCTTCGTCAGCGACTACGCCCATCATCCGACGGAGATCCGCGCCGTGCGCGAGGCGCTGCGGGCGCGCGATCCGGGTGCGCGCCTGCTGGTCGTCTTCCAGCCGCACCAGGCGAGCCGCACCCGCGACTTCCGGCCCGAGTTCGCCCGCGAGCTCGCCGGGTTCGACGAGGTGGTCATCCCCAACATCTTCTCGGTGCGCGAGTGCGCCATCGGCGTCGAGCGCGAGACCGAGGCGCTGGTCGCGGCGATCGCGGCCGAGGGACGCGCGCCGCTGCGCGCCAGCGGGCTCGCCGGCGTGTTCCCGGCGCTCGAGGGGGTCGCCCGGCCGGGCGATGTGGTCGTGCTGATGGGTGCCGGCGACATCGACGACCTCGCCGAGGAACTGCGCGCCGATCGCGCGGAGGCCGCCGTTGCTTGACCTGCGCCAGCGGCTGACCGCACGCATCGGCGGGACGGTCGCGGAGGCGCACGAGCCGGCGACCTTGCAGGAGCTGGTCGCGCTGGTCGACCGCCTGCGTGCGCGCGGACGCGCGTTCCGGGTGCTGGCCGGCGGGAGCAACATCGTCGCCAGCGACCGGCCGCGGGAAGAAGCGATCGTCTCGCTGCGCTCGCTGCGGCACTGGCAGGCGCGCACCGAGACGCTGTGGCACGCCGAGGCGGGCGTGCCGCTCGGCGAGATGGTGGCACGCTCGGCGCGGCGTGGCCTCACCGGGCTCGAGTGCTGCCACGGCGTCCCCGGGTCGCTCGGCGCGGCGGTGCGGATCAATGCCGGCGGCAAGTGGGGGACCATCGCGGCGGTGCTGCGCGAGGTGACGCTGCTGACGCCCGGCGGCGAGGTGGTGCGACGCGAGATCACTCCGGCGGACTTCGCCTATCGGCGCACCGCGTTCTGGGATGACCTCGTGCTGGCGGCGACGCTCGAGTTCACCCGCAGCGATCCGGCGACCACGCGCGCGCGCATCGACCAGGTGCACCAGCACAAGCGGACCACGCAGCCGCTCGCCTTCCCGTCGGCGGGCTGCATCTTCCGCAATCCGTCGCCGGCAGCGCCGGCGGGCCGGCTGATCGACGCGGCGGGCCTCAAGGGCACCCGCATCGGCGGCGCGCTGGTCTCGCCGCTGCACGCCAACTACATCGTGAATGCCGGCGGTGCCACCGGCGCCGACTTCCTCGCGTTGATGGCGCTGGTGCGCGAGCGGGTGCGCGAGGTGCACGGACTCACGCTCGACCACGAGGTCGAAGTCTGGGAGTGATGGCGTTCAGCCGGACGCCGCCGCCGCGTTCTCGACCTTGAAGTCGGCGATCTGCAGGTCGAAGCCGCCGCTGCCCGGGAACGAGGAGACGCGCGGCGTGAACGCCAGCGCGAGGCGCCGGCCGCTGATCTCCTCGGCGCGTGCGCCCTGGCCGAAGCCGATGCCGGAGACGACCGTCGCGCCGTTCTTCACCTTGAGCTGCAGGTGCGCGCCGTCCTGGCCGACGCGGCGCGGCGCGGCCGCCAGCTCGACGTGGCTGGCCGCGAACAGCGGCTGCGGGTTGTCCTGGCCGAACGGACCGAGGCGGCGCAGCTCCTGCACCAGCGGCCACGTGATCTGGTGGAGCATCGCCTCGACGTCGACGACGAGAGTGGGCGGCGGCTGCGGTCGCATGCGCTCGCGCGCGACGCGGCGCAGGTCGCCGGCGAACGCCTCGAACCGATCGGCCTCCATCTCGAGGCCGGCCGCGGCGGCGTGGCCGCCGCAGCTGCGGAGGTGGCCGCGCACCTCGTGCAGCGCCGCGGCGAGGTCGAGGCCCGGCACGCTGCGGCCGGAGCCGCGCGCGACCGCGCCGTCGGTGGCGACCAGCACGCACGGCTTGCCGGTCTGCGTCATCAGCCGGGCGGCGACGATCCCGATCACGCCGGCGTGGAACGCGCGATCGGCCAGCACCACCACCGGTGCGTCGCCGTGGAGCTCCTGCGCTTCGGCCAGCAGCCGCAGCGCGCGCTGATGGACGCGCGCCTCGATCGCGCGCCGCTCCTGGTTCAGCCGGTCGAGGTCGGCGGCGAGCTGCATCGCCTCGGCATCGACGTCGGTCAGCAGGAGGCGGCGCGCGAGGTCGACCTTCGCCATCCGGCCGGCGGCATTGATCCGCGGCGCGAAGCCGAAGGAGACATCCTCGGCGTCGAGTTCCTTGTCGTCGAGGCGGGCGAACTTCCGCAGCGCCTTGAGCCCGGCGATGCCGGTCTGCGCCAGCTGCTTCAGCCCGTGGCGGACCAGCAGGCGGTTCTCGCCGGTCAGCGACACCACGTCGGCGACGGTGCCGAGAGCGGCGAAGCCGAGTCCCTCGCGCAGGATCAGGCGCAGCCGCGGATCCTGCTTCTTCGGCCCCGGCAGCGTCTCGAACAGCGCGCACGCCAGCTTGAAGGCGACGCCCGCTCCCGAGAGGCGTGCGGCCGGATGGGTCGCCGGCAGGAACAGCGGGTTGAGCACCGCCAGTCCCGGCGGCAGCTGTTCGGGTTTCTGGTGGTGGTCGGTCACGATCACGTCGATGCCGGCCTGCTGCAGGCGGCCGATCGCGGCGTGCGCGGTGACGCCGTGGTCGACCGTGACCAGCACCCGCGGCGCGCGCGCGAGCACCGCCGCCTCGCCGGCCGCGGACAGGCCGTAGCCGTCGACCGTCCGCTCGGCGACGTGCACGGCGACGTCCGCGCCGAGCGCCGCCAGCATCCGTGCCAGCAACGACGCGCCGGTGAGGCCGTCGACGTCGGAGTCGCCGAAGACGAGGATCGGCTCGCGTTCGGCGATCGCGCGGTTCAGGCGCAGGACGGCGTTGTCGGTGCCGGCCAGATCGGTCGCCGGCGTCAGCTCCTTCAGGCTGGCGTCGAGGAAGGCGCGACCCGCCACCGGCGAATCGACGCCGCGCCGCGCCAGCACGCTGGCCGCCAGCGGCGAGAGCTTCAGCTCTTCGGCGAGACGCTTCTCGAGGTCGGGGTCGGCGGTGCGGAACGACCAGTTGCGGGAGACGGGCATTAAGATCCTCGCCGACCGGATGCAATGGCGCAGTCAAGCGGGGCGTGCAGGAATCGTCAAACCCGTCGTCCCATCCGTGGAGCGTGCAGTTCCGTGAACAACGACGTCGGCGGCAACCCGGGAACTCCGGCAAGCGCAACGTCGGCCGCCGTCGTGGCAGCCGAACTGCGCGACATCCCGCCGGTCGATCGCCTGCTGCAGCAGCTGGAGCCTGAGTTCGCCGACACCTCGCGCGCGCTGCTGCGGGCGGCGCTGCGCCAGCAGACCGAGGCGCTGCGGGCGAGCGTGCGCCGGTCGCCGCCGCCGGCCGGGACGGTGCGCAAGCGCTTCGTCGACGGCAGCTTCAAGGCCGAGCTCGCCGCCACGCTGATCGACCTCCTGACTCCGCGCCACGACCGCGTCATCAACGCCACCGGCGTGCTGCTCCACACCGGGCTCGGACGCGCGCCGCTGTGCGATGCGGCGCGCGCGGCGCTCGAACGCATCGCCCGCTACGGGCTGGTCGAGATCGACCCCGCCACCGGCGAGCGCGGCCGCCGCGAGCTCTTCGTCCGCGACCTGCTCTGCGAGCTGACCGGCGCCGAGGAGGCGACCGTCGTCAACAACAACGCGGCGGCGGTGCTGCTGCTGCTGCGCGGGCTGGCGCATGGCAAGGAGTGCGTCGTCTCGCGCGGCGAGCTGGTCGAGATCGGCGGCGGCTTCCGCGTGCCGGAAGTGATGAGCCAGAGCGGGGCGCGGCTGCGCGAGGTCGGGACGACCAACCGGACGCGGATCGCGGACTATGCGGCGGCGAGCGGGCCCGAGACCGGGCTGCTGATGCACATCCACACCAGCAACTTCCGCGTGGTCGGCTTCACCGAGATGCCGAGCCTGGCGGAGCTGGTCGCGCTGGGTCGCGAGAAAGGGCTGCCGACCGCCTCCGACCTCGGCTCGGGCTGCCTGCGCCCCTTCCCGCAGCTGCCGTTCCACGACGAGCCGATCGTGACCGAAGCGGTGGCGAGCGGACTCGACGTCGTGACCTTCAGCGGCGACAAGATGCTCGGCGGTCCGCAGTGCGGGATCCTGGTGGGACGCCGCGAGCCGGTGCTGGCGCTGCGTCGCCATCCGCTGTTCCGCGCGATCCGTCCCGACAAGCTGACGCTGGCGGCGCTCGAGGCGACGCTGCTCGAGTGGCGCAAGGCGGGCGATGGCGAGCTGCCGCTCGGGCTGCCGTTCTTCGCGATGATGGCGGCGCCGCCGGCCGCGCTGCGGGAACGCGCCCGGCGGATCGTCGCGGCGGCGGGACTCGCCGGCGGCGGCAGCGGCGCGGCGCGCTGCGACGCCCGGATCG
>VGYY01000224.1 GCA_016872815.1 Planctomycetota bacterium
CGCCCGCCGCCCCGCTCGGCGAGCGTCGCGAGCTGCCGGCGGTCTTCCTCGCCGGCGGTTTCGATCTGCTGGCGGCCCCGGCCGCACCGCACGCGACGCTGGCGCCCTTCCTCCTCGAGACCGCCGCCGTCGCGCGCACGCGCGAGCTGGCCGATCCGCTGGCGACGGCGCTGATCGAGCGACCGCTCGCAGGATTGGTCGCGCCATTGCCGACCGACCGACTCGACTGGCGCATCGAGCCGCTGGCGGCCGCGCCCGGCGAGCGGCGGCGACCGTCGGCGTTCGATCTCCAGCTGGTGGCGACGGTCGACGTGCCGCGGCCGGCGCTGCTGGTGGTCGGCGTGACCTGGCTCGGCCCGGTCGATCCGCTGCGCTTCATCCTCGGCACGATGCGGCGCGGCTGCGACCACTTCCGCGCCGAGCTCGACGGCGCACCGATCCGCATCGAGCCGGTCTTCGGCCACGCCTGCGGGATCGTGGTGCCCGCCGGACGCCACGAGGTGATCGTGCGCGGTCGCTGAACGCGGCGCTGCTCAGTTCGCCGCGGACGCGCGCGCCTCGTACAGCCGCACCAGCAGGAAGAAGAGCAGCAGCGCGATCACGAGGTCGATCGCGACGCCGACGGCGATCGCCGCGACCGGCGGCGCGCCCGCCCGCACGAGGAGGAACCACGCCACGGCCCCCGGCGCCACCGACGCGAGCCACGCGATCGGCCGCAGCGCCTGGCCGGGAGCGACGCCGCCTCGCCCCGCGCCGACGCCCTTCGGCGCGAACAGGAACAGCGCGAGGTTGTCGATCACCAGCGCGGTGAACATCAGCAGCGGCATCGCCGCGACCGCGCCGACGAGGAGTTCACGGTCGACCGGACGCGCGAGCACGATCGCCAGCAGCAGCGTCTCCTGCAGCAGCACGCCGAACAGCCACGGCAGCAGGAGCTCGGCCAGCACCAGCGCCGACGGCCGGAATGGCAGCGCGCGCAGTTCGTCGAGCCGGTCGAAGTCGCGGCGCAGGTCGAAGGCCAGCGCGTTCGACCAGAAGATCGTCGCCGGGATCAGCGACGCCATGGCGACGTTCAGCGAGGCCTCCTGTTTCATCGCCGCCCAGATGCCGGGGACGACGACCAGCAACCCGATCAGGATGCCGGGCACCGTGGTCTGCCACGAGCGCGCCATCACCAGCGCGTTCTTCCAGACCAGCGCTCCCGCGCCGCGGAACAGCAGCGGAACGGGCGGCAACGACAGTCGGCGGCGCGGCGTCACGCCCGACGCCGCCTCCTCCATCGCGACGCTCCCGCCCCGGCGCAGCGCCATCGCGCGCGCCAGGCGGGCGGTGGTGGCCACCGAGTCCTCGAGGAAGTCGACCTTCAGCGCCAGCAGGACCCAGAGCGTCACGCCGGCCGCGGCGAGCAGGCGGGCCAATGCCAACCCGAGCGCCGTCGGAGTCGAGGCGAAGACGAAGTCGACGCACGCCGCCACCGGGAACAGCACGACCCGGATCACCGGTGCGTCGACCAGCGGCGCGATCACGCCGCGCAGGCCGCCGCCGACCGCCACCCTGGACACCACCCAGGCGACGCCGCCGAAGAGGAACAGCAGCGCGACCGCCCGCGCGCCCCGGCGCAGCCGCCGCGCCACGCCGTCCGAGATCCGTGCCATCGCCACCGCGATGAGCAATTGCAGGTGCAGCGCGCTGAGCTGGAGCAGCGCCATCGCCACCAGGAAGCGGCCCGGCTGCGGCAGCCGCAACCCGAAGGCGAGGCCGAGGAAGAGGGTGGTCACCAGCGTCGGCGGCCAGAGCTGGAACAGCCGCCAGACCAGCAACTGGCGCTGGGTGAACGGCGCCGGGAACAGGAAGTCGACGTCGGCAGGCGTGAAGCGCGGACCTTCCTGCGCGAAGCCGCCGATCACCGCCATGGCGAACAGCATCGAGCAGAGCAGCGCGAAGGAGTCGCGCGACAACTCGGTGGCGCGATGGCTCTCCTCCGCTCCGCCGAGCGAGACGAAGGTGATGAAGCCGATCGCCGCCGCCACCGCCAGCACCCCGAAGAGGCGCGTCGGCTGGCGGAGGGAGAGCGCGAACTGCCGCAGCAACCCGCGCTGGCGCAGCCACCACAGCCGCAGCAGGAGCGAAATCACGACGCAGCACGCTCCGTGGCGCCCTCCGGCGCCGGGCCGGTCCGCTCGCCCTCGACCAGCCGGAAGAAGACCTCCTCCAGAGTCGCCTCCGGTCCGAGCGCGGCCGCGGCCCGCACCTCCTCCAGCGTGCCTTCGGTGACGCGTCGCCCCTTCTTCAGCACGAGGATGCGGGACGAGACCCGCTCGACCAGTTCGAGCTGGTGCGACGAGACGATGATCGCGGTACCGAGTGCCGCAGCGTCGCGGATCACGTCGCGCATCACGCGCGTGCCGTGCGGGTCGAGGCCGGTGAGCGGCTCGTCGAGCAGCAGCGCGGCCGGACGATGGAGCAGCGCGCAGCAGATGGCCAGTTTCTGCCGCATGCCGCGCGAGAGGGAGCCGCACAGCGCGTCGCGCTTCGGCGCCAGCTCGAAGCGCTCGAGCAGCGCCTCGACGTCGACCCCGGCCGGGACGCCATAGGCGAGCCGCACGAACTCGAGGTGCTCGCGCACGGTGAGCATCTCGTAGGGATTCGGCGTGTCGGGCACGAGCGCGAGGCGGCGCTTGGCGGCGACCGGATCGCGCACGACGTCGAAGCCGCCGATGCGCAGCCGGCCGGCGGTCGGCCGCAGCATCCCGGCCAGCGCGCGCAGCGTCGTCGTCTTGCCGGCGCCGTTGGGGCCGACGAGGCCGAGGATGTCGGACGGCGCGACCGTGAATGACAGGTCGATGACCGCGTCGGCACCGTCGCCGCCGTAGCTCTTCGAGAAGCCTTCCACTTCGATCACGCGCGCGCTCCGGGCGGGCGCGCGCACGGCCACGCCATCCTGTCGGGTCCGCGGTAAAGTATGCGCGTTCGTGGCCGCCGGTGGCAGCGCCGGCCGTCCCAGAGCGGTCACGAGACCCGTCACAAGTCGGCGCCGTTCGTCGAACATCAGGCGCCTCGTGGCTGGCGGTCCGAGCCGCGGTCGCTGCCGTTTGGAGAAGTTCGATGGTGCGCTCGCTTCTCGCTGGATGCGTCGGACTCGCCTTCGCCGCCATCGCGGTCGGTCAGACGCCAGACAGTCCCGGCGGCGGCACCGGCGCCACCCACGGCACGCCGCAACCGCCGCCGCCGCACGCGGCGCCGCTCCCCGACCTCGGCGGCGGCGTACCGCCACCGGGCGTCGTCCTCGGCCTCACCCCGGATGAGTTGCTGCGGCTGGTCATCGAGCCGAACGGGACGCCGCTCGCGGCAATGCGCAGCCTCGCCGAGGGCCACGCCCGGCTCGGCGACCCGGTGCTGACGATCCTGCCAGGACGCCACCTGATCGACCGGCGCTTCAACCGGGCGGTGCCGCCCGGTCAGGCGCTCGATCTCGGCTTCCTCGGCGACTGGAACGACCTGGTCGAGGCGCTGAGCCTCGCGTGGCTGGCCACCGGCAACGTGGCCTATGCGCTGCGCGTCGATGACCACCTGCGGCCATGGCAGAACTACCGGCCGCCGATGGGCAGCGGCGATTCAGTCGGTGGCGAGCCGAGCATCTACCATCGCGAATTCCGCGGGGCGCTGCGCGCCGCCGAGCACTGCTGGCCGGTGCTCAGCCCGGCCGCGAAGTCGGCCGCCGTGCACCTCGCGCGCGTCTTCCAGGACCGTGTCCTGGACTGGTGGAGCCGGACGAGCTGGGTTCGCGCCAACCACGCTGCGGCCACGGCGCAGTCGGGCCTGCATGCGGCGCTGTTCCTGCTCCGCGTCGCCCATGCCGATCCGACGCTGATCCCGGTGGCGGAGGCGGAGCGTCGGCTCCGGCGCTTCCTCGATGACGGCCGCGCACTGAATCCGGCGACACTGGTCGGCGGCAGCGGGCAGGGCACCGGCCTCGTCGGTCTGCTGCCGCAGGTCGCGGTGGCGATCCGCAGTCCCGACAACGCCGCGACGTGGCTCGCCCGCGGCTGGCCCGATGGACTGGCATGGGGAACCACCATCGACCTGATCGACCATCCGGCCGATTCGCGCATGGCCTATCACGCGCTGACCGCGTATCACACGATCAGCAGCTACTGGTCCCTGGTGCGCAGCGGCATCGACCTCGGCCATCCGAGCCGGGCCGCGGCGTTGCGGCGCTCGCTCGGCGACCTGATCGAGGCGTCGCGGCCGTACCTCGAATCGGGGCTGTTGCTGGCGCAGGCGACCGGCCCGGTGCCCGATCCGACGGTCGATCCGCTGGCGCGCGAACTGGTGGCGATGGCGGCCGCGCTGTTCCCGGAGAAGGCGTGGCTCGCGCCGTTGCCGGCGCGTGGCAGCCCGACGGTCTTCGGCGAGCTCTACGTCGCCGTCGCGCGCTGGCGCTGAGCGGCGCGCGTCACTTCGCGCCGCAGCACTTCTTCCACTTCTTTCCCGAGCCGCAGCTGCAGGGATCGTTGCGCCCGGCCTTCGGCGCCGCGCGCAGCGTCTCCACCCGCAGCTCCTCTTCGAGTTCCGGACACTCCTTCAGCATCTCGCGCGAGAGCGAGACCGCCTTGTTGCGATCGCCCTTGTTGTGCCAGAACTGGACCAGTCCGTCCCAGCTGAAGCGGAGGTTCTTCTTGTCGGCGCCCTTGCGCGCCTTCTCGACCGCGACCTCGAAGTGGTGCTGCGCCGAATCGAGGTAGCCGTCCTGCTCCTGCACGTAGCCGCTGCGCAGTTCGGGCCAGCAATGGTCGGGGTGGGCGGCGCGCGCCGCTTCGAGCGCCTTGCGACCGTCCTCCTTGGCGCCCGACTCCCACGCCACCACGGCGCGTTCGGCGGCGAGGTAGGGCTCGCCGAACAGCCCGGCGTAGCGGCTGCACAGTTCCTCGCCGTGCTCCCTGCGTCCCTTCTTGGCGAGGAACGACGGCAGCTCGAGCAGCCACGCGCGCAGGTCGGCCGGCAGTTCGTCGTTCAGCGCGTCGTACGCCTTCTGCGAGAGCTTGCCGTCCGCCCCGGCCAGCGCGACCACCGCGTCGAGCGCCGACTGGCGCGCATCGTCCAGCACGAACGGCGGCGGGTTGCGCTTGCCGACGGTGCCTTCCATCGCGCGCTGCAGGGCGAAGGTCAATCGCTCGAGGGACGCGGTCTCGCTGGCCATGTCGTTTCGTCTTCCTGGCGGACGGGCGCGCCGCGGACCTGCCGTCCGGCGCGGAATCGAAGGGGCGGGACGATAGTTCAGTGTGTCGCGTGCTGCCAGAGGACCGGCTTGCCGTCCATCACCGGCCCCTCGATGCAGGCGCGCACGTAGCGGGCAAGCCGCCCGTCGCCGTCGGCGATCGGGACGGCGCAGGCGTTGCAGACGCCGAAGCCGCACGCCATCACGGTCTCGAGCGAGACGAGGCACGGCACGCCCCGCGTCGCGGCGACGCGAGTCACCGCCGCCATCATCGGATCGGGGCCGCAGGTGAGGATGCGCACCGGCCCGGCGATCCCGGCCAGGGTCCCTTCGAGCAGCCGATCGACGCGGCCATGCAGGCCGTGGCTGCCGTCGTCGGTGGACGTCCGCACCTCGACGCCGAGCGCTTGCGCCGAGGCGAGCTCGAGCAACTGGTCGTGCGAACGGGCGCCGTAGAGCAGCAGCGCGGCCCCGCCGAGCCGGCGCTGCCGGCGGCGCTCCAGCCAGAGATGGAGCGGCGGCAGGCCGACGCCGCCGGCGACCAGCACGGTCGTCTCGCCGGGTCGCGGGTCGGGGAAGGGCTGGCCGAGCGGACCGATCGCGGTCACCGCCTCGCCGACCCGCAGACGCGCGAGGCAGCCGGTGCCGCGCCCGACCGTCTTGAACAGGAAGACGAGCTCCGGGCCGCGACCGTCCGGACCGGCGGCGTGGGCGCTGAAGGGCCGATTGAGGAACGGGAAGTCGGCTCCCGCCGTCCGCAGCATGAAGAAGTGGCCGCCCGCAAGCGGAGTCGCGAGCGGCGCCGGCAGCGCGACCGTGAGCCGCCAGGCATCACGGCCGATCGCCGCGACCTCGCGGACGGTCGTCTGCAGCACGTCACGCGTGCAAGAGGTCACTCGGGTCGCTCCAGCGCAGGGGTGCGCGCGGGCGGCAGCCCACGCGGATCGTCGCAGTCGCCGTAGAGCGCTGCGCTCGCGTAGGTGACCGCGAGCTCGCCCTCCGGATCGACCGCCTGATCGTAGACGAGGAGCGCGCCGTCGTTCGCGTCGGCGGCGAACAGCAGGGCGAACAGGCTGGCGACGCTGCAGATGCGGTCGCGATTGCGGTGCGCGGCCACGGCGGCGAGGAAGCCCGCGGCCGAGCCGGTGACCAGCGCCGCCAGCGCCGCCGCATCGCGCGCGCGCACCTCCGCGAGGAACGGCGCCGCGAGCTTCGCGCGGTCGCCGAAGCGCGGACCGACGTGCGCGAAGTCGGCGCCCGCCAGCAGCAGCACGCGCCGTCGCTCCATCTGCAGCGTCGCGCGCAGCTCCCGCAGGAACGGACCCGCCGACGGCTCCTCGAGCGGTCCCGCGCCCGGCTCGAACAGGTCGTCGAAGCTCGTCGCCACGATCGGCACGATCGCCGGCGGCGCCGCCTTGAACAGGTGAGCGAGCCACACCGCCTGCAGCTCGAGCGAGTGCTCGCGCCGATGGGCGGCCTCGCCGGCGAAGAGCCCCGCGCCGAGCGCGGCCTCCAGCCGGCCGAGGATCGGTCGGTCGACCGGGAGGCGGCCGAGCGGAGTCTCGAACCCCTTGGCCGTGGCGATGAAGCGGCCGCCTTCCGCGGCATGTCCGGTGCCGAGCAGCACCACGACCTCGGGCGGCTCGTGATCGCGCAGCGCCGCGTAGGCGCAGCCGTAGCCGGCACCGCCGCGGTGGAAGTCGATGTGCGGCGCCACCAGGGCGCGCAGGCGGCGG
>VGYY01000225.1 GCA_016872815.1 Planctomycetota bacterium
GACGAACGGACAGTGGCGGAACACGTCGCAATCGACGCCGCGCGCGCGTCCGACGGCCTCGGCCACGAGGCGCACCGGCATCAGCTCGACCAGGAACTGCCACGCCGCCGGCAATGGCGGGAGCTCGAGCGGCAGGTCGGCCGCGCCCGGCGGCAGGTCGGCGCCGACGAGCGCCACCCTGGCGCCGGCCCGCCGCAGATCTTCCGCCAGCGCGAGGTCGAGCGCCCGCAGCCGCTCGCCCGCCGCCAGCCACAGCACGACGCGACAGCCCGGCGCCACGACCTCGTTCGGTCCGTGCCGGAAGGCGCCGGTCGAGAGCGCGGTGGCGGGGTGCTTCGCCGCCTCCTCCCACAGCTGGCGCGCCTCGAGCGCCGCGGCCATCCCGGGTCCGCGGGCGAGGAGCAGCGTGGTCGCATCGCGCGTGACGAAGGTCGACGCGGCGATCGCCGTGCGCCACGCCGGCAGGCGCCGTTCCGCATCCGCCAGCGCCCGCTGCAGCTCGATCGACGCTTCCGCCCGCCAGGTCCCGAGCGACTGCGCCACCATCACGGCGGCGGCGAGCGCGACGCCGCTGTACATCGTGACCGAGACGTTGTGATCGAAGGGCGCCTCGAGCAGCACCACCGGATCGCATTCGCGCGCGAGCGGCGACTCGCGGTCATTGGTCACGCCGATGCGCGTCGCCTGCGCCGCGCCGGCCTTCCGCAGCAGCTCGACGATTTCGACGCTGCGGCCGCTGCGCGAGAGGAACAGCACCGTCGCGCCGGGCGACAGCGCAGCGAAATGGAGCAGCTCGCCGGCGTCGACGTTGCGCGCCGGACGGCCCGCCGCGTCGAACAGCGCCTGCAGCGCGTGGCCGCCGTGGAAGCTCGAGCCCATCCCCGCCAGCAGCGGCAGCGGCGCCGCGCGCAGTCGCTCGGCGCCGCGCGCGATCGCCTCGCGCGCCGGCGAGCGCGACAGGCGATCGAGCAGCGCGGCGAGCTCGCGCGGCTCGGCCTTGATGTCGGCGAGGTAACGCGACTCGCTCATCCCTCGGTCCCCGTCGTGATGGCGCCCGCTTCGTCCGCTGCCGACGCCGGGGTCGTCGCCTCGAGCGCCCTGACCCGGCGCACCTCCTGCTGCAGCGCCACGCGCAGTTCGGCCGGTTCGAAGCCGAACGGGCCGGGGGCCGACCGCCACGCGATGCGTCCGTCGGCATCGATCAGCACCATCCGGTCGGGCCACGCCTCGTACGCCCGGTCGGCGGCGCCGTCGAGCCGGTCGATCAGCGCCGGCAGCTCGCCGAGCCCCAGCGCCTCCTTGCAGCGGCGCGCGTTCTCGCAGCGCTCGTCGAGGCTGATCGGCTCCTCGACGACGCTGCCGTCAGGCGCGCCCATCGGCCAGGCCGAATCGACGGCGTGCGCCTCGCGGATGTAGACGAGGAAGAAATCGGCGACGCGGCGGCCCTGCCGATGGAGTTCGCCCAGCCGACCGGCCGAGCGCGCGAACGGGCCTCAGGTGAAGCTGCCGAAGATCAGGGCCATCGGCCGGCGCCGCTGCAGCGCGCTGCGCAGCACGGTCTGGCCGGTGGCGAGATCGACCGCGGCGAAGTCGGGCGCGGGCTCGCGCTCCTCGGGGGGGATGAAGCCGGTGCGCAGCGGCGGACCGGCGACGTCGCGCTCGCGCATGGCCAGCAGCCCGTCGCCGTCAAGATCGCGCGCGGCGAGCCAGGACGACAGCTCCGGCAGCGACAGGAGCTCGTCGTCGTCGCGGTCCATGCCGGCGAGCAGCGTGCCGAAGCCGTCGACGCCGGCCATCGCGCCCCAGCCGTAGCGCGCCTGGAACTCGCCGCGACCGACGCGCCCGTCGCCGCTCTGGTCGAGCGCATGCAGCGCCGCGACCAGCTGCCCGATCGGCACCGCTTCCACCGACGGCCCGCCCACCAGTTGCGGCAGCAGCAGCGGGATGCCGAGGTCGGGCGGCAGGATCGCGTCGCAGACCAGGTCGGCGGCCGTCACGGCGCCATCCCCATCGCGATCCAGATGCGCGAACGCCGCCTCGCCGCGGCCGTGCTCCGCGAGCGTGATCCGCTGGTCGCCGTCGCCGTCGTAGCGCTGCGCCAGCCAGCGCCACGCCGCCTCCATCTCGAGTCGATGCTCGGCGCGCGAATCGGGGCGCTCGCGCCGCTCGAAGCCGCCCGATCCGGCGGGACGCTCGCGCGCCCGGTCGGTGGCGCAGCCGGGCACCGCGAGCGCGAGCACCACCGCGAGCGGCGCATGTCGCATCGCATCGTCCCGCCGCGCCGTCGCTGACTGCCGCATCGCCGCCTCCGCCGGTGCCGGGAGCGGTTCCTCGCGGCGACCCAGAGCGCGGAGGTTACTCGCCGATCAGCGGCGCTTCACCGCCTGGATCTCGCCGCCCACCACCGCCGGCGTGCCGGCGAGAGCCGGGACCGGACCGATGTCCGGCGTGCGGTAGAAGCCGCCGTCGGGCAGGACGAGTTGGTCGGCCAGCGCCGGATCGAGCCCGGAGGGCGGGCCGCCCACCGCCGGCTGGAGCACCAGCTCGCGCTCGACCGCGCGCACGACCCAGCCGATCCCGCCCGGCCCCACCGCCACGCCGTCGGCGATGGAGAAGAGCGGCACCTGGTGATCGGGCTGCCCATCCTGGTCGGTGTCGACCGGGACGAACGGGATGCCGAACAGCTGACCGTCGCCGCGGTACTCGAGGAGGAACTGCTGACCGTCGAACGTGGGATCGTTGTTGGCGTCGTTCACCTGCGTGTGCGTGTAGCCGAACTGCAGCGGCGGATCGAAGGCCACCACCTGCCCCTGATCGTCGGCGAGGCCGGCCCAGTGGCTGCTCTCGAGGGCGCCCGTCTGCCACACGAAGTAGACCGGCACGTCGTAGATGTCGTCGAGCTGCGTCAACGAGGTCAGGTCCTGTACCAGCGGACCGCTGCGCATGCCGGCGACGAACGGCCCCGACGTCGGGACCTCGTTCGGCGCCAGCGTCGTCGGCCGCAGGCCGAGCACCGAGTCGTCGTGGTGAAGCACGCGGTCGGCCCGTACGAAGCGGTAGACGTGCGGCAGCGTGACGTCCGACGCCGGCGGCAGGTGAATGTCGCCCGCTTCGACCTCGGCCGCGGTCAGCTGGGGCCGCAGGCAATCGAGGAGTCCGAACAGCTGGATCTCGGTTTGTCCGCCGAACCAGCCCTCGTCACCGCTGGCCACGCGCTCCGTGTACCAGGAAAGCTCGGGGTCACCGAACCGGGCGGAGCAGTTGCGGCCGAACCGCATCGACGCGAGCCGCAGCACCGGATGCTGCGTCAGCGAGACGACGAACGGCGTGATCGGCACCCACGCTCCGAGGGTCGGATCGAACTGCTCGAAGGCGTCGAAATCGACGCTGTTCCAGGCCAGCCGGAAGCGATTGGGCGGCGGGTTGCCGGACACCCACGGCTCGACCCACTCGAACACCGCGCCCACCAGCGTCGAGAGCGGCGTCGTCTCGCGCCGGCACTCGATCAGCTTGCCGGGCGCGCGCCGCAGCGTGAACGACTTGCCGCCCGGCGCGTCCTCCTGCACCGGATCGCCGTCGACCGCGATCGCGTTGCCGGGGAGCTGCAGCCCGAAGGGGCTGATGAACCCGTGGACGCCGCCCGGAAGCTGGATCGCCATCCCGGTCTTGAGCCGGACCCGCTCGCCGAGCGTGCCGTTCGCGCTGTCGTCGACGTAGAGGTTTTAGCGCCGGGTGTGGCTCAGGAACTGCGTGCGCGACAGCGCGACGACCGGGCCCTGGTCCTCCCGGCGGACCAGCGTGGCGGAGTCGAAGGCGAGGCGGAAGTCCTTGGTCAGCACGCGGTGTCGCCGAGCTGCAGGTCGTTGCGCCGCTCCTGCCGCGATACCCGCGCCACTCCGCTCGTGCGGTCCAGGGCGAGATCGACGTGCGCCTGGATCAGGTGGTGTCCCTCGCCCGGCGTCGGCAGGGCTGACAGGTCGCCCCGCAGCTCGAAGAAGGTGAAGCCGGTCCGGCCCCCGACGATCGGCTTGGTGGCGATGCGACCGCAGTGGATCGGTTGACGCGGATCGCCGAAGGGCACGGTGCCGGCGAAGTCGAGCTCGAACGCGCCGTACGGCTGCGTCTCCGACGCCGCCGAGCGCAGGTCGAGGGTCGCGAACAGCGTCTGGAAACCCCCGCCGCGCTGCGGCTGCAGCAGCGGCACCCACAGCTCGACCCGCTGCGGGTCGAGCGAATTGCGCCGCAGGCTCCTCACGATCCAGTCCTCGTAGGCGACCGTTGCACCCGATTGCGACGTCGTGCCGGTCGAGGGATCGCACTGCTGCCGGTCGATGCGCGCGAGGTAGACGCCGCGGTTCAACAGCTCGCCGTAACGCGCCTGCTGCAGCAGTCAGAGCACCTCGTTGACGGCGTCGATCTCCTGGCTGGCGCGATCGAAGGTGAGATCGTGCACGGGGTCGGTGAAGTACTCGGCGTCCGTGGGGAATGCGCTCGGCGAGAGGCGGCGGACGCCGGCGGAGACCGCGTCGGGGTCGGCCGACAGCACCGAGACCGACGGCGGCGCGATCAGGCCGGAGAGATCGCCGTCGGCCGAGGACGGGGAGCAGCCCGCCTGCGACAGCAGCAGCCCGAGCGCGAACGGGACGGACAGTCGCAGGACATGGCGCAGGACGGCACGGGTGCCGGCCCAGGCCGACGCGGCGTGGGTCACGTGGATCTCCCCTCGGACTTGTCCACGGGAGATCGGCCGCTTGAGCGATTCCGGTTGAGGCGGAAGCGCTAGTTCTGCGCGTTGCGGGCCGATCTCGCCCCGCAGAGGTCAGGAGGATCCATGGAGCCCGGACGGTTCCCTCTCGCGGCGGCGGCTTTGGCGATGCTGGCCGGCGCGGTGCCGGCGCAGGTCGCCGAGGACGCGGTGCAGCGCGTCGAACGGCGGCTCCGCGAACTCGACGCGACGTCGCGATTCGAGCCCGATCCGGCGGCGCCGCTCGCCGAGCGCACGCAGTGGGATTTCGGCGGTTCGCTCGGCTTCTCGGCGTTCGCGATCGACGACGCCGAGAGCAGGGCGCACATCCTGCGGCAGACCGATGCGCGCGCGTGGGTGCGCGCCGAGTTCGACGGCCGCCACCGGTTCTTCGGGCGGCTCAAGCTGCGTTACGACGACTGGAACAGCGGCGACGACTTCGACGGCCAGGGCGACGACCTGCGCGAGCCGCTCGGCGAGCGCTGGTGGTACGAGTACGCCGGCGACCCCGTGCGCGCCCGGCTCGGCAAGCAGCACGTCGAGGTCGGCAACGGCGTCGCGCTGTCCGGCACGCTCACCGGCGTGCGGGCGACGCTGCCACGCGACGGCTTCGAGCTGACGCTGCTCGCCGCCGACACGCCGGTGAACGACTTCATCGACTTCGACGCCTCGCGACCGAGCTTCGACACCCACACCCAGCGCCGGTTCCTGGCGCTGGCGATCGAAGGGCGCGGTCGGGACGTGACGCCGTTCGTCCACCTGATCCGCCAGACCGACCGCAACGACCGTGACGAGACCACGTTCATCGACGGCCTCGGCCAGATCTATCCCACGACGTTCGACTACGACTCGACCTACTGGGGCATCGGCGCGCGCGGGTCGCTCTCCGCCACCGCGAGCTGGCGCGTCGAGTTCGACCTCGAGACCGGCAAGGGGCTGTCGAGCCCGATCTCCGGCGCCGGCACCCCCGGACCGCAGCGGCGCGAGGCGATCCTCGCGTGGGCGCTGGCCGGCGGCGCGTCATGGTCGCTCGGCGATGCGGCGCGCAGCCGCATCGATGCCGATCTGCTCGCCGCCTCGGGCGACGACGACCGGCTCGACGCCGCCGACACCTTCGGCGGCAACCGGACCGGCACCACCGACCGCGGCTGGAATGGCTTCGGCTTCCTCGACACCGGGCTGGCGCTCGCGCCCGATCCGTCGAACCTGCTCATGCTGCGAGCCGGCCTCGAGACCTCGCCGTGGCGCGGCGACGCCCGCATGGAGCGGCTGCGCGCGGTGGCGAGCGCCTGGCTCTTCGCCAAGCTCGATCCCGACGCGCCGATCAACCTGCCCACGCTGCGCGAACGGTTCATCGGCGGCGAGATCGACCTCGGCCTCGACTGGAACGTGCGGCCCGACCTCACGCTGTCGGCGCGCCTCGGCCTGTTCCTGCCGGGCAGCGCGATGCCGGACGGCGAGGACGGCACGCGGCAGGTGCTCTTCGGAGGCGTGACCTATGCGTTCTGAACCGCCCCGGCGGCGGACGCCGCGCCTCGCGCTGGCGGTACTCGCTTGCGGCCTCGCCGGCTGCGCGACCCCGCGCGTCGGCCCTCCGCTGGTGGCGCAGACGGCGCTGGTCCGCGACGAGCTCGCCTTCTGGCAGTCGCTCGAGGGGGTGCGACGGGTGACCGCCGACGATGCGCTCCATGCGCTGTTCCTGCTGGCGGACGGCCGCGCCGACCACGCGAGCTTCGCGGCACGGCGCGCGAAGGCGATCGAGCGCGGCTGGCTCGCGGCGGACGATGCGCGCGCCGCCGACGACGCCGCCTCGCTCGGACTGCTGGCCGTCGCCGTCTGCCGCTTCCTCCCGGTGGAGCGCGGCGTGACCGGGCTGCTCTTCCCCGGCCAGCCGCGCGGATGCGTGCGCGATCTCGCATTCCACGGCCTCCTGCCGCGCGACCGACCGGCCGATTCGCCCTTCGACGGACTGGAACTGATCGAGATGGCCGGACGGATCGAGGATTGGCGCACGGCGCACGCCGGCCTTCCGGGAGCCGGTTCATGACCCTGCCGACGCTGCTGCTCGCGGTCGCGACGTGGCTCGCGGCGCAGGATCCGCGGCCGGCGCCGCCGCCCGCGACGCCGCCCG